>CANKOI010000124.1 GCA_947484175.1 Deltaproteobacteria bacterium
CGAAGTAGGCGGTGGGCCCCACGTGCACCTGCAAGCCGATCTCGCCGGTGCGGGTGAACGCGTCGCAGCCGGCGTCGCCCGAGTACACCAGCGTGCCGCCGAAGCGGAGGTCCACGTTGCCGGGGGTCACCTCCGCCACGATGTCGTAGTAGGTGCCGCTCTTGTAGGAGAGGGAGCCGACAATGGCTTCCGACGTGGCGCTGTTGGTTCGGTAGAGCGTGGCGCCGTTCCAGAAGTGGAACCCGCAGTGGTTCGCCGCCGAAGCATAGGCGACCACGAGGCCAAAGGCGTGCACGCCCGCCCCGGTCATGTACACGGTGTACGCATCGGTCGAGGCGGTCATCCCGGTGGCGTGAACGAGATTGGGCACGATGTGGGCGACAGCACTGCCCGAAACGATGCCGGAAGACACCGACCAGGACCCGTCCAGGATCGTCCAGTCGGAGATGTCATTGTCGTCGAAATCGTCGCTCCAGATGCCGGTGCCGCTGTCGATGGCACCATCGCAGTCGTCGTCGACCTCGTTGCACAGCTCGGAAGCCGCGGGGCTCACCGCCGGGTCGGTGTCGTCGCAGTCGGTGCCGGCCGCGACGGTGCCAGCGGGCGCATCGCAGGCGGACTCGACGGAGGCCGGGTCGCCGTAGCCGTCTCCATCTCCGTCGACGTACCAGTCGGTGCCCGTAGCGAGGTCTACGGACGCGTCGGCGTCGTCGACGGCGCCATCGCAGTCGTCGTCGATCTCGTTGCACACCTCGGTGGCGCCAGGGTTCACCGCCGAGTCGGTGTCGTCGCAGTCGGTGTCGTCGCCGAGGTGGCCGGCGGGCGCATCGCAGGCGGTGGATCCTGAGGCCGCGTCGCCGTAGCCATCCCCGTCGGCGTCGGCGTACCACTCGGTGGCGGTACCGAGGTCCACGGAAGCGTCGGCGTCGTCGACCGCACCGTCGCAGTCGTCGTCGATCTCGTTGCACACTTCGGTGGCGGCTGGGTTTACGGCCGGGTCGGTGTCGTCGCAGTCGGTGTCGTCGGCCGCGTAGCCGGCGGGGGCATCGCAGGCGGCGGTGACCGAGGCCGCTTCTCCATAGCTGTCCCCGTCGGCATCCGCGTACCAGAGCGCGGCGGTACCGAGGTCCACGGAAGCGTCGGCGTCGTCCACCGCGCCGTCGCAGTCATCGTCGATCTCGTTGCACACCTCGGTGGCGGCTGGGTTCACGGCCGCGTCGGTGTCGTCACAGTCGGTGTCGTCGGCGAGGTAGCCTTTCGGTGCGTCGCAGGACCAGACCGCGGTGCCGCTGTCCCCGTAGCTGTCTCCGTCGGCATCCGCGTACCAGAGTGCCCCCGTGGAAGCGTCCACGTCCGGGTCGTCGCCGTCGAGGTAGCCGTCACAGTCGTCGTCCATTCCGTTGCACACCTCCACGGCGGCCGGGTTCACGTTCGCCTCGGCGTCGTCACAATCGCCGCCGACGTCGGCGTAGCCCGTGGGGTGGGAGCAGGCCTCGAGAGTGAGCCCGTCCACGCCGTACGCGTCCGCGTCCACGTCCACGAAGTAGGTGGTGGTCACCCCCTCGTCTACGGCGCCATCACAGTTGTTGTCTAGGAGGTCGCACAGCTCCGGGTGGCCGGGAAACACGGCCTCGGTGCTGTCGTCGCAGTCGGTGTTGTCGGCCACCCACCCGGCGTCGGTCTCTTGGCAGGTGATCCACTCGGCGCCCGGATCCCCGTACCCATCCTGGTCGACGTCGGCGTACCATGCGGTGGTCCCGTCTTCGTCGATCTCCGTGTCACAATCGTTATCGACGGTGTCGCAGAGCTCGGGCGCGGCGGGGTACACGTCGGCGCGGGCGTCATCACAATCCGTACCATCGAGGATATAGCTGGTGCTTGGCGGTTCACACGCGGTGAGGCCGAGCGCCGGATCCCCAAAACCGTCGCCGTCGGCATCGGGGAACCACAGCCCGCCGAGGCCCTCATCCACCGCCCCGTCGCAGTTGTTGTCCACGTTGTCGCAGACCTCGGTGGCGGCCGGACCGATGGCGGCGTTTTCGTCGTCGCAGTCGCCCTCCTCGGTGGTGAAGCCGTCGTCGTCGTCGTCGGCGAGGCCTTCGGCGGTGTCCCCCTTCTCGAGGCGGGTGCCTTCAATGCGGCAGGCGAGGGCGAACAGGGGCAGACTGGCGAGGAGCAGGTGGCGCATGCTCGCGTTCTACCATAGTTCCCGCATCGGGGGCCGCGATGTGCGGCGGTGCCTTTCGACCCCACGCTGCGGGGCGAACGCACATCGCCCCCTCAGAACCTCGCTCGCATCATCAGGTTGATGCCCACGGCGTTGCGCACGTTCTCCGCTTCGGGAACGAAGGCGTTCTCGCCGTCCTCTCCGGTTTGGAAGTCGGAGAGGTTGTTGTCGAGCGTGTAGAGCACCTCGCCCACCACGACGGTGGAAGGGGAGACGTCCCACTGGAGGCCCGCCACCGTGGAGAGGATGGCCGTGGGCTCCTGTCCGTCGGGCACGTGGGCCTTGTTTCGTTCGTCGTACTGCACAAAGCTGCTCTCGCCGGTCGTGTAGGTGGCAGGCAGCTCCCAGCCCGCGCCGAGGCTCGGGGTGAGGTGGGCCTTCGGGAACCAGTGGGCGATGCGGCCGCGCACGTAGAGTTGGGGCGTGGCGTTCAGGTCGGGGTCGAGCGCGTAGCCCGACGTGATGCCCGGGATGTTGAAGACGATGAACGGAAGGTCCTTGTACACGAAGTCGAGGTTGAGCTCCGTGGTGCCGGTCACGGCGGTGGCCTGCACGTCGCCGGCGAGTGCCTGTTCCACGGTGGTCTGTTCGATCGACTCGGGGTCGATGAGGTCGTGGAACAGCGCGGTGGCCTCGCCCTGAACCAGAATCCCGAAGCCGTCGAGCTCGCGGTGGCTGATGTAGGTGTCGCGCATGAACTCAGGCGAGTTGCGGTAGAGCTTCAGCTCGCTGGAGCTCATCCACGCCAGCTTCTCGGTGCTGCGTGCGCTCACCTGTGTGGAGAAGCCCATGGCGCTGATCGGAGCGTTGTAGAGCGGCGAGTCTACGTCGCCCACGTTGGTGAGCTGCCCCTGCTGAAAGTTGCCCGCTCCCGCCTCCCAGCGCACGAACCGCCCCAATTCGATGCCGCCGCCCACGAGGCCGCCCCAGTAGGCTTCGTTCGTCTTGTTGCCCTCCGCGTCGGTGTAGTCGCCCACCGCGGTTTTCGCGCCGGCAAAGACGTAGTGGCCGCCCGACTGGTACTGCGCCCGGAGGCCGGGGGCCGCGTAGGGGTCGAAGGCGTAGATGTCGCGCCCGCCCCACGTGATGTCGTAGCTGTAGCCGAGGCGGAAGCGGTTCGCGTCTACTGCGTAGCCGGTCACGGAGAAGTCCCGTCCTTCGCCGAGGTTCTTGACGATCCGCACGTAGCTGCCGTCGTCGGCCACCGCGACACCCGGCCGACTGCTGGCCACGTCGAGGTAGGGCTGCATCCGGATCACGAAGGCGGCTTCGGTCGTAAGGCCCTTGATGAAGCCGTCGTCGCGCTTGTAGAGCACCAAGTGGGTTTGGCTGATGTCGTCGGTAAACTGCGACTCGTAGTTCTCGAAGAACGTGGAGTTTCCTCGCTGAACGAAGTTCGCCGCCGGGGAGTACGCCTCTGGGCCGGCGAGGACATTCGTGTCCTCCAAGGCGGTCGTCACCCACGTGTCGAGAAAGTCGCCCGCCAAGGCCGAGGTGGTGAGCAAAAGGGCGAGGATCATGGGGTGGCCTTACGCGCTGCTACGGCGGCGCCGATGTCGTCGGGGTCGAGAATGAGGAAGATCCACTTGCCGTAGACCTCCTTGAGCATCCCCTCTACGTGACTCAGGGTTTCCCCTGCGTGATCGGGGGGGTAGTAGTCGGGGACGGTGGCACCGGACTCCACGTAGAGCTCGCAGGCGCCTACGTTCAGGGGCCACTGGCCGTACTCCAGGTAGTCGACGAACGCGGTGCTGTCGGCCGTGAAGCTGGCGGGGATGCCGGGCAGCTCGGCGCGCACGAGGCTGCCTTCCAGCATCTCCATGGCGTTGTCGTCGCAGGCGGTGGTCTCATCGAGGAGAACGGCGGCGGGGGGCGTGAGCACCACGTCTGGCAGCACCGTGAGCGTGGGGAAGTTCAGCTGCGTAGCGGCGAGGTACTCGCTGTTCTGGCCGTTGAGCGAGGTGAGCTGGGCGCCGACGACGATCTCTTCGGGGGGTTTGGAGAAGGTGTAGACGTAGAGGCCGGCGTAGTTGCCAGGGGCGGCGCCGAGGTCGCTCACCCAGAAGCCGGCGGCGTCGGTCTCGGTGACTACCACGCGCTGGTCCACGAGCCGCAGCTCGGCGAACTCGCCCTCGAGCTGGTTCGTCTCGTGGTTGTCGGTGGCCTGCATCTCGGGGATCGTGGGGAACTGGAAGTGCAGCGCGGGGCTCACGCCCGCCGACCAGCTCGGGGCCCGGTCATCGGTGACGTCCTCGTCCTTGGCCCACACGCGGGCAGGGCCGAAAGCGGCCTCCACGGTGACGGTCCCTGTCCAGGCGCCTTCGACTGCCGTGACGCGGACGGGGTCGGTGAGTCGGCCGGGGCGAACGTCGAGGCTCAACTGGCCGTCGAAGGGAAAGGGCTTGCCGTCTACGTCGTAGGTGGTCACCGTCACGGCGAAGGTGTGTCCGCCTGCGGAGAAGGGGATCGGCGCCTCTGCGCTGGCGGCGGTGGTCGGGTCTACGAGGTCGACGTGGATGAACGAGGGGTCCACCCGCGTTCGTTCGGCAGGGGCTGCACAGGCAAGCAGGAACAGCAGCATCAGTACACCGCCAGGATGCGGCCGTCTTCTTGCGCAATCCCGGCCTGAGGCAGGCTTCCGGCCGCGCTGATCGCCTGCTTTACGATGTCGCGGATCGAAATGCCGGTGTCGACCTGCGTGGTGTTTCGCTCCAGCACGTCAAAGCCTGAGCCGCCATGCGCGATGTAGTTGTTGGTGGCCAGCTCATAGGTGCCGCCGAGTTCGAGCGGCACCCCGTTGATCACGATGTCCTCCGCCACCCCTTCCGCGCAGTTCATCGTGAACCGAATGCCGGCCACCTGGATCTGGCTCTGGCAGCCGCGTTCAGTGCTGCGCTCGGTGGAGTAGTCGAGCAACTCCTGCACCTCGCGGCCCGAGAGGAACATGGTGGTGACGGTGTTGTCGAAGGGCATCGCGTTGAAGAGCGTGTCCAACGTGATGTCGCCCGCGGGAATGTCGGCGCGGATGCCGAGCGTATTCGTGAGGGCGATCTCGGTTTCCACCCCGGGCATCAGGCGCATGGCCTCCGCGCTCAGGTTGCCGAGCATGGAGTCGCCGCCGCTGGTGCCGTAGCGGGTGAGCTCGCTCTCCGCGTAGCCGATCACCTGATCGAGGTTCACGTCGTAGGCGAGCTGCTCGGCGTACTCGAGGAGAATCTCGGCGGTGGCCGGGTCTTGCGGAATCGTGCCGTCCACGGGAAACAGGGTGTAGTCCGTGCTGAGCACCTCGCCGTCCAGTACGACGAGGTCGAGCCGGCCCACGAACTTGGCGAACGCGCCGCTGTGCACCACGGGGATGCGCTTCCCGGTCGCTTCGTTCACCACGACCAGCGGAGGGTCGAGGGCGATGTGGTTGTGCCCGCCCAGAAACACGTCGATGTCGTCGTAGAGGCGAGCGTGTTCGATGTCCTCGTCGAGCCCCATGTGCGAGAGCGCCACGATGAGCTGGGCGCCTTGGGCGCGGAGGCTGGCCGCTTCGTCGCGGATGGCGGCGCCCGGTTCGATCACCCGGATGCCGAGGCTGTTGCTCTGGTCGTAGATCGAGTTGAGCGAGCTGATGTTCCCAAGCCCGATCACGCCCACCCGGAGCCCGTCGAGCTCGAACATCTTGCTGGGAACGACGAGGTCCTCCAGCTCGGTGGCGTATGGAAGGTCGCTGTCCGCGAAGTCGTAGTTGGCCGCGAGGAGGTCGAACTTCGCCCACACCGCCGCCTGGGTGGCGAGGTTGGCGGCGCCGTAGTCGAACTCGTGGTTGGCCACCACCGCGGCATCGAGCCCGGCTTCGCTCATCGCCCGGAACTCCACCTCGCCGAGGAATTCGTTGAACACCACCGCGCCCTGAAAGGAGTCGCCCGAATCGAGGTGGAGCACGCGGCCCGCCCGCGCCCGCTCTCGCTTGAGGATGTACGCCATCTCGGCGAGGCCCCCGTACGGACCGAGTTCGTCTTGCAGCCCGAGCTCGTTGTCGGTGAAGGAAGGCGTGAATTGGTACTCGTACAGCCGAGAGTGCACGTCGGAGGTGTGCAGGAACGTCAGGGCCACGGGCTGGCCCGTCACATCGGCGGCATCGCCGTCGCGGGCCACCGGAACACACGCTCCAAGGGCGACGATCAGGGATGTGGCGAGCACGACAGCGGCCTTCCGGGTGGCCCGCGGGCCTACTCCATCGGTGGGGTGGCCGCAACCGTGAGGAGCCCTTCACTTGGCGGCGGTGACAGAGCGCAGGATTGCGGTGAGGCACCACCGTTCCCCGTGTGCTATGACGGCGTTTCCCAGAGGCAAGGTCGTCGATGTGGCTCCTCTCCCTGCTCGCCGCCTCGCCCGAGGCCACCGCGGCCGGTTTTCAGGCCAAGACCATGAGGGCGCCGCTGGCTGCCGTCGAGGTCGAGCGGCCCTTGGTGATCGGAAAGGGGTGGCTCGAAGGCTCTCTGGGCTACGAACAGAAGCTAGCCGATGGAGCCTGGTCGTCGTCTGGTGAGGCCGTGCAGTGGAAGAGCGCCCAGTGGCTCTACACCACAGAGCGCCTCGGCGTCCGCTACGGGTTTACGCGGAGTACGGAGTTCTACTGGGACATCCCGTTCCACTACGCCCGGCTGAAGAACGATGCGCTGGGCACCGACACGGAGGGCTTCGGCATCGGCGAGCCGAAGTTCGGCTGGAAGTGGGAGATGTTCAACCGCAACATCCCCACCTCGTCGATCGTGCTCGACCTCCAGTACAAGATGCCCACGGGCCAAGAAACGGCGGGCACCTACGTGGGTGGGCCGAACACGTTCAGCACCATCCCGATGAGCACCGGTCAGGCCGATCTGGCGATGTTCCTCCGCGGGAAGCGGCAGTTTGGTCCGGTCGCGCTGGAGGGCGCGGTGGGCTGGGTCAACCGGTTCTCGGGCGTGTCGCAGTTCGTCGTCGAGGTCGACCAGTACCAGTTCTCCGGCCGATTCAAGCCGGGGAGCGAGGTGCGCGCCGAGCTGTCGCCGATGGTGCAGCTCGGCCCCGTCGCCCTCCGCGGCGACCTCGTGTACCGCCGCTGGTTCGAAGCCGCCGTGGGCACAACGGCGCCAGGGTTCTTCGTCGATGCCAATCTCGACCCGATCGCGGGCTCCGATGGTTGGGCGGTCGACGCGGGCTGGGGGCTCGTCATGAACATCAACCGTGGGCTCGACATCCTCGCCACGGCCAGCGTCCCGCTGCGCGGGGAGGACCTGCTGTTCTTCCCCTTGGAGAGCATCTCACCAACCCGGGGCCTCACCCTGAGCACCAGCGTGGAGCTGCGATACTGAAATGTGGCGCTATCTCCTCCTCTCCGCCGCCCTGCTCGTGCCCGCGCCGGCCTTCGCCAAGAACGTCTTCGCGCAGAATCATCCCGACCTCGACTGGTACTCCATCGAGACCGAACACTTCGTGGTCCACTACCCGCAGAGTCGCACCGTTGAAGGGAACGAGCACTACCTCACCGCCAAGTGGACCGCTCAGCGGTCTGCCAAGATCGCCGAGGAGATGTTTCCCCGGATGTGCAAGGAGTTCAACTACTACCTCAAGGAGCGTGTCCACATCGTCATCCTGAATCAGGGCGACGACCTCGAGGGCTTCACCGTGCCGTCGTGGGACTGGATTGAGATCAGCGCCAATCCGGGAGCGGACTTCTACCGGTGGCGCTCGCGGATGGACTGGCTGCCCGACGTGCTCGTACACGAGTTCGCCCACGTCGTTTCGCTGAAGGCCAACAGCGCCCTTGCGGAGGGCGCGTTCGGCGTGCTCGTCGGCGGGTTGTACAACGAGGGCGTCGGCAATTCCATGACCGGCGCCTCGATGATGATCGGCAACAACGAGCCTTGGTACTGGACAGAGGGCGGGGCGGAGTACTGGTCCGACCAGTCCGGCTACAACTGGTGGACCCCCGCGCGCGATCGCACCATTCGCATGAGCGTGTTGGAGGAGCGCCTCCTGAGCTGGGACGAGTGGAAGACCGTGCAGCAGCAGCACGGCTGGTGGGACGGCGAGCGGGGCTACCAGCAGGGCTACAGCTTCGGGCTGTACCTGCGGCAGCGTTTCGGGAACGAAACCTACAACCAGCTCGCGTTGGAGAACCAGAAGGGCTTCACGTTCGACTGGAACGACCATCTGCTCACGGTCACCGGCGTCTCTGGCCCCCAGCTCTATGAGGACTGGAGGGCGTTCGTCACGGAGTCCTACACTGCCCGGTACGACGCTTTGCGGGCCGAAGGCGAAACGGCCCACCGGGAATTCGCGCTCGCCCAGTACGACTGGGAGTACACCGATCCAGCCGGTCGCGATGCGTTCTACGACCCGCGCTGGGCGCGCAAGACAGGGGTGACCGGCGAGCTTCTTGCGCGCCGGGCCCGCGAAGTGGCGAAAGAAGCCACTGGGCGCTGGCAGATGAATCCGAAGTTCAGCGACGACGGAAAGTGGTTCGGCGTGAACAATGGCGGCCAGTTCGAGATCAACCCTCTGGGGGAAGCGTCGATCGCCGCGCTCAGCGGTGTGGTTCACGGCGATGCGGGCGTGAGCGACCGCGTCGCCCGTCAATCCGCGGCCTTCTACGCTCCCGGCTCTTTCGGCCACGATTGGGATTTCGTCCCCGGGCAGGCAGCCGTCGTTCTGGTGGCCAGCGAGCATTTTGAACAAGACGCCAAGGACACCCTCTTTCAGGCGCGCCCCGAGATCGACGGGTACGACTGGAAAAACCTGTGGGTGCTGCCGCTGGAGCTCCCTGAGCACCGCGAGGGCAACCTCACGTACAAGGGCGTGAAGCTCGTCAACGAGCTCGGCGTGAAGCATCCGCCCTTCCCGAAGGGCGGGTACAAGATTCCCAACACCGCTCGCGGCGTCGATCCCTCGGTTTCCCCCGATGGCAAGAAGGTCGCCTACTTCGAGTACACCGACGGCAACCACAACCTCGTCACCATCAACCTCGATGGCAGCGAGAAGAAGGTACTGACGAACTTCCACGACGGCACGTGGATGCAGCGGGTGGACTGGTCGCCCGACGGAAAAACCCTCGCTCTGGCGATGTTCCGCCAGTTCCAGCAGGACATCTACCTGATGAACGCCGATGGCACGGATGTCCGAGCCCTCACGTTCGATCGGTGGGAAGACAACGACCCCGAGTTCACCCGCGACGGCGACCTTCTCTTCGCGTCCGACCGCAGCGGCATCATGCAGGTGTACCGTTGGGATCATCGCGCGGGCACCGTCGCGCAGCTCACCAACACCATCGGTGGTGCCGAGGCCCCGGCCGAAGCCCCGAGCGGAGCGGTCGTTTACCTCGCCTACCACGCCAACGGAAACAAGGTTGAGGGGATTTTGCCGGCCGACTTCCTCGAGAAGGACGTCAGCGCCGACTTCGTGCTCAACGCCGACCCCACGGCGGTCAAGGCCGCCTGGGAGTTTCGCGAAGACCTGAGCA
>CANKOI010000125.1 GCA_947484175.1 Deltaproteobacteria bacterium
AACCCCATACCCGTCGGCCTTGCACCCGGAAGGAGCAAGGCGACACCGGCCCGAACCGCGTAAGCGGCGAGGTCCACAACTGTTTCTCACCGCGCGGGCAACCGCGCGTTGCTCTGGAGGGGATTCACCCCCAGCCCGACCCCGGGCGCTCCCCCCAACCCTCCGCAAGGAGGAGCAAGGGCACCCCCGCCGAGTTCGGCGCCGCCTGTGCGAAAGCACAGCGACGCCGGGCCCGGCGGTCGGTGTTTTTGGCCTCCGCCTCCGCCTCGGCCGCTCCGCTCCGCCTCGACGGCTCCGCTCCGCCTCCGCCTCCGCGGCAGGGCGCCCCCCGGCTCACCGCTCCCCAGCCTGCAGCCAGCCTCAGCGGGCTCCGGGCGGTGCACGGCGCTCTCGGCCGTGGCCGGCTCGGAGTGCCAACGGGCTGGGTGACGGTACGGTTCGCCCCGCCTGAGGCCCGCCGCGGGCCGAACGGCGGGGCGAACTGTGCCGGCAGGCCCCAACGCTGACCTCCCGTCTCGTCCCCCCCCGCTCGCCGACCTCCGCCCCGTGCGGAACCCCGTGCCAACGGCGCCGCGTCCTGCGGCGTGCTCCGCCTCGCCGCCCCTACCGCCGCGTCCCGATCCCCCGGAAGCTCTCCGTATTCGCCACGCGCCTCGTCACCCGAATGTCCGCGTACCCCGACTCCGCAAACCACCGTTCCAACTCCTCCCCCCGAAAATACCCAGTCACGGGCACGCGAAGCCGGTCGTATACATCGGCGACCACCACGTCGAAGGGCCAGCGGTGGTGGTCGTGGACGGGCAGGTGGGAGAGGATGCTGCCGAAGGGCGGGATGGGGCCGAGCACTCGGTAGGGCGTGTGCGAGAAGATCCGTAGCCCGCTGGCGATTAGGCGAGAGAACTGGTGCAGTTGTTCGGGCGTCATTGCTGCAGCGGCGCCGCGCAGGGCTCCGGTGGCCACGCGCGTGATTCCCTGGCGGGGGCCGTACACCCAGAGGGACAGGCGCCCCCCCGGCGTTACCAGCTCGCCGAGCGTCTTGAACACGTCGTGCGCGTGGCTCACATGATGGAGCACGCCATAGCTGAACACCAGGTCGAAGATGCCGCGCCGCAGGGGTGGGTTCGCGACGTCGGCTTGGATGATGTGCGTGCGCCCCGTTTCTCCCAAGTTCTGCTTGCAGGAGGCCACTGCCTCCGACGAGTTGTCCATGGCCACGACTTCCGCGCCGTACCGTGCGGCGAACAACGCGTGCCGACCGAAGCCGCAGCCGGCGTCGAGCACCAGCTTCCCGGTGAAGTCCCCGGGAAGGAGCGGGGCGGCGATATCGAGAAAGTTGCGCTCGAACTCAGGCACGGCGCGCCCGAACTCCGTCCACCGGTGGCCCGTGGCGGGCCCGGCTTCGCTGCCCGGCGCCATCAGCCGGGGGATGCCGTCGGTGATCGGGTACCGGGCGCTGCAGGATTGGCACGTGAGGCTGCCGGTCTCGATCTCCTCGATCTGCCCGATGTCTCCTCCGGGCACCTCCTCGCCGGGTTCCCAGTGGCCGGTGTAGGTCGTCCGGACGCTGCTGTACTCCACCTCTAGGTGGAGGCGCGCTCCCACGCACGCGGGGCACACCAACCAGTCGAGCAGACGGCGTTTCATGCTCCGGGTCTATTCCGAAACGGGGGGCAAGGCCTCGGCCCGGCCACACCCCCTGGCGGCACCGACCCATCCCCCTCCGAACGCGCCACCGCGGGTACCCATCCCCCTTGGCATGCGACAGTGGGCGTTGTTGGCCTGCCGCCGGCGGGGCCTCAGAACGGACGAAGGCACCATAGTTCGAAGTGCCGGCGGCGGCGATCGGAGCCGAGTGCACAAACTGTCGCAACCGAGGGGGGATGGGTAGGAGGGGTGTCGCACTGGAAGGAGGATGGGTCCACAACTCTGGGCCCGCCCTCCCCAGCCTTTCACGTCTCGGGGGTTCGGAGGCCTTGCCCGAGCCGCCGTTCAGGGATAGTCGCGCGCCCCTCCCTACCGGGTCACGAATGGAAATCACTCCAGACACGATGCTGGTCGTTCTTCAGGCGCTGCCGTTCTTCACGGCCGTGGCTGGGCTGCACTTCATCCTGTTCAAGCCGATGTTGGCCTACTTGCAGGCCCGCCGTGCCGCGACCGTGGGCGAGCGGCAGGCCGCAGAAGCGCTGAAGGAGCAGGCGGGCCGGAAGCTCCAGCAGTGGGACGTGGCGCTGGGCCGGGCCCACGCCGAGGTGGCAGACTTCCGGGCGCAGAAGCGCTCCGAGGCGCAGGCGGAGTACGGGCGGCAGGTGGCTTCGGCCCGCGCCCTCGCCGAGCGCCACATCGCCGAACAGCTTGCGGTGCTTCAGGGCGAGGCAGCCACGGCGCGCGCCGAGGTCGGGCGCATGGCGCGCGGCATCGCGAGCGACATGGCCGCGAGCACGCTGGGTCGCCCGCTGGCCGCGGTGGAGGCCTGATGCGACTCCTCACCACCGCCGCTTGGGCCAGCGAACCCGCGCACCCAGCCGAGGGTGCCGCGGCCGAAGGGACCGCTCACGAGGGCGCCGCCGAGCCAGAGCACCACGGGATGGACTGGGAGACGGTGGGCCTGCAGGCCAGCAACTTCATCCTGTTCGTCCTGCTTCTTGGCGTCGCCCTGCGCCGCCCGGTCGGTGATGCGCTCGGCAATCGTGCGAATGCAGTGCGGCGAGACCTCGACGAGAGCCAGCAGGTGAAGGCCGCAGCGCAGCGTCAGTACGCCGAGATCGAGGAGAAGATGGCGGGCTTGGAGCGCCGCATCGAGCTGATGAAGGCCGAAGCCGTGCGCGAGTCCGAGTCCGAGGGCGTGCGCATTCGCGAACGCGCCGAGGCCGACGCCGTTCGCATCCGCGAAACGGCGGAACGCACCGTGCGCGAAGAGGTGGTTCGGGCCCGAGCTGAGCTGCGCCGCGAAGTCGTGGAGCAGGCCGCCGGGCTGGCCCTTGAGATTGTGAAGTCCAACGTCACGGCCGCCGACCAGAAGCGGCTCCAGACCGAGTTCCTCGGTGCGCTCAAGGCGCCCAACGGGAGCAGCTCATGACCGACGGCTCGCTCGCTCGCCGCTACGCAAAGGCGCTCCTCGAGCTCGGTCAGGAGGCCGCGAAGGCCGACATCTTCGGCGCGCAGCTGGATGCGTTCGTGCGGCTGGCACTCTCCAACGGTGGCCAACTCCACGGCGTCATGAGCAACCCCAGCTTCACCCCCTCGGAGCGGAGGGCGGTGCTTGATGCGGTGATCGCTCGGGTGGAGCTTGAGCCGATGGTCGTGAACTTCCTGAAGCTCGTCTTGGAGAAGGACAGGTTCGCCGCCCTCCCCGACATCGCTCGTGAGTACGGCGCGTTGGCCGATGCGCTGGCGAACCGGGTCCGCGCAACGGTCACCACGGCAACCCCGGCCTCTGCCGCGCTCCAGCGCGAAATCGCCCGCGCCCTCTCCACGGCCACCGGCAAAACGGTGGTTGTGGAAGCCAGTTCCGACCCCTCGCTCCTCGGCGGCCTCGTGGCCCGTGTGGGCGGGCAGGTCTTCGATGCTTCACTCCGCACTCGCCTGGAGTCTCTCCAGGTAGCCCTCGCCACCACCGCCCTTGGATAGCTAGATGGACATCCGCGCCGAAGAGATCAGCCAGATCCTCAAGCAGCAGATCAAGAACTACGAAGGCCGCGTTGCGGTCAGCGAAACCGGTACCGTCCTCAAGGTGGGCGACGGTGTGGCCCGCGTGTACGGCTTGGAGAACGCCCTCGCGGGCGAGCTCCTCGACTTCCCGGGCGGACTGAAGGGAATGGTGCTGAACCTCGAAGAGGACAACGTGGGCGTCGCGCTGTTGGGCGACGACCGCGGCATCAAGGAAGGCGACATCGTCCGGCGTACGGGCGAGATCGTCAGCGTCCCTGTCGGCCCTGCAACGCTCGGCCGCGTGCTCGATGCGCTGGGCAACGCGATCGACGGCGGTCCCGACATTCCTCGCGAAAACCTGCGCCCGATCGAGATCAAGGCCCCCGGCATCATTGGCCGCAAGTCGGTGCACGAACCGATGGAAACGGGCATCAAGGCCATCGACGGGATGATCCCCGTCGGCCGCGGCCAGCGCGAGCTCATCATTGGCGACCGCCAAACCGGCAAGACCGCCATCGCGATCGACACGATCATCAACCAGAAGAAGTTCTTGGGGGATCCCAAGAAGAAGCTGCACTGCATCTACGTGGCCATCGGCCAGAAGCAGAGCACGGTCGCCCAGGTCGTGGAGAAGCTCCGCAGCCACGGCGCGATGGAGTACACCACGGTCATCAGCGCGCCGGCCTCCGCGCCGGCTCCGCTCCAGTTTCTGGCGCCCTACACCGGCGCCACGATGGGCGAGTACTACCGCGACAACGGCATGCACGGCCTCATCGTGTACGACGACCTCAGCAAGCAGGCCACCGCCTACCGGCAGCTCTCCCTGCTCCTCCGCCGCCCTCCGGGCCGCGAAGCCTACCCGGGCGACGTTTTCTACCTGCACAGCCGCCTCCTCGAGCGTGCCGCCAAGGTGGGCGATGCCGAAGGCGCGGGCTCGCTCACGGCGCTCCCGATCATCGAAACGCAGGCGGGAGACGTGTCGGCCTACATCCCGACCAACGTGATCTCCATCACCGACGGCCAGATCTTCCTCGAAGCCAACCTCTTCTACGCGGGCGTTCGTCCTGCGGTGAACGTGGGCATCTCGGTGAGCCGCGTAGGCGGTTCGGCGCAGGTCCCCGCGATGAAGGCGGTGGCAGGCACGCTGAAGCTCACCCTCGCCCAGTACCGCGAGCTCCAGGCCTTCTCGGCCTTCGCGAGCGACCTCGACGAGGCCACGCGTAAGCAACTCAACCGCGGCGCCCGCCTCGTGGAGCTGCTCAAGCAGGACCAGTACAGCCCGCTCCCCATGGAGATGCAGATCATCCAGATCCTCGTGGGTACCGAAGGCGTGCTCGACGACGTGGCGGTGGGCGACGTTCGCCGCTTCCTCGCCGACCTCGTGACGCACTTCGAGGGCAGTGGCAAGGCCCTCACCGCCGAGCTCTCCGCGAAGTTCAGCTTCAAGGGCACCGACTTGAAGGAACGCATCGTGGCGGACAGCCGCTCCTTCCGCAGCACCTGGAAGTAGGGGGTCACCGATGGCCTCTTTGCGGGACATCCGTACGCGGATCGCTTCGGTCAAGTCCACCAAGCAGATCACCAGCGCCATGAAGATGGTCGCCGCGGCCAAGCTGCGGCGCGCCACTGAAGCGGCCACCAACGCCCGTCCGTACCAGACAGCGCTCACCGCCACGATCCGGCGAGTAGCGGCCGGCGCGGGCGACCTTTCGCATCCCCTCCTCACCAGCCGCCCCACGGTCACCCGGGTGCTGGTGGTGGTCATCGGGAGCGATCGCGGCTTGTGCGCCGGCTTCAACAGCAACCGCGACCGGCGCGTCGAGGAGCTCCTCAACAAGCTCAAGGCTAGCGGCAAGCAGGTCACGCTGCTCACCTTCGGCAAGAAGGCGAGGGACTTCCTCAAAAACCGCGGCTGGCCCTCCGAAAACGTGAACAGCCTTAGCTCCGCCACCTACGCCGATGCGGTGCGCGCGCTCTCCGACAAGCTCACCACCGGCTTTGAAGCGGGCGAGTTCGACGAAGCGTGGCTTTACTACAACCAGTTCAAAAGCACGCTCACCCAAGTTCCCACCGCAGTTCGGGTGCTCCCGCTCAGCATCGAGGCCGCCGCCGAGGCCTCTGTCGAGTACACCTACGAGCCCAACGGCGCGGAAATCCTCGCCACTCTGTTGCCGCTCTACCTGCGCACCATGCTCTTTCAGGCCTTCCTCGAAAACGAGGCGGGTGAGCACGCCAGCCGCATGACGGCGATGGACAACGCGACCCGCAACGCATCCGACCTCATCGGGCGCCTCACGCTGGAGTACAACCGCTCCCGCCAGGCCGCCATCACCCGCGAACTCATCGAGATCATCAGCGGCGCAGAAGCGCTCTGAGTCCCGCACCGACCCTTTTCAACAGGACACTGCCATGCAAAATATCGGCATCATCAAGCAGGTCATGGGCCCCGTCGTCGACGTGGAATTCTCTCCCGGCCAGCTTCCCGCCATCTACTCGGCGCTGAAGGTCTCCAACCCCTTCATTTCCGCGGAGCCCGACAACCTCACCGTTGAGGTCGCCCAGCACCTTGGCGAGAACACCGTTCGCGCGATCGCGATGGACGTGACCGACGGCCTCAGCCGCGGCATGAAGGCGCGCGACACGGGCAGCCCGATCATGATGCCCGTGGGCAACCGCACGCTGGGCCGCATCCTCAACGTCATCGGCGAGCCGGTCGACGAAGCGGGCCCCGTGGAAGCCGAGATGGCCAACCCCATCCACCGCGCGCCGCCCACCTTCACCCAGCAGAGCACGCAGGTGGAGATGTTCGAGACGGGCATCAAGGTGATCGACCTGTTGGCGCCCTACGCGCGCGGCGGAAAAATCGGCCTGTTCGGCGGCGCTGGCGTGGGCAAGACGGTGCTCCTCATGGAGCTCATCCGCAACATGGCCATCGAAAAGGGCGGCTTCTCGGTGTTCGCCGGCGTGGGCGAGCGCACCCGTGAAGGCAACGACCTCTACCACGAGATGGTGGAAGGCGGCGTCATCAAGGTCGTGGAAGACGACAAGGGCCACCCCGTGAAGGATGCCCGCGGTCGCTACACCCTCATCCCCGAGAAGAGCCAGGTCGCGCTCATCTACGGGCAGATGAACGAGCCGCCGGGCGCCCGCGCGCGCGTGGCCCTCTCGGCGCTCACCGTTGCGGAGTTCTTCCGGGATGAGCAGGGCAAGGACGTGCTCCTGTTCGTCGACAACATCTTCCGGTTCACGCAGGCGGGCTCCGAAGTGTCCGCGCTTCTCGGCCGCATCCCCAGCGCGGTGGGCTACCAGCCCACGCTCGCTACCGAAATGGGCATGCTTCAGGAGCGGATCACCACCACGAACAAGGGCTCGATCACCTCGATGCAGGCGATCTACGTGCCGGCCGACGATCTCACCGATCCGGCGCCCGCCACGGCCTTCGCCCATCTCGACGCCACCACGGTGCTCAACCGGAAGCTCACCGAGATCGGCATTTACCCCGCGGTCGATCCGCTCGACTCCACCAGCCGCATCCTCGAGCCCGCCGTCGTCGGCGATGAGCACTACGGCGTGGCCCGCGCGGTGCAGCGCGTACTCCAGCGCTACAAGGAACTCCAAGACATCATCGCGATCCTCGGCATGGACGAGCTCTCCGACGAAGACAAACAAACGGTGTCGCGCGCACGGAAGATGCAGCGCTTCCTCAGTCAGCCCTTCTTCGTGGCCGAGAAGTTCACCGGCATCGCCGGCAAGTACGTGACCAAAGAAGAGTCCGTCCGCGGCTTCAAAGAAGTGCTCGAGGGCAAGCACGACAGCCTCCCGGAAGGCGCCTTCTACATGGTCGGCGGGATCGACGAGGCCATCGAAAAGGGCCGCAAGCTGTTGGAGGCGTAGGCCATGGCGCTCGAAGTCCGCATCGTCACGCCTCGGAAGGTCGTGTGGGAAGGAGTCGCCAACGCCGTGCAGGCGCCGGGCGAGGTGGGGGAGTTCGGCGTTTTGCCGAAGCACATTCCCTTCCTCACCACGCTCCGTCCGGGCGTCGTTACGGTCGATGGTGCCGACGGCAAGTTGGTGTTCGAGGTCGGCGTAGGCTTCGCGGAAGCGGGCCCCGGCCGGGTGACCATCCTCGCGGAGACGTGTGAGCTGAAGTAGGGCGATGCTCGAAGGCCTGTCTGCAAGGCCGCGAACGACTTGCCTGCGCATCGCAGCGCCTTCGGCCCGGGCGGCGTAGACTTCGCGCCATGAAGCTACGCCCCCTCTCGCTCTCACTTGTCGCGTTGGCGTCCGCCGTGGCGGCGCTACCCCTGTTGTCGCCGGCCCGCGCCGCCAGCGGCAAGACCGTCGATGTGCTCTTGTCCGTCGGAAAGCCCGAAGGATCAAGCGGCTGCCAGCCCGACTCCGAAGGCGCCTGCGACCTCGTGCGCGTGCGCATAGACCTCGGTTCGGGCACGGCAACCAAGGTGGCCAGCCTGATCGGGAATGGAGCCGTCGGCGCCAGCGGGTCGGGCATCGCCGAGCCGGCCGTCTCCCCCGACGGCACGAGGGTGGCCTGGTTGGAGCGCGGAGGCACCGGCGTGCAGCTTTGGGCCAAGGCGTTCACCGAGTCGGGCTCGCACCTAGTGGTGAAGAGCGGCAAGGAGAAGAACGGCGGCTCGGGACTGAAGCCCGAGTGGCCGGCCTGGGTGAGCAATGACACGCTCGTGTTCAGCAGCAAGACCGGCAGCGAAGACGGTACCGAGCAGAAGACCGTGTTCTCGGTGGCCGTCAGCGACCTCGCCAAGCCGGGCGAGCCCAAGGCCCGCGCGGGCTCAGGGGTATCGGGCTGGTCGGGGGTACAAGACCCGGCTGTGTTCACGGGCACCAGCGGCACGCAGATGGTCACCTTCGGGCCCGTTCCGGGTGGCAGCGACGAGGCGTACCAACTGTCGCTGGCTCCCATCGATGCGTCCGGGAAGCCCACGGCGGCACCGCTCGCCATCGCCTCGGGCAAGAACGCCGCGGGGAAGAACATCGAAGGGTGCCACCACCCCGCTTGGAACGCCAGCGGCGACCAGATCCTGTGCATGGTGCATCGCCCGAGCGAGGGCGTGGGCGGCATGTCCACCAAACTGCTCTACACCTACGCGAGGGACGCCGCCGGCGCCTGGAGCCTCGCTGGCCGCGCGTTCGAGCCGGTAACGCCCGAAGCGGCGGGGCTCTCCGTGGCCTCCCAGTTAAGCGAGTCCGCTGGCTGCACCGTGCTCAGCTACAAATATGCCCAGTACTGCGACAGCAACGACTGGATCGTGACCACGCTCTACTGCTCAAAGGAGGGCAACGCCTCCGGCCGCGGTGCGGTGATCGGGGCCTCCCGCGTGCTGCTTATCGGCACCAAGCCGGTGAGGTACCTCGACGTCACGGGCATGGTGGAGGCCAGCCAGGGCGTAAAGGCGGGCACCCTTTCGAGTTTCACGGGCACGTGCCGGGCGGTGAACTGAACCCGCCCGAATCGGTTCAGTACTCCACGCAGATCGAGTCGAAGTAGGCGGTGGGCCCCACGTGCACCTGCAAGCCGATCTCGCCGGTGCGGGTGAACGCGTCGCAGCCGGCGTCGCCCGAGTACACCAGCGTGCCGCCGAAGCGGAGGTCCACGTTGCCGGGGCTCACCTCGGCGACCACGTCGTAGTAGGTGCCGGTGGTGTAGGACAGGCTGCCCACATTCTTCTCCTCGGTGGACGAGTTCACCAGGTACAGGGTGGTGTTTCCATAGAAGTGGAACCCGCAGTGGGCCGTGGCCGAACCGTAGCCGAGAACGATTCCAAACCCATGCCCGCCCGCGCCCGTCATGTACACGGTGTACGAGTCGGTGCTCGCCGACATCCCGGTCGTGTGCACCAGGTCGGGTCCGGTGTGGGACACGGAGCTTCCGGAGATGATGCCCGATGCGACGGACCACGACCCGTCGACGATGCTCCAGTCGGAGATGTCATTGTCGTCGAAATCGTCGCTCCAGATGCCGGTGCCGCTGTCGATGGCACCATCGCAGTCGTCGTCGACCTCGTTGCACAGCTCGGAAGCCGC
>CANKOI010000126.1 GCA_947484175.1 Deltaproteobacteria bacterium
AAGGCGGCGATCATGAGATTGTTCTTGGGACCGAAGTCCTCGTAGTAGAAACTCTCGGCCGCGGCCGTGAGGCGCTCCTTCTGGTCGCCCGTGGAGGCCTGAGCGGCGTCGAACTTCTGGTTGTAAAGGGTGAACGACTCGGCCGCGAGGCTGTAGGTGTAATAGCCGCCACCTCCCGCCACGAGCGCGCCCACGCCGAGCAGGGCGCCGCCACCCGCTCGGAGGCCGGTCTTGGAATTCTTGACCGGGGCGGGCGCGTCGAGGTCCTCGACCTGCTTGGCTTCGGCGGCGCGCTCCGACCAGCTCTTCACCGGCGCCAGGTCTGCGTCTGGCTCTTCTTCTTCGACGTTCTGCTCGGGCTCGATGAGCGGCTCCGCTTCCTCGATCCCCTCCTCGATCCCCTCCTCGATCTCCCCCTCGGCGTCCTGGGTGGGGCCGGCTCGACGCGCGCCTTCCGCGAGCGCCTGTCGGCCCGCCCCTCCCACGGCGACGACCTCGCCTTTCGCGGGTCTCCGACCCAACTCCATGCGAAACACAAGGTTGTTCCCACCGGCTACCCAGAGCGGCACCGAAAGGTCGTTGTAGCCCTTTGCGGTGCCCGACAGCGTATGGAGGCCTTCGAAAACGGTAGGGAGGGCGGCAGCATCCTGCCCCACCTCCACCCCGTCGAACAGGATGGTGCCGGTGCGCGGCGACACCGACACTTCCACGGTGCTGACGCCAAGCCGCTCCAGCTCGATCGGCAACTCCAGCGTTTGGCCACCGATCAGATCAAGAGAGTAGCTCACCGGCGAGTAGCCCTTCAACGCGACGGTGACCTCGTAGGTTCCACACGGCAGACCAACAGGGACGTTGGGACTGAGCGTGACCTTGCCACCATTGACGTCGACCACCGCCTGCGCAGGCTTCACCGCCACGGTGAGCGTGGCGAGCTGCTCCTCCGCGCGCACGTTCACCCGGTTGTCACCGCCCGCGACCACCTCAGCCACGGCGCTGCCCGCGCGACACGCGTCTCCCACCTGAACGGCCGCGGTGCCGGGGTTCAGACCCGTGACCGTCGCGGGCGTACGCAGCCCTGTGTCCGTGCCGTTGACGACGATGGAGAGCCCGCGCACGTTGGAGCTCACTTGGAGGTCCTCGGCGAGGGCGGCGGTGATCAGGGTGACGTGAAGCAGCATGCGCGCCCGGACCTACAACGCCGCACCGATTCTTGCCACTCCAAGGCCCCATCCGGGGCCCGGTGGGCGCCTACCACTTGCCGACAAAAACCGTCCGGCCCGAGAACGTGGTCTCATCCGATGGGTCGGTCTCCACCGCGAGCACATCCACGACCAGCGCCGTGGCGTCATCCTGACCGCCGCGCCGGTTCACCTCGGCGATGATGGAGTGGGCCGCGCGCTGGGTGGACCCCCCCTCCGACCACCACGCATCCAAGAGCTCGTCCGGCTTGATCACCTCCGTTACGCCATCGCTGACGATCAAGTACAAGTCACCCACGAACAGCGGCTCCTGCCAAACCTGCATCACTTCGGCGATTTCCGCGCCCATCCCCACATACGCGCCGAGGCCCCGGCCCCCGCGATGGGTCTCCGTGATGCGCGTGCACTCGCCGTGGCGAATCCGGTAGAGCTGGGAGTCGCCGACGTGCACGACCGTTGCTCGGCCGTAGGCCAGCCACAGCATCGACACCGTGCAGGCCGCCTGCCCCGTTCCCATGCCGCGCAGTTCCCAATCCACCTCGTTGACGAGCTGCGTGAGACTCTCCACCCGCGGGGCGGCGAAACGATCGAAGAACGTGTCGATTCGGGAGCACATCAACTCGGCTGCGTACTTGCCACGGCGCGACGTACTCACCCCATCGCAGACGGCGAAGAGGGCGCCCTTCCGAACGGCTGCGACGGCGAGGTGGTTGGCGTCGAGGATGCGGTACTGGTCCTCGTTTTCGGCATGCCGCGGCCCCGTGCGGCTCGCGGCCGACCCGGTGGCGCAGGGGAGGGTCGGAGCGTGAGTCACGCGCGGCGGCGCACGAGGAGCGAGAGGCCGAGCGCGCCCGCGAGAAGCGTGGGGAGCGCGGGCCCCGGGGTCGTCGAGGCGCAGCCGCACCCCGATGTCGACTCGATGATCGTCTCCACGTTCTGGCCCTGGTCGGTCTCCACGCCCGTGCCGCTGAGCAGCACGCGGATGTCGGGGTAGCCGGGATCGTTGCTCGTGAGCACCAGCTCAGCCGAGGCGGCGCCCACTTCCGAGGGCGCAAAGGTGACCACCAAGCCATCCGACGTGCCGGGGGCGGCGTTGAACTGGGTGGGGAACACGGTGAAGTCGGCGCTGCCTTCGATGGCGGCGCTGCCTTGGAGGGCGAGGTTGCCGATGTTCTGGATGGGGATGTTGACCGTGCGGAGCTGCGTCACCTCCACCTCCCCGAGGTCTTCGGCGTCGGAGCCGGGTTGCAGCACAGGCATCGGGAACGTGAACGAAACCTGCTCGAAGTCCTGCTCAAACGAGTCGGTCACCAGCTCCAGCGGGTACTCAAACGACACCAGTGGGATGGTGCCGAGGAACGGGGCGGTGACGGACACCTGGGGGTCGAACACGAGCGCGATCGTGCCGTCGTAGAGCCCGCGAAAAACGCTGTCGACGATGAAGTCGGCCCCCTGCTCGGGCGTGATCACCACGGGCTCATTCTCTTCGGTGATCACCCCTTCGTTCACGAGCCACTGTACGCCTTCGAAGCCTACGGTGATGGTGGGAGTCATGTTCGCGGTGAAGTCGAGGCTGACCCCGGCGAAGATTTCGTAGCTGTAGTTGATCAGCTGCGTGCTGTCGGTCGTGTCCTCGATCTCCACGCGCGGCTCGGCGGCCCCCTCGAGCACGAACGGGTCGAAGATCGCGCGGCCATCCATGGCGAGGCTGCGGTGGTCGATCTCGAAGGCGCCCGACGGGCCGCCGTACGACGAGAGGTCGACGACGACGGACGTGACGGCGTCAAGCGAGGCGTCGAGCTCAAAGTAGCCCTTCCGCACCTCGCCCTCGGCGGCAAAAGTCACGTCGTCGGGCCAGCTAAGGTAGGCCTCCCCTTCCATGCGCACATCGGTGCCGCCCTTGGTGCCGAGCGTGAACTGCACACCAACGGGGCTCCCGCTGGGGATGACCCCGCTGTCAAAGGCGATGTTGTCGAAGACCGGCGCGGAGTCTTCGAGCAGAACCGACTGCGATTCGGATTCGTAGGCCCACGCGGAGGAGGAGAGCAGCAGCAGCGGGAGTGTCATTGTGCCAAGGGTAGCGGAACGCACCCCCCTTGGCTACTCCCCCGGCACTTTCCACACCGTGGCATGCCGGGCACGCAGCGGCTCGCCGCAGAGCGCGGTGAGCAGCGCATCCGTGCGCGGGTCGACCCTCCCTTCCCGATGGGTCAGGAGCACCCCCGCGAAGCCCCGCTCGTGCAGCGCGAGCAGGTCGGCGCTCAACTCCGGGGAGGTGGGGACCGAAACGCCGGGGCGGGCAAGGTTGCCGAGCGCGTGGATGCGCCGTGTTCGCAGCCACGCCGAGCCTGCGGGCGCCCATGCGTCGAGGCGCTCGATGGGTACCCCCTGGGTAGGGAGACCGGCCGCGATCTGCGCGGCCACGGCGAGCGTGCGCGTTTCTTCGTTGCTCTCGGCCGCGAGCGCAAGGTCGGCGAGGGGGCCCTCCACGCCCAGATCGCTGAGCGCCTCCGGAGTCAGCCCCTGCATATCGGGCAGCGTCGTGAGGCGGCGGGGCCAAACGGCTATATCGTGCAGGGTGATGTCCGCGAGCGCGAAAGGAACCAGCCAGGCCAGCCAGCGCCAGCGGAGGGCCAGCCCGCTTAGCACCGACACGGCGAGCGCAGCCAGCGCCAAGAATCGCGCAGGAAAATGGATGGGCTGGGCGTGATCGACCAGCGCCTGGTTGAGCCAAGCCAGCGGCAGGCGGAGCGCGTGACCGCCGACAAGCACCTTTGAGTCGCCCAGCCACAGCACGCTGCCGAGCGCGAGGAGCGAGCCGACCCCGCCCACCGCCACCCAAGGGAGCGCCCGGCGCGGACTGGCCGCGAGCCCGCACGCGGCGAGAAACAGCGCCATTAGGCCGAGGTACCTGCCCCCGGAGTAGGCACGGGCCTGACGAGCGGCCGGCCCGGAGTCGGGCGACCGCCACCGAACGAGGTCGTCGAGGTGGGCAGCCTCGCCGCGGTAGTCGATCAGCACCTCGCCGCGCGGACCCATCACCTCCCGCGCCGGGGCCGTGCCGAAGGAGGACGAGAAGGTGGAGACGACGGGGAGCACCACCGCAAGCGAGAGCGCCGCGGCGAGGGCGTAGGCCCCGAGGAGCCTCCACGAAGGCCGCAGCGTGACGAGCGCCCACACCGACGCCGCCGTGGCAAGAAAGAGACCGAGGTAGAAGCAGCTCAGCGCGGCGCCAGCGAGCACAGCGGCGAGCGTCAGCGACCATCGAACCGTGCGCAGCTGGTGCACGCGAACAAGGCAGCCCATCCCCAGAGGCAGCCACCATGCCTCGCGCAGCTCGCCCACCCCGACGTGGAGCGTGAACGCCACGAACGAGCTGCCTTCGAACAGCGCGGCGCAAACGAGCGAGCCCCGCTCCGTTCCCGATGTGAGCCGACCCAGCCAACCAGCGCAGACGCCCGACAGCGTGAGGTGAACCACGGCCAGCACGTTCGACACCAGAATCGGCTGGTTCGGGAGGAGCAGCGACAGGAGCCCGTTGAGCGGCTCGATCGGGTAGAGCGTCATGCCGTCCGGAAAATTCACCAGCGTGGTGTGCAGCCCGCCGCCTGCGAGCAGCTGCGCACGCATCCACCACAGGGTCCACAGGTGCTTGATCGTGTCGGACTCGGGCGACCCGACCGCCGCGGTGCCGGGCTGCAGGAGCACCGGCCAGCACGCGAAGAGCGCGAGCAGCAGAGACTGCAGGAGGAGGCGAACCCCGTGGCTCACGGCGGGCTCACGCGCGCGTGGCCAGGAACACCGTCACCCCCGTTCCGAGTGTACCCTGCACCACCCCCGCGGCCCCCAAGCGGAGCGCGGCGAAACATACCAGTTCCATCGTTCCTGACAGGTCGAGCAAAAAGCTCGGCTCCACGAACGGGGCCTCCTCGCCTGCAGGAGTCTCCAGAAGCCACTCGAACTGCCGCTGCGTGGGGTGCCAGGTGGCCATCGCCACGGCAGGCGCACGACGCTGGCCGTCGTCGAAGCGACCGTCGGTGAGCGTCCACTCCGTGCGGGCCACAGAGAAGTTCGCGCGCATCCCATCGATGCGAGGTGCCCAGCCGGCGAGCGCCCGGAGATAAGCGGGATCCTCGGCCGGGTGGGGCTGTCCCGCAGGCATCGGGAGGTCGATGGGCCGCAGCCCTGCGGCGTCCTCGTCGAGTCGCAGGCTCAGGTCGAGGGGCACCTCGCCCCCGCGAACCACTCCGAGCGCCAACTCAGAGAACTGCGCGGCGGGCGGCAACGAGCGGCGGAACTTGGTGAGCGCCGCCTCCAGCGCCTGCGAACCCGCCGCCCAGGCCGTAGCCGACGGCGGACCGCCGCCGCGGGGCAACACCAGAGCGTCTACCGGGCCCAAGCGCACGCGCTGCTCCCGCACCTCGGCGCGAGCGACGAAGCGGCGAAGGCCGAAGGGGCCGCAGCCCGCCTCCACCGCCGCGGGCACACCGGCCGCGTTGAGGGCGGCGGTGAGCCGGTCGAAGAAGGCGGCCGGGTCTTCCCCTGCGTGGCGGTCGAACCAGCTCATTCCGCCGTCGTAGCCTCGGGCAACCGGAAACACCAGCGTATACCGACGATAGCCACGTGCACCAGCACGGGCACCCCGGGGGCGCCGCCGTAGAGCTCATCCCCGTCGAGCGGGAGCCCCGCGAAAGCGGCGTGCGCGCGCACCTGATGCCGCACACCGGTACGGATCTCGGCCTCCCACCACGGCGCGTCGAGCCGCCGCAAGCGGGTGAACGCCTCCAGCCAGTGCCCCCGATGCCGCTCCCGCGGCCACCGCTGCACGACCACGCGGTCGGCGCGCCGGGCGTGGTTGGCGATCGGCTCCGTGAGCTCGCGTTCGTCGAACGCGACCGGGGAGTTGCTCTGGAAACGGTAGAACTTTCGGAGCGTCGGCCACTCCTCACGCACCTCAGCGAGGCCGCCCGGCGTCTTCGCCACCACGACGAAGCCGGTGGTGAGCGTGTCGAGCCGATGGGCAATGCCCCCCTCGAAGCCGGGCGGGAACACGCCCTCGCCGAGGAGCCCCTCGCGGTGAAGGCGCGAGAAGAGCGAGTCGCCATCGGGGTTTCCGTGGGGCGGGAAGCACGGCACGCCGGCCGGCTTAGCCACGAAGCGCAGGTCGGCAGTTTCGCCCAGAAGCACAACGGGGCGTAACCGGAGTGGGGCCGCTCAGGGCGGCTTGCAACCCGGGGCGGCGCCGCGCTCGTAAGTAGGGTGAGACCGCAGGTCTGGTGCCACTTATGAGCGCCGCGGCCGCCGCGATGCGCCGGGACACGATCGCACCCCAGGCGGACGGGACTCGCGCATCGCCCCTCTCAACCCTCTGAATCAGCCAACCCGCCGGAACCGGGCCGCCTGGGTAGAGCTGCCACGCAGGGCGTCGGGGGGGCCGATCCCGCTGAACGTGACCGTGTAGCCGGCGCGCAGGGCCACGCCTTGGGCCCATTGTTGGAACTTCGGGCGCGTCCACTCGAAGCGGTGGCCGGGATGTCGGCGTTCGCCGGGCGCCATGCCGTGGAGCACGTTGTACTCCTGGTTGGGCGTGGTGACCCACACCTCGCGGGGGCGCATCTGCCCGAAGACGGCTCGCTCCACGCGCGAAAGGCGGTCGGGCTCGACGTGTTCGATGGTCTCGAGCAGCACGGCGGCGTCGAAGCCAGCGAGGCCGGGGTGCAACTCCTCGTAGGACCCGCTTCGCACCTCCACGCGGGCGCCCGGCACCGGGAAGCCGAGGCCCAAGGCGTTGCGGGCCTCATCGCGAGAGGCCCCGTTGATCTCGAGCCCCACGAGGCGCGTGATCTGGGGCTCCGCGGCGAGGCGCATCAGCAGTTCGCCGGTGCCACAGCCGAGGTCGAGCACCGTGCGCGCCCCGCTGGCGCGCACCTCGGATACGACGGTGTCGAGCCGCTCCTCGTGCAGGTCGGTGGGCATGCGGCTCGGGCGAGCCGACTACATCGCGGTCGCGGTGAAGTGGCCCGTGGCGTTGATGGCGGCCACCAGCGCGTCGACCTTGACCTTGGCCGCATCGTAGCCGACTTCGGCCACGCCGGTTTCGACGCTGATGCTCGCCACGGTGCCGCCGACCGCGCTGAGCGCCACCTTGATCTTCTCGGAGCAGGCGCCGCACTTCAGCCCGGTGACCTTGAGCTTGGCCACGGCACTGCCGGCGGGGAGCGCGGCGGTTTCGGTGGAGACGGGCATGCTGCAGGAAGCAGAGTCGCAGGGCTTGCCGTCGCAGGCGAAGGCGGGGGTAACGAGCGCAAAAAGGATAGAAAGCATGGATTTCTCAGGGTTCGGGCGACGTTAGCACGTAGTCGGCACGCCGGCGAGTCAACAACGGTCACGGCTGGTTATGCGGCCGACCTCGGGGCGTAGCTCAGCCTGGTAGAGCGCCTGCTTTGGGAGCAGGAAGTCGCAAGTTCGAATCCTGTCGCCCCGACCATACAGAATGTCAAGGTAGAACGCCAGCTTTTTGCTCGCGCCGGAGCGGGCGTTCGAGTCTCGGCCCTTGGAGCCACGACCCCGATGTCCTTCGCGTACCCAGCCCACTCGCACCGCCTCGCCCTCCTCGCCGGACTGCTGCTCGCCGCGGGTCCATTCTACGGCTGTTCGACCAGCACCGACGCGACCGAGGGTCGCGAGCGCGGCGACTGTACGAACCGGGCCGACGACGACGGCGATGGGGCCTTCGACTGCGACGACGAGGGCTGCGCGGGCTCACCGGACTGCACAGCGGACACGGGAGACGCCGATACGGACAGCGACACCGACACCGACACCGACACCGACACCGACACCGACACCGACAGCGACACCGACAGCGACACCGACACCGACACCGACACCGACACCGACACCGAGTTCGGGGCCTTCCGGTGCGAGGCCACCGAGACCGCACCCGCGGCGGGAGGACGCGTTCTGTACGTGAGCCCGTCCGGGAACGACCGGAACGACGGATCGAGTGAAGCCCAGCCGCTCAAGACGATCGCGGCGGCGCAGGAGCTGGCCGAGGCAGGCGACGTGATCTGGCTCGAGCCGGGGGCCACGTTCGAGGAGTCGATCTACATCGGACCGGGTTGGGGCGATGTCGGGCGCGAGGGCGCGCCGGTCGTGTTCAGCTCCTCGTCGGCCAATCGCGCCACCATCGAGGTGGGGCCCGAGGAGTACGCATTCTTCATCTACAACGCCGGACACGTCACGGTGGAGAACCTCGTGGTGGTCGGCCCGGGGATGAACCGGACCACGGTGCAGGGTGTAGCGGCCATGACCGACGACGGGCGGTACTCGGGCATCACCTTCCGGAACCTCGACGTCTCGGGCTTCAACGAGGGTGTGGTGGTCTGGAGTTGGGAGGACGATGGCGACGGCTTCGACGACGTGCTCCTCGAGCAGCTCTACCTCCAAGAGAACCTGCAGGGCGGCGGGAGCTTCTACGGGGCCGGCACCGCGTCCCACCAGGATGTCGTGGTGCGGTGCAGCGAGTTCGCCTACAACCCTGGTGACCCGTCCGTGGCGCGCCCGTCCGGCGACGGCTTCGTGTTCGGCTCTGTGACCAACGGGCTCATCGACGGTTGCATCGCGCATGACAACGGCGGCGACGGTACCAACAACGCCGGTCCCGTCGGGCTCTGGGCGTACGACTCCTCGAACGTCACCATCCAGTTCAGCGAGTCGTACGGCAACCTGGCGATGTACCAGGACGGCGACGGCTTCGATCTCGACGTCGGGACGACGAACTCCGTGATCCAGTACTGCTACTCGCACGACAACTTCGGCGCCGGGTACCTGCTCTCCCAGCAGGGGGCCGAGCCGTGGAACAACAACGTCCTCCGCTACAACATCAGCGAGAACGATGCGTGGGGCGGCCGCCTGGGCGCCATCACCTACTACTCGGAGGAGTCCGACCTCGGGTTGGAGGACTCGTGGGTGTACGGCAACACGGTCTACAGCGCTGTCGGCCCCGTCCTCAACCTCACCAGCGCGCCGAACGCATCACGGAACTACCTGTTCAACAACGTCTTCGTCGCGGCCGAAGGGCAGATGCTCGTGTGGGACTGGTCCGGCACCGCCCCCGCCGGCGTGGTGTACGCGCAGGGCAACCTCTACTGGGCCAGCGGGGACACTCCGGACTTCCAGGGGTACTCCTCTCTGGAGGCCTGGCAGGAGGCGATGGGGCAGGAGATGCGCGAGGGCGCTCCGGTCGGTGTGTTCGCTGATCCCCTGCTCCTGGACCCCGGCAACGGCGGCACGCTGGACGACGTGAGCATGCTGACCACCCTGGACGCCTACCACCTGATGGCTGGCTCGCCGGCAATCGACGTCGGGCTCGACCCCCTGTCGTTCGTGTCCGATCCGGGCAGCACCGACTTCTTCGGCACCGAG
>CANKOI010000127.1 GCA_947484175.1 Deltaproteobacteria bacterium
GACGGTAGACATCGAGATTCTCACGATCGAAGGCGTATTCCACATTGACTCCGGCGGGCCGCGGGTTGAGGGAGGCTCGGCCCCCGCCCAAGCGGGGCCGCAGCCGAACCAAGCCGGGGTCTGACGGAGTCACACGGAGAGTTCGTTCATCGAACCTCGATCATCGACGGGTCGAGTTTCGGCTCTCGGTCAACGAATTTCGGTAGTCCAAAATTCGAGTTTCGCCCGTCGAACCGCGCCCATCGAGCATCGGTGATCGCCCATCGTTCATCGACCAGCGGGCCCGCGGACTTTGCGACCGCCCTGGAGTCCCTGAGAGTCCCTGAGCCCCCCGGCCCCCCGCGGGATACCGGGCCCCGGCCGGAGTTGAGGGATGGACCTGCGGGCGAGCGCCGCCACCACAAAGACATGGAGGGCGGGAGGGCTGGAAGAATCGCTGGGCACGGGCTCCGGGCTCGCCCGCGCGCTGGACTCGGCCGGTCCCGGCGCGCTCGTCGGGCTCCTTGCCGACGGTGTGGACGCAGTGGAGCTCGGCGACGCTGAGGTGAGCCTGCGCGTGGAGCGTGAGGCGAATGGGCTCGTGCGGGTGCGTACGACGTGGGCGGGCGGCGATGTTGCGGAGCAGTTCCTCCCGCTCGAGGCGCCCGTCGGCGACGTGGTGGAGGCCCTTCACGACGGCAGCCGGCGCCTACATTTCCGCGATGGCGCCTGGTATGAGGGCCCCGCTTCGGGTCGTGCGGAGTGTGTACTTCCCCCGCTCCTGCCGGAGATGCTCGGCAACCCGGCGTTCCGGGCCGACCGCGACCTCCGCGTCGCCTACGTGGCGGGCGCCATGGCGGGTGGGATTGCCGGCACCGACCTCGTGCTTGCGATGGGCGAAGCGGGAATGCTCGCCTATTTCGGGGCGGGCGGCCTCCCGCTCGAGGCCGTGGAAGCGGCGCTCACCCAGCTCGCCGGTTCTGGGCGCCCCTTCGGCTTCAACCTCCTCCACAACCCGGTGGAGCCGGGCGTGGAGTCCCGCACCGTGGACATGTACCTGGCGCACGGCGTGCGCGATGTGGATGCCAGCGCCTTCATGGGCCTCACCCCCTCCGTGGTGCGGTACCGCTTGCACGGGATTCACGAAGTCGATGGCAAGGTGGTGGTGCCCAACCGCTTGGCGGCGAAGGTGTCACGACCGGAAGTGGCGGAGCCGTTCATGCGCCCCGCTCCCGACGCCATGTTGGCGGAGCTGGTGGCGCAGGGTTCGCTCTCCGAAGCCCAGGCGCGGATGGCCCGGCACGTGCCGGTTGCGGCAGACATCACCGCCGAGGCCGACAGCGGCGGTCACACGGATCGCAGGCCGCTGTCTGCCCTCATTCCTTTGTTCCGCCGCCTTGCCGACCGGGTGAGCCGCGAGCAGGGGTACGGTTCGCGCGTACGGGTGGGAGCGGCTGGCGGTATCGGCGACCCGTGGTCGCTCGCGGCCGCGTTCCAGCTCGGCGCCGACTACGTGATGACCGGCTCCGTGAACCAGTGCACGCCCGAAGCGGCCACCAGCGACACGGTGAAGGAGATGCTCTCTCAGGCCGGCTACGCCGACGTCACCGAGGGCCCCGCGCCCGACATGTTCGAGATCGGTGCCCAGGTGCAGGTACTCGCGCGCGGCACGATGTACGCCCAGCGAGCCGCCCGGCTGTACGACCTGTACAAGGGCTGTGAGAGCCTCGCCGCGATCCCCCCCGCCGAACGGGCGCGCGTGGAGAAGCAAATCTTCCTGCGTCCGATCGACGAGGTATGGGCCGAGACGGAGGCCTACTGGTCCGCACGCGACCCGCGCGAAGTGGAGCGGGCTCTGCGAGAGCCGCGGCACCAGATGGCGCTCACGTTCCGCTGGTACCTCGGCATGTCGTCGCGCTGGGCCCGGGTGGGGGAGGGGTCCCGAAAGCGGGACTACCAGATCTGGTGCGGCCCAGCGATGGGACTGTTCAACGACTGGGTGAAAGGAAGCTGGCTGGAGCCGGTGGAGCAGCGTGGCGTCGTGACGGTTGCGCGCGCGCTCACGTGGGGGGCCTGCGGGGCGCTCCGGGTGCAGGCTGCCCGCACCGCGGGCATCGTGCTTCCCGAAGGGGTGGATAGCCTGCTGCCGGCTCGGGGCTCCGCCCCGTGAGTCTGCGGGGTGGGCTTGCGGCAGTACTCACCTTGGTGTTGGTGGTGTGGCACACGTTCGGCGACCTCGTGTTTCGGATTCGGTACCCGATGATCGGCGCGAACCCCGATGCCTACGGCACGTTGTGGATGTACCAGTGGGTGCGCGACGAGGTTGAGGCCGGGCGTTTCCCGGTTTCGACCGATCAGATGTACGCGCCGGAGGGGATGAACTTCTTCGTGCGCAACGGCGCAAACGTGCTGGATGCTCTCTTGTCCATCCCGTTGCAGTGGCTCCTCGGCGGGGGGCGTGCGGAGCTCTGGACGTGCGTGGTGATCGTGGTGGGAAATGCTCTCAGCTTCTTCCCGCTCGCGCGAAAGCTCGCGCCAGCGAGTACGGCTTCCGCGATTCTCTGTACCGCCTGGTGGGCCGCGAACCCGTTCGTACTCTTCGAACTCAGCGGCGGCCGCCCCACTCAGGCGCTCTTGTGGTTTGTGCCACCGGCCGTGGCCGCGCTGCTCCGCCTGCAGGGCTACCGCGACGCCATGATTCTCGGCCTTTGTGTGGGACTACAAGGACTTACCTACTGGTATCTGCCGCTCTTCTTCGCAGTAGTCATGGGCCCGACAGCCATCCTGCGAAGCATCCGAGAGCCCGGTTCCTTACGATACCTGTCGCTCGCAGTGGGGATCGCCCTCCTCCTCGTCGCGCCGGTCGCGATCCCCATCGCGCAGGCCGCCAGTGCCGGCACGATCCCGGGGCTCGACGTCACGCTGGAGACTTCCGGCGTGTGGACGGAGTCCGCTGAACGCTCTCGGCGGCTGTTCTCGCATCTGGGAATGGTGAGCACGCTCGTTCCGCTGCTCGCGGTCTTCTCGCGTTGGCGATCGGCGCCGGGGCTGGCCATCGGCGTGCTGCTGGCCGTCGTCTTTGCGGTCGGGGCGCGCTTGAGCTTTTCGGGCCAGTCGCTCAACAATTATCCATATCAGTGGTTGTTCGAGCATAGCTCGCTGGTCGCCCGGCTGAATTTCCCCAGCCGCATCCTCTCGGTCGTCTACTGCGTGGGCGCGCTCAGCCTCGTGCCCGTGCTCGCGGAAGCCCGCACTCGCGTGTTGCCGGTGCTCTTCGGCGCGCTGAGCTTGCTGGAGCACCGCGCCAACAAGCTCGCCCCCACGCGCTCCCTCTCGATGCCGCCCTTGCCCGCCTCCTTCATCGTCGCCGCCCATCCTGGGCCCATTCTGTCTGTACCCATGGGGGCCCCTGAGGTGGCGATGGTGCAGCAGGCCTTTCACGGTCAGGTGATGGTGTCGGGGATGGGGGATCATGTGGAGAGCGTGCGCTCCCCGGCCTATGACGTACTCTTGGAGAACCTGTGGTTCACCGAGCTGGTGCAGGCCGACGAGCGCATGCGTCCGTGGACTCGCGCCGAGGAGGCGGCGATCCGGAAGGAGGTGCGCTGGGTGTGGTTCGACCGGGCGCTGCTCGCACGGGGGCTGAACAGTCATCTCACGGATTCGATCGACACTCGGCTCCGCATGGCCCTCGGGGAGCCCTACTACGAAGACGACTACACCGTCCTGTGGAACCTCGCCGACACGGAGGCGCGTGCCGACGAAGCCGACAAGGCCCTCGCCGCGGCCGCTGAGGCGGAGATGGACCTCGAAGAGGAGCGCGCGAAGGGGGGTCAAGAGCGGGGCGTGATCTGGACGTGGAGCATGCCGGAGTAGGGGCCCAGCCGGGGCTCAGTCCTCCGCGAGGCTGCTGAACGCGCCCAGAACCTGATCCGCGAACCCGCCGGAGCACGAGTTCGTCTCCTCGTAGTGGTCGCCCTGCTCGTTGGTGACGTTCACGTAGGTGTTGAAGTCCGGGCCGGGCACGATGTAGCCGCAGTACGCGTTGGTGATGCCGAGAGGTGCTCTGTAGGTGCCCGGGAGCAGGTCGATGATGGGCGTCGGGAGCGTGTCGGAAATCCGGTAGGGCGCGGCGTGCGTCTGCAGGCAGTTGCACACGCCGTCACAGGCGCCCGCGTCACCGTCGCAGTCGCTGCCCACCGTCACGGAGTCCGTGTTCTTGCACTGGGCGGCGAAGTCGACTCCGTCGCAGTCACGGTCGTGCTGGGTCCAGCGGGCGTCGCCGGAGCGGAGGGCGGCGTCGGCCATCGCCGCTTCGTCGGGCACGCCCCAGAAGAGCTCGGGGAAGAGCTCGCCGGGCGCGGAGCCGAACGTCATCGGGCCGAGCTCGATCACCCAAACACTCGCCGGCACGCAGCCGAACACATCGGGATCGTAGCCGTAGCCGGGGCAGTCGGGTGACTGGTCCACGTACTCGTCGGGGGTGTCGAGTAGGTGGAGCTGGAAGGCGAGGGCGAACGAGACGTTGTCGACCGGGATGAGGAAGCTCGCCTTCCGGATGCGGATCTGTTTCCAGGGCTGATCGTCGGTGAGCGAGGCTTGGGCTTCCTGTGCGAGGAGCGTGCCCCAGACGCGCACGAACTCAAAACCGTTGTCGCTCAGCCATTCCGGCGAGCCGTCCTCGGCGAGGATGCGCGCACCGGCTGAGTCGACCATCGGGACCGTGGAGCCAAGAGCGGACTGCATCCCGCCGAGGGCACCGCTCAAGAACACGGTGGTTCCGCCATCGGACGTGTCGATCCAGTCGCGCATCGCGCCCGCGTAGTCGGCGCTGAGCGAGCTGTGCTCATCGCTACTCGTCTCGGGATGGCCGCTGGCGCTCACCACGGTGGCCACCCGACCCGCCGTTCCATCCAAGGCGATCGAGAAGACCGAGCCCGCCGTGATCAGCGGGTCGCGGATGTCGTTGATGCCCCCCTCCACGGAGGCGTCGGGGTTGATGCCTCCGAAGGGCGCACCGTTGTACTCGGGCCCCGTCATGTCGGCTTGGCCGACGGTCGGCGACACCGGCTCCATCACCGAAGCCGCCGTCTGCACGGCCTCAAGGATGGCCTCGGTGATCGATGCGGTGTACTCGGGGTCGGCCCCGCTGCTCGTCTCGTCGAGGCCCCAGATGCCTACGGTGTCGGCGGCGGAGTGGGTGTGCGAGGAGGAGACGATCAGCCGGTCCCGGTCGAAGCCGTCGGCGTCCAGCACCGCGCCGGCATCTCGCACGCGGTTTTCGAGGATGCCGAGCGCATCCACGCCCACGAGCGCCACGTACTCCCCATCCAGCGAGATCACCACGGCGGAGACCGAGAGCGGGTCGTGAACGTCCAGCGCCGCGCGGCGCGACTGGAATCCGGCCATCCAGATGCCCTGAAAGTGGCCGTCGCCGTTCACGTCGTCGTAGGGTTCGTCGCAGCCGCCGCGGGTGCCGGAAGGGTCGGTGTTGCAGCCGTCGAACTCGTTGTTTCCGTTCAGGTCCGTGTAGGTCTCGGAGATCGTGGGCGTGATGTCCACCCGTGCCGCCCCCGCATAGAGCTGGCCATCGTTCTCAAGGATGAGCCCGTAAGGCGGCGGAGCCTGTTCCTCAGGAGCCGGGCACGCGAGAAGAAGTGAGAGCAACATGGCGACTCCGAGTCGTGGCCGAGGCTAACGGGCGGGCGGAGCGTGTGCCCTCCGGCGGAAGATATACGGGCCTGTGCCCCGCCGCCGCGCCGCTCTGGAGCTCGCTCTCTTCGTCTCCATCGCGCTCCTCGGCGTGCTGCCCGCTCTGCTCCAGCCCCGCGCGATGGTCGGCGACGGCGTGGACGCCTTCGGCACCTGGTGGTTCTTCGACTGGATTCGGCTGTGCGTCGAGAACGGGGGCGACCCCTCCACCACCCGCTTCTTCTTCTGGCCGCACGGAAAGGACAACTTCGCGCATACCGGCAACAACTTCGTCGACGCGGTGATGAGTGTGCCGCTGCAGTGGCTCCTGGGCACCCGGTACCAGCCGTGGTGGATCGTGCTGGTGATGGTGGGGAACGCGCTCACGTTCCGTCCGCTCGCCCGCGCCGTGCTTGGAGACGAAGACCGCGCGTTTGCGGCAACCCTTCTGTGGATGGTGAACCCTTACGTGTGCTTCGAGATCACCGCGGGGCGCCCGACTCAGGCGTTCTTGTGGTTCGTTCCAGCCGTCCCGCTGTTTCTCCTCGAGGTGGTCCGTACGGGGAGTGGACGGGCCGCGGCGAAGCTGGCGGCGGCCTGCGCCCTCGTGGCGTGGTCGTATTGGTTCGAGGCGGTCTTCGTCGCGTTCTTGTGTTTGCCGCTGCTGCTCGTCGAGCTCCGGCGTACACCGCACCTACGCCGCGCTGTCCAACTGCTGCTGCTCGCTCTAGCCGGCGCCATCGTGATCGTGGCCCCCGCCGGCATCCCGATGGCTCGCATCTGGTCGAGCGGCGGAACGCCCGGCGGCACCCCCTTCGAGCAGTCGATCTTCGCCATGCCCGGCGCCATCGGCAACAGCATCGGCGACGAGCTCTACGGCGTGTCGTTGATGGAGTCCTACGGCGCGCCGATGCTCACGCTGGCGTCGTGGGGAGTGCCGATGCTCGTGGCCCTCTGCCTTCGGCGCCTGCCGGCCGTCTGGTGGGTGGGCGCGGTGCTGTGTCTGATCCTCGGGTTCGGGCCCGGCATCCGCTTCGGCGAAACCGTCGTGGTGAACGTTCCGTACATGGTGCTTTACCGGTACGTGCCCTTCCTGAATCGCCTGTGGTTTCCCTATCGGATGGTGTCCTGCGTGCTCCTCGTGGGTGCGCTGGGCATCGCCGCTGCTCTTCCCGCTCGGCGAATCCGCCTCTGGGCGGTGCTACTCGCGGCTGTCGGGCTCTGGCAGCAACACGGCACGCGGGCGTTTCCCTTCACCTGGCACGATGTCCGTTGCCCGGAGCTGCTCGTAGAGGCCGCCAAGGAGCGCGGGGCGCTCATCTTCCTCCCGTTCCGCATCCAGCACGACGGTCTCGTGTGGCAGACGTCGTTTCGTCTCCCCACGTTCGGCGGGATGGGAGAGCCAGCGCCCGTGCTGTGGCCGCCCACGTTCAAGCGACAGCTCAGCACGCCCATCGCGCAGGCCCTGAGGATGGCGTCGGCAGGCTTAGGGCCGCTTCCGCACCTTCCTCCCGACGCCCTCGCACCACTCCTCGGGCACCAGTTCCGCTGGGTGGCGCTCCGGCGCGACCTCGTGCTCGAGGAGTCCGCGCGCATGAGCACGCTGCCATCGCCGGAGCAGGCCTTGCTGCGGGTCACCGAGTTGTTGGGCCCACCCACGGGCGTGGATGGCGCGGTGGTGCTCTGGGACCTTCAAGGGGAATGGGTGCCTCCCCAGAGGTTCGCTGCAACGGTGGAAGCCCTCGCGCGCACGGACTGGGCGGCGTCTCAGCAACCGGAGTGGTCGCGGGCGTTGGCGGAGCAGGGGCGCGAGGGTCGGCCGCCCGTAGCACCGAAATAGCGCCCGGCTGCAAGACTCCGCGCGCCAGCGGTTGACCTCCACCGAGCCGCGGATAGCTTCGACTTTGCACCCCCACAGGATCCCCCCATGGCCTTCGACCCGCCCAGCTACGAACAGGGCGCCCCGCCGAATCTCCCCGCCGAGCTCGACCTCCCCATCCTTGCCATCCGCAACACCGTCATCTTCCCCGTCCTCGCCTTCCCCATCAACGTGGGCCGCGACAAGTCGCTGGAAGCCGTGGAACGGGCGATGGCCGGCGACAAGCTGCTCGGCATCGTGGCCCAGCAGGACGCGAAGAACGAAGACCCCGACACCGCCGAGCTGTACCTCACCGGCACCGTGGTGAAGATCCTGAAGTCGGTGAAGATGCCGGGCAACAAGCTCAACGTCATCATCCAGGGGCTCAGCCGCATCAAGGTTGAACGGTGGATGACGACCACGCCTACGCTCTCCGCGCATGTACGGGTGTTCCCGGAGTCGCAGGGCACCTCGTCCGAGATCGAGTCGCTCATGGCCACGCTGCGCGAGCTGGCTCAGAAGATCATCGACCTGAGCCCCCACATCCCGTCGGAAGCGAGCTTTCTCGTCCGGAGCATCGACAACCCGGGAATCCTCGCCGACATCGTGGCGAGCAATCTATCGATCGGGGTGGAGGAGAAGCAGGAGCTGCTGGACACCCTCGACACCCGCGAGCGCATGACGAAGGTGATCGCGCTCCTGAACAAGGAGCTTCAGGTGCTCGAGCTGAGCCAGAAGATCCAGACGGAAGTGAAGGGTGAGATGGACAAGGCGCAGCGGGAGTATTTCCTGCGCGAGCAGCTCAAGGCCATCCAAAAGGAGCTCGGCGAGACCGACGACCGCCAGGAAGAGTTCGAGGATCTCAAGAAGGGGATCAAGAAGGCGCGTATGCCGAAGGACGTGGAAAAGGTCGCGTACAAGGAGCTCAAGCGCATGAGTCGCATGAGCCCCGGCGCGGCGGAGTACACCGTGAGCCGCACCTACATCGACTGGCTGGTGGAGCTGCCGTGGTCCACCCAGACCGAAGACGTGATGGACGTTGCCGAAGCGGCCCGCATCCTCGACGCGGACCACTACGGCTTGGAGAAGGTGAAGCAGCGCATCCTCGAATACCTCGCGGTTCGTAAGCTGAAGCGTGACATGAAGGGGCCGATTCTCTGCCTCGTGGGGCCGCCCGGCGTAGGAAAAACCTCCCTCGCCAAGTCGGTAGCTCGTGCGCTGGGCAGGAAGCTGGTGCGGATTTCGCTCGGCGGTGTGCGCGACGAAGCGGAGGTGCGCGGGCA
>CANKOI010000128.1 GCA_947484175.1 Deltaproteobacteria bacterium
CCCCACGCCAGAGCGACAAATGTCGGGGGAGATGGCGCATCTGGGGCGACTTTGGTCGCGTAGGGCGACAGACGCGTCACCCTCAGCCCACCGCCGCCAACAGCAACGCCATCGCGCGGCCCACCGCCGGCTCGCCAAGCGTGCTCGCATCGCCCTTCCCGAGGTCGTGTACCGCGATCGACCGGCGCCCTGTCGCCGGAATCACGGGCTCGGCGAGCACAGCGTCCTCCCCCTCCCCGCACCGCCACACGAACCACGGCACCGTGCGGTCGAGTTCGGTGTCGAACGCAACGTGGCTGAAGTGCTCCGCGAGCCACGCGGCGTCGAAGGTGGCGCCCACAAAAAGGCAGGCCCGCACCCGATCGCGCACCGAGGGCGCCTCGCGGAGGGCAGCGAGAAGCGCGGCGCCATGGTGTCGGGTGGCGAGCACGAATCGCTGGTGCAGCTCGGGGAAGGCCACCAGCAGCGACGCGAGCTCCGCGGTGGGCTGGGTGCGAGTGGCAATGCCGGGCACATGCAGCGCCGGCTCACCGATCCACACCAAGGTGACATCGCCAAAGCGCCGCTGCTCGGCCGCCGCGATCGCGGGAGCGTTCGCCGCGAGGGCATCCCAAGAGCAGTTCGCGCCGAGGCGGTGCGCGAGATCGTAGTCCTCACCGAGCAGCGCGGGATCCTCGGTCCAACCGCCGCTCGGGGGGCGCGGGCCGCGGGGCAGGAGCGCGTCGAGGCGAAGTTTCCAGTCCTCGAGCTTGCCGTCGGCCGCCTCCACCTCCCCTCGCAACAGCGTGGCGAGCGCGAGATGGTGGAACAGCACAGGGTCCCACGCCGGGGGGCGCGGCCAAGCGAAGTAGAGCGCGCCGCAGAGGAGCGCCACGAACGTAGACCATAGCGCCGCGTCGGTCATGCCCGGCCGTAACTCCAGGCGGGGAGCGGCGGGCCGACCGTGCGCGCCCGCCGGGCGATGAGGTGGAGGGCCGTGAACAGGGCCAGCCACTCCCAGAACGGCTTCTCGTCGATGCTGAATTCAACGAACGACCAGGCGAAGTATCCAGCCATCGAGGCTGGCATCGCCCAAGCGAGCACCTCGGCCTCGGTGCCCCGGGTGTCCCGGATCGTCTGGATCGCCATGCGGGTGATCGCGACGACGAGCGCCCCCAGCAGCACGATGCCCACGATGCCAGCGTGCGCCATCTCGCCCCAGAAAATGCCGTGCGGATAGCGGTAGACGGAGTTGTAGAGCCAGTCGCTGTACTTGGCCAAGTGGTCGATGTAGCCGCCAGGCCCGATGCCCAGCCCGTAGCTGTCCTGAAACATGCCCATACACGCCGACCAGTTGGCGCCGCGAATGTCCTTCTGGAAGAGGAAGGTCAGGCCGCCCGCGATGCGATTGAAGCCCTTGCCGATGTCCCCCATGTTGGTGAGCGCCGCGAGCGCGAAGAACCCAACCGCCACCACCGCGAAGCGCACAAACCACTTGCGGAACAGCGGCTGGCCCAACGCCACCAGTCCGCCCGCAATCACCACGGAACCCGCGCCGCCGCGGCTGCCGCTCGTCATCATCGCGAAGAAGATGAACACGGTCGCGGCGAACAGGCCCCAGCGCCAGAAGACGTTCTTCTGCAGCAGGCCCAACGCGGCCGTTGCGGGCACCACGAACGAAAGGTTCATCGCGAACCAGTTGGGCTGCTGCCCGAGGCCCGTTTCGCGCCCCCCGCTCTCCGCCGCCTTCCACTGCTGCGCGTAGCTGGTGAGGCCCAGGGCATCGCCAAACAGCGCCAACAGGCCGATCAGCACGCACGCACCGATCCACCACCACAACATCCCGCGGAGTTGCTCCCAAGTTTCGACGAACGCCACCACCACCATCGAGGTGGCCACGATCACGCCGAAGGTGACGATCTCCTTGGCGCCGTCGGAGAGTTTGGTGCACCAGAAGAGCCCCACACACCGCCACGCGAGGATGGCGAGCATGACCGGCTTCCAGGGCCAGGCGAGCCACAGCTCCTTACGAGCGAAAACAGCCTTGAGCGCCAGCGAACCGAGAGCCAGAAAGAGCACCGGCTCGAACAGTCCGATGCTCGTCTTCCCGATGGTGATGAACGACATCGTGCCCACCGAGAGCAGCCGGGCGGCCAGCATCCCCCCCACCGCCCACAGCGGGTTGTCGAGCAGGAGCGCGGTGACAACGAAGCCGCCGGCCACGACCACGGGCACGCGCCAGTCCACCACGAAGGTGACCAGCAGCGCCGTCTGCACCACCAACAGCACGAGCCCCCAGCCCAGCGAAGCGAGGGAAACTCGGGTGCGAAGGGCTGCGAACATCGGGCCCGCGATAGCGTAGCGGCCGGCAACGTGTCAACCTGCGGGACATGTTCTTCGTCCTGATCCCCCTTACGCAAGCCGCCACACTGAAAGTGGGCCCCGCCGAGGCCTACAAGACGATCAGCTCGGCGATCGCAGCCTCCGCGGCAGGCGATACCGTGAGCGTCGGCCCCGGCACCTACACCGAAGACCTCGACCTGCGCGGGCACACCATCTCGCTCGTCGGCGAGAGCGGGCCCGCCGTGACGGTGATCTCCACCGGGCTTCCAATCGAGATCAGCGCCGGCACCCTCGAAGGATTCACCATCTCTCCCTCGGGAGACGCCGGTGTGCGCGTGCTGTCAGGCTCCCCCACCGTTCGCGACCTCATCATCGAATCGCCAGCCATCTACGGCGTGGCCGTCGGCGCGGGCGACCCGATCGTCGAGGAGGTGCTGGTGATGGGCGCGGGAAACAGCGGCTTCTACGTGACCAGCGGCGCCACCCAACTGAAGCGCGTGGTGTCGATGGACGCGGTCAAGTACGGCATCTACCTGAAGGGCGGCGGATCGGCGCACAACTCGCTCACGCTCGGCGGGGCCTACGGCATCCTCACCCAGAACGCCAGCCCGGTGGTCGAGCACTGCACCACGCTGGGCGCCAGCTTGGGCGGCATCGTCACGGCGATCGACACCACGTTCGCCAACGGGGTGTACGCCCACTCGCCCTACGTCGTGATCTGCAACGGCGGGTCTCCCACGTTCACCAGCGGCCTCGGCTACGACACCTTCGCCGCAAAGGCGTGCGCTGCGACCGCGCTCGACGGGCTCATCGACGCCGACCCCGGATTCACGACCTACACCGCCGGTGCCCCGCCGTGGGAGATCGATCTTCGCCCCGCTGCGGGCTCGCCCATCGTCAACGCGGCCAGCGGGCTCGACACCGATGGCTCCGTGGCCGACCTCGGCATCTTCGGCGGCGCCCAGGGATCGTGGCGCGACCGCGATGGCGACGGCGTGGTGGTCATCTTCGACTGCAACGACCACGATGGCAGCGTGTACCCCGGCGCCACCGAGCGCGAGGACGGTCTCGACCAGAACTGCAACGGCCTCATCGACGACGATGTGCCCGTGGATACGGGCGGCGACACGGGCACCGACACGGGAACGGACACCGGCACCGACACCGACACCGGCCCTACGACCGACACGCGGGACATCGACGGCGACGGCTACCCCGGCACCACCGATTGCGGCGATCACAACGTGGCCACCTACCCCGGAGCCACCGAACGCCTCGACAGCGTGGACAACGACTGCGACGGCCTCGTGGACGAGGGCACCGCCGGCGGCGATGACGATGGCGACGGCTACACCGAGCTGGCCGGAGACTGCGACGACACCGATCCGAGCCGCGCGCCGAACGCGGCCGAGGTTGCGCGCGACGGCGTGGATCAGGACTGCGACGGCGTAGACAGCTCGCCCCGCCATCAGGACAACGACGGCGACGGGTACACCGACGACTCCGACTGCGACGACACCGACCCCACGGTGCATCCCACGGCGAGCGACCCCACCAACGGCAAGGACGACGACTGCGACGGCCTCGCCGATGACGACGCCCTGAACGCCGACAAGGATGGCGACGGCGTTACGCCCGCCGAGGGCGACTGCGACGAATCTGATCCGCAGGTGAACTCCCGCGCCTACGACATCCCCGACGACTTCGTGGATCAGGACTGCAGCGGGGAGGACAACTACGACGTGGATCGCGACGGCTTCGCCTCCCCGGTGAGCGGCGGCGAAGACTGCGACGACCTGCGGAGCACCTCGCACCCGGGCGCCGCCGAAAACTGTGACGACTCGCTCGACAACGACTGCGACGGCGTCGTGAACAATGCCTGCCAAGACAGCGGAGCCGCCGAAGAGGAGCCCGACTGCGGCTGCGCCAGCGGGTCGGAACGGGGCGCCGGCCCCGCGGTGCTCCTCCTCGGATTGGCAGCAATTCGTCGCCGGACCGCACCTCGCTCTTGACAAGTCCGGCACAATCGGTACATATTGCCCCCGTCTCCACGAGGGATTGTCCTAAGTGGAGCGTTCGTTGAAGAAAAACGCAAGAGAATCACGTTCTCGAGGAGACATCATGTCGTTCATCAAGCCCCTGTTCGCCCTCATCCTCGCCGCCTTCGTCGGCGCCACCGTTGTCGCTTGCGACAGCGCCACCGACAGTGCGGCCGACAGTGCGGCCGACGCGGCCTGAAAAGGCCGCCTTCGGGCAATGCTGCCCCCGGGCCTCGGCCCGGGGGTTTGCATTTTTGGGCAGGAGTTCTGCACCATGACTCGTAGACAGCTCGGCGCCGCCGTGCTCCTCAGCCTCGTTGCGCTCTGTGCCGGCCGCTGCGCGTGGCGGGCGTCGCACCCCGACCCGGTGGAGTCGGCCCACGCCGCCGCGCTGGGGGAGCTCCCCGCAAGCACCCAAGCGCCGCCAGACCCGTGGCTCGCGTCGTTCTTCCCGGCGCCCGCGGCAGGTGCCGACGGTGCGGCCTGCGCGGAGTGCCATGTCGCCGAGGCCGCTGCGCTCGCCACGAGCGCGCACGCGGGCGCCGCCAATTGCCAGACGTGCCACGTGCGAGAGGGCGTCGTGTTCGCCGCAACGCCCGCGCCCAGCGCGACGCCGCTCCCGGAGGCACCCCACGCCGTCACCCGGCAGCCCGCGCTCTCGTCCTCCGCCTTCTGCGCGCCCTGCCACGACGATGCCACCCCCATCGAAGGCGCCGCCGGTAAACCGCTGCACGAGACCTTCGCGGAATGGCAGCGCACCCCCGCCGCCGCGCGCGGCGACACCTGCCAGTCCTGCCACATCCCCGCCGGCGACCACGCCTGGCGCGGCCTGAACGACAAGACCTTCACGACGAGCGCCTTCACCGCCCGCGCGAAGTTCATCTCCGACGGCACGCGAATGGTGGGCAAACTGACCGTCACCGCCACCGAAGGAGTGGGCCACCGCCTGCCCAGTGCCGCCGGGCCGGAATTCGTGCTGAGCGTCGACCAACTCGACTACGCCGGCCTCATCCTCGAAGGCACCCACCGCGAGGGCGTCATCGGCCGGCGCCTCGATGAGGCGGGCACCGTCGAACTCTTCGACACCCGCCTGCTCCCCGGCGAAGCCCACGAGCTACGCTACGAGGCGCCGCTGCACGAAGACTGCGGCGTGGTGCGCGCCCGCGTGGAGGTGCGGGCGAACGCAGTAGCCGCCGAGCGCACCCTCGTGTGGGAGGAGCGGGTGGTCATCTCGCGCTGAGCCCCCCCGCGCGGCTCAGTACTGGCGCACGCGGATGCGGATGGGCTCGGGCTCCGGCTTCGGCGCTGGGAAAAGGCGCTCCATCATCTCTTCCAAACGCTCGCGCAACTCCTGCCACCGGCTGCGATCGCGGCCGGAGGGGCGGGTGGGCGGCTTGCTTTCACTCATGCGTGTGTCCGAGATGAAGGTCGTTGCATAGAACGATAGCACCTCCACGTTCATTCCGGGGGGCGAGTTGAACGGCAAGGGAAACAGCCTGCTCCTGGTGGCGCTCGCCGCCTACGCCGCCCTTGCACTCACGGCGGCGGGTGCAGTGGGCGCCGTCGGCGAGGTCGACGCGTCCTGGGCCCTCTCGAAGCCGCCCACGGTCCTAGTCCAGTGGGCGCCCCCGGTCACCAGTGAGTTCGGGGGCACGCTCGGGCCCCTCGAAGCGCGCCAGACCCGGCCCCTGGAATCCCTTCGAGTGGGCGAGCTCAGCCTTCCCCTCGCCGTGAACGCGTACACCGGCGGGGCAGCCGACTGGCCGGCGCGGGGCGTACGCGCCCTCACGGGCTCCCGCGCCGCTGGGGCAGCCACCACCGTGGTGCTCGGCGGCCTCCTCCTCGCCCTCACCCACCGCTTCCTCCGCTTCCACGGCACCCCAGCGGCGGCCGCCTCCGTGGCGCTCCTCCTCGCCACGGACTGGGTGTTCGTGTTCTTCAAGCGGGTTCTCGGCGGCACCGAGCTCCTGCTCCAAACGGCGGGACTCCTGGTGTTGTGGTCGTTGTGGAGCCGCCGCTGGAAGGGCGGGCGGCACGGCTCCCTGGCGCTGGCGCTGGGGGTGGGCTTAGGGCTGGGGGCCAAGGTCACCTTCGTGGCCACGCTCGCGGCCTTCGCGGGGGCCTCCCTCCTCACACGGTGGGATCGCCCCGGGATGCGCCCGCCCGAACGGGTGCAGCTGCGCTGGATCATCGGCCTACCGCTGCTGTGCGTTTCGCCGCTGTTGCTCTCGGCCGCTCACCACCTGTTCCTTCCGGAGTCGCCGCGGCTCCTTTCACACGACACCCTCACGCTGCAAGCCAACCGCCTCGCTGCAGGCGCCACGATGGGCCGCGAATCGTTGCTGAACCTCGGGCGTTTCCTCGGCAATCCCCAAGGCTGGCTCGCGGACGGGTGGGGAACCCTGCCGGTGCCTGCGTTCAGTGCGCTGCGGCTGCTCACGCTCGCGGCCGGTCTCGCGGGCGCGCTTTTGGAATGGAAAGACCGCACCCGCTCCCCGAGCGCCGCCCTCCTCCGCTTCCTGTCGCTGTTCGTACCGCTGCAACTGGCTCTGTTGTTCCTGCTCAACCACGACCTGCACCATCTGGCCCAGGCCACCGTTCCCTTGGCGCTCCTTGTCGCGCTCGGTGCGGAGCGGGTAGCGGCCGAACTGACGCAGGCGCGGTCGGCGATGCGAACGCTGGTCACGCTCAGCTTGGTGGCGCCTGCGTTGGCCGTGGGTGTGGAGCAGCTGCGTTCCACCGACGCGCTGGTGCGCACCGCCACCTCGCGAACCTTCACCGCCGATGGGCAGCGGGCGCTCGCGGAGATGATCGAAGAGGCCGGAGTGCGCCGCCTCGTCGTCACCGACTACGAGATGTACGGCCTGCTGGAGCAGCTCGCCCCGCAGGTCGAGGTGGTGCACGCGTGGGGCGCAGTTGCACGCGGCGAACGTCGCATCGAGGCGCTCCGCGCCACGGTCGGCCCCGACCACTACCTTCGCGTTCGCGCCAGCGCCCCGCTGATGTACAACTGGCGCGCCGACGACGTGGGGCCGCGGGTGGCCGAGCTCAGCGACGGGCACGCAAACTGGGCGGAACTCTACCGCGTCGAGTAACGGCCAACGCGCTACGCTACCGCCGTGCTGTTCCTGATCGCCGCCGCCGCTGCGTACGACCCAGTGCCCGAAGCCGTAGCGGTGTCCGTGTCGGAGGCTGGTTTCGAGCGGCTGGGGCGGGCGCTGGCCGACGTGATGCCCGAGTCCTTCGCGATCGGCGGGCTGGAGTCGGAGTTCGTCTGCGACGAAAACGACCCCCTGGCGGTGCTCTCGCTCACGATCGACGCCCTCGATGTCCTCATCCACATCGACCAGATCGAGCTCGTGCCCAGCAGCGACCGCCTCGACGTGGCCTTGTACGGCGCCATCGACAGCACCCCGACCACGCTCACGGCGAGCGGCTCCTGCCCTCCCCTCACCTCCTTGGAAGAGGTGTGCAGCGTGCAGCTGGGCACCACCCCCATCGAAGCCCACTTCGGCCTCCGGCTGGCGCTCACCGACGGCGTGGTAGACGCTTCGGTCGATGAGTTGACCGTAACGTTAGGGGCGATCGGGAACCCGGTGGACGATTGCACCGTTGCCAGCGCCATCGGCACGCTGCTCGGCCAGAACCCGCTCGCCCTCACCGACCTGCTGCAGTCGCAGATCGACCCCTCGCTGGCCGACCTCGGGCCCAGCATCGAATCATCGGTCGAGGATGCCCTCGCGGGGCTGGTAATCGACACCTCGTTTGCCATCGGCGAGGCGGAGGTGGGCCTCAGCCTCGAGCCCACCGCCCTTGAGCTCGACGCCGACGGCCTCACGCTCGTGCTCGGCGCCGAAGTCACGCAAGCCGGCAGCTCGGATTGTGTTCCGGCCGGCACGCCGCCCTCCACCCTGCCGCCGCTGCCCATCCTCGACGGCACCGGTCCGGGCGACCTCGTTTACGACATCGGCGCCGTGGTGAATCGCACCTTCGTCGACCAGATCCTTTACGCGGTGTACGCATCCGGCGGCCTTTGCGTAGACGCCGGCGCTCTCGGCGGGATCGCCCTCGACACCTCGCTGCTCGGCGCCGCGTTCGGCGACGACTGGGCCGCGCTCTTCCCCAACGCGCAGCCGGTCGACCTGCTGATCGCCCCCGAGCGGCCGCCCACGATCCGCTTCGAAGAAGACGGCCCCCCCGTGCGCCTCGACCTGAACGGGCTCGGCATCCGCGCTTACTCGGAGCTCGACGGCCGTAGCGCCCGCATCTTCGCCATCGCTCTGGAAGGAGAGGTGGACATCGACGTGACCCTCGCCGACGGTGTGCTCACCCCTTCCCTGATCGTAGACCCCGCGCTCCTTGGCATGCACGAGGTGGATCACGAGCTGCTTGGCCCCGGCTACGCGGCCGGGCTGGAGAGCTTTCTTCCCA
>CANKOI010000129.1 GCA_947484175.1 Deltaproteobacteria bacterium
GCAAGAGCAGAAGCGGCTCGATCAGCCGGAGGATCAGGGGGCGACCGGAGGCGCGGCGTCGGGAACTGCCGGCGGGGCGAGCGCCGGCGGGGGGGGGGCCTCGTCCGGCGGGACGAGCGCCTCGACCGGCGGCGGGGGCATCGGCGGCACGGCGACGTCCACTCTGCTCACGAGGCCTTCGCCCTCGATCACCAACGCCGCCTCGTTGGGAAGGCTTACGTGTTCCAGCACGACCCTCGCGCCCGCGGGAACCGCGAAGCGCAGCCGCCCGCTCTCCACGCGGACGTCGCGCACGAGGAGAGCGCTGTTGGGCTCAAGCCGCACGAAGAGCTCCCGGTCGAGGGCCACGACCGTTCGCTCCAGCTGAAGGGTCGACCCGCCCAAGAGCTCCACCGCCCAGTCGCTGCCCCGCAGCCGCTCCCCGACTATCCGGAACGACGAGCCCGGACGCACCTGCGTGCGGCTCGCGCTCGGCACCACGATCTCGTCGACCCCCTGAACTGTGAGCTCGCCGATCACCTCCTCCGGCAGGACCGTCCGCCCGAGCGGCAGTTCGTTCGCTGCCAGCCAGCCGCCAACCGCCCCCGCCAGAATCCCGGCGACCCCCACCAACGGAACAAGCCTCGACCGGCCAGCCACGCCGCGCCGGAAGCGCCCCACCCGCACCGCCACCACCGTGATGTTGTCGGGCCCCCCCCCCGAGAGCGCCATGCTCACCAGTCGGGTAGCCACCGCGTCGGCCGTACGCGCCTCGGCGCGCAACTTCACCAACTCCCGGCCGAGCTCATCCATCGGAACGACGTCGTGGAGGCCATCGCTGCTCAGTACGAGCAGGTCACCCATCGCGACCTTCACCCGCGTGGTCTCCACCCAGTTCCCCTGCAGGTCGCGCCGCCCGAGGTCGCGCGCCACTTGCGGTTTCTTCCCGCTTACCGAGGCCACGAGGTGGTCGTTGGTGAGGATGCGTACGCCGGTGGCACTCACGAGGTAGGCGCGAGTATCTCCCACGTGCGCGAGGCTGACCGCGCCCCCCCCATCATCGAAGCGCAGGGCGGTCGCTACCGCTCCCATGCCCTCTTTGGAGCTGTCCTCATCGGCACTCGCGAGGATGCGGTCGCGCGCGACAGCCAGCGCCTGTGCGAGCACGGTCTCCCCTGCGAGACCCGACAGGTTCGGCACCTCCGCAAGTGCTTGAACGGCGATCGCTGCGGCCACTTCCCCGCAGGCCTGGCCGCCCATCCCGTCCACCACCGCAAACAAGCCGGCGCCAGGCCGCGAGAGCCAGGCGTCTTCGTTCGATGTGCGTACCCGACCCACGTGAGTGCGGGCCGCAGCGTCCATCTCCCTCATCGACAAAGTGTTCCCCTCCAGTCCCCGTTGCTCAAGACCAGCTCCACGGGCAAGGACATGCTCACCACATCGCCTTCGGCCAGAGCGCGGCCGTTCGCTTGCACCGGGTTTGCACCCGGCTCACGCCGAACCGACACCTCCTCGCCGACCACGCGGACGCTCACGTGCCGACGGCTCACCTTTGCGGTGGCACCGGGGAGGGCGAGCTGATCGGCGCCTCCCCCGCCGTCCGCGCGCCCGAGCGTCACCCAGCCCGACTCCATGATGCCCACGTTGCCGCCGGCCGACACTAGGCGAAGCCCGACCTCCCGCTCCGTCGGAGCGTTCCCCTTCCCTACGGAGCCGAGCTTGTCGGATCGCATCGTGATCTCGCCCGGCACCTTGGGGGCTTGCGCGGTGTCTTTCCGATGGCGCACCCGAAGCACGCCCCGACCGGGAGGGAGCTCGTCACCTTCGTCGACCAAGAGTCGAACGAGAAAGCCATCGGGCATCCTCGCCTCTCGCCGGAGCACCTCTTCGTTGAGGAGCGCGAGCAGGTCGTGCGCCAGCAGCTCCTCCACATCTCGGAGGCGGTCATGGTCGGCTCGCGAAAGGATGACGCAATACTCGTTCCACAACCAGGCCCGCCCCTGAACGTCGGCGAAGGTGCAGGCGTCCATCACCCGGCAGATCGCCTGGCCGATGGCGTGCCCGTCCACCACCACGGGCGCGGACGAACGGACGAACGCACCTTCGAGCATCTGGCCCAACGTGGACTTCCGAGCTCGCTTCACGCGAGCGAAGTCCACGAGAAAACTGTCCGGTGTGCTGCCCGGTTCGATCATGGCGCCTCCACCCGCAAGGCGAGGCGGGACTCTTTGCCGTCGTGGAACTCGATCTCGTCGCCGAGCGTGAGCGGCACGCGGCCCGACGCCGACATCGCGGGCCGGCGCCGCCCACCGTCCTTCCGAATCACGACGACGTACTCGCCCTGATCGCGGGCTTCGAGCTCAAAACCGGCTCCGGTGCGCCGCAGCACCGCAGCCGCGCGGCTGAGCCAGGCCGCGGACTCCGAGAGCACGATGTCGTTTTGCAGGCGGTTGTCGGCATGCCAACGGCCGCGGCCGATCCGCCACTCCCGCGCCCCGGCGCCCACCGGAAACCGGTCACCGTCCCGATCGCCGCCCACCACGACCAACAACGCGTACACCGGCGACGCATCCTCGATCACCTCGACGCTGTCGGCCTCGCCGCGGTCGACCTCCCAACGCCGCACCGGCTGATCCACGGCCTCGACGCCCTCATTTAGGAGCCGCGCCGACACCTCCTGCTCCGTAGCGGCATCCCGCGCCCAAGCCCTCAAAGTTTCGAGGGAGCTGTCGGCAGCCGTCACGCGGAGCACGACCCCCGGAGGGAAAACCAGCTTCCCGCGAGCGTCCCGACGGCCCATGCTCAGGATGCCGCGAGCCGCAAGGGCCACGAGATCCGCCCGGCCCAACTCGGCGTCGGTGTCCTGCCCAAGCACCCGTTTCAGTGATTCCAGCCAGCGCATTGGGCAGCCTATCAGGAGTTGTCGATGACCACCTGATTACGACCGGCTCGTTTGGCCGCGAACAGTGCCTTGTCGGCCCGCTCCATCCACTCGCGCGCCGTTTCACCCGCGAGCCGCCGGGCTACGCCGGCGCTCACCGACACCCTCAAGCCGGGCGCAGTGCGGTTCCAGTCGTGGGCGAAAACTTCCTTCCGCACTCTCTCCGCCACCTCGAGCGCCGCAGGGGCGTCGGCCTGGGCCAAGAACATCACGATCTCCTCGCCGCCGTACCGAATGCACGGGTCGTTGTCGCGCACGCCGTAGAGCATGAGGCGCGCGCAGGCGACCAGCACGTCGTCGCCGATGTGGTGGCCGAAACGATCGTTGACCTGCTTGAAGTCGTCGATGTCGAAGAAGATGCAGGAGAGCGAATCCCGGTTGCGGGCCACCCGATCCATCAACGGCGGCAGCTCCTCCTCGAGCCAGCCGCGCGTGAGCAGGCCGGTCAGCGGGTCGCGATTCTGGAGCTTGAGGCGGGCCACCACGTTGGCGAGGTGCTCAATCTCTTCGAGCGAGAGCATGTCGAGTCGCAGAGAAACCCCGCCGACCTCCAGGTGGTCGCCGGGCCGGAGCACAGCGCGTTCCACCGGAGAGCCGTTCACGCTGGTGCCGTTGGTCGACCCGAGGTCTTGAATGGTGATGCTCTGGTCCTCATGCATCGACACGCGGGCGTGGCGCCGTGAAACGAGAGCATCGGTGAGCGTCATTTCCGCCGCCTCGTCCCGGCCCAATACGATCTCCTCCGAACCGTGCAGCGTCACAAACGAGAGCATGTCTCGACCCGCCACCACGCGCAGGGTGGGCACTTCTACCCGCGCGCGCGCGGCCCGAGGCAAGACGCGCATGGTGCGGGTGATTTCACCGTCGTCACCGCCGGGCAAGGGCTCGATGGGGCTCGCCAAGGGGCGAAGCCGAGCCGGCAGGCCGGAGTCCGGCCCCAACGTGGTGGCCGTAGCGGGCGTACCCTCCACCTCCGGCTCGCCAGCGTTGTTCGGGGGATGAGGGCCGGCTGGAGGGGGCATCTATCCATCAGGATCGGGCTGGCAGCCAGCTCTGGTATAGGGCGCGCTGCCGGCTGTTCGTAGCATCCTGCAAAACGATTTTCAAGTCAGCCGGCGGAGGCGGGCCGAGGCGCAGGCGACGTTCACGCACAGCACCGTCGCGTGCAACGAGCAGGCTGACCTCTCGGCCCGGCGCCAGATCGCGCAGGCGATCAGCGATCCCTGTGGCTTCGAGCCGTTCGCCGTCGAGCGCGATCAGCTCGTCACCGGGCGAGAGAACCGCGTGGGCCGGGCCGCCCTCCAGCACCGCGCGAACCGCGAGGCCCACTAGTTCCACGCCCAATACGGCCCCCCCGCGAGGCGCGGGCGCCACGAGCTGCAGCCCAACGTGGTCGAGGGCCTGTTCGACGTCCACTTCGTCCGTGCCCCGGACGTGCGCCGCGAACCACCGACGAAAGTCCCCATCGCCACCCGCCAGATCAGTGGCCAAACGCTCGATGGTGCCCGGCGGGTAGGCAACCCCGTGTCGGCCCCAGCCGTGCCACAGTGCCCGCAGCAGGTCGTCGACGGAACGTGCGCCATCCGAACGATGCCGCAGCTCCAGGTCGAGCGCCATCACCACGACGGCCCCCTTCAGGTAGTAGCTGATGTGGCTGTTCACACTGTCCTCGGTCGGCCGGTACAGCTTGATCCATGCATCGAAGGAACTCTCCTCGAGGCTCTGGTGCCTTCGACCGGGCTGGGCTCGCAGCCGCGAGATGTGATCCGCGAGCCGCTCGAGGTGCCGCTCCGGCGACACCACGCCCGCAAGAAACGCGATGCGCTCCTCGTAGTAGACCGTGCCGCCCTCGAGCCACCAGAGGTCGGGCGTGTAGGCTTCGGTCAGGTAGTCGAAGCGCGGACCCAGAGCCTCGGGGTGAATGCGCTTCACGTTCCAAACATGGAAATGTTCGTGCGCCGCGAGGGTAAGAAACTCCTCGTACCCCTTGGCATCGGCGAACCCGAGCCGGGGCCGCAGCAGCACGGACGCGTCCTTGTGCTCCAAGCCGCCATGCCCGCCGCGAGCGTGGAGGGTCACGAACTGGTAGTGCGGATAGGGCAACTCCTCACCGAACAGGCCGGCAGACGCCGCCACGATCCGGCTCAGGTCTGTGGCCATTCTCGCCAGATCTCCGTTGTGGCCCGGCTCCATCCAGTGCTCGTGCGGAACCCCGTTCACGTCGAAGTGGCCAGACTGGAACGGCCCAATGGCCACCGGCGAGTCCATCAGGGTATCGATATCCGGAGCGGAAAAGGTCGCCGTCGCTGCACCGGAAACGGCGCGTACCGGCCCCGCCGGACAGCAAGCGGTGTGGCCCGCCGGAACATCGACCGTCAGCTCGGCAGAGCCCTGACCGTCCACAAAGACGAGGAGATTGCTGGGCAGAAAGAACGCCAAGGATTCGTCGAGGAACGCGGTTCGAACTGACTTCTCGCGCGCATAGACGGAGTACTCCAGCGTGGCCGGACCGCACACCGCCCAACGATTCCGCGAGACTCGCTTCACCCCCACAGGCGCGCCCCCGTGGTGGGCATGCACATCACGCACGAACCGGCTGAACTCCCGCATAAGGTAGCTGCCCGGCGCCCAGGAGGGAAAACCGACCTCCGACACCCCGGCCGGAAGCTGCACCCGAACCTCGAAGCGGTGAGCGAGCCGATCGGCGAGCGAAACATGGTAGCGGAGGTGCATACGGGGGCCGCTAACCGCCCCAAACCGCCCCCGGACCGCTCAACTTCCCCTTGACGAGGCCGATGGCGCTCCATGCCGCCTTGGTCGTTCCGCACTCGCACCCGCGACGAGCGCCTCGCCGTCGGGAACGCGCTCGTGGAAGGCCGCGACACCCCCGACGATGCCGACGGCTTCGGCCTCGCCTGCACCAGCCTCGCTCGCCCACGGGCACACGAGCGGGCGGAAAACCGGCCCCTCGTGAGCATCCTCGTCTGCACCTTCAACCGCGCGGGTTGGCTCGCCGAGGCCCTGAACTCCGCGCTTGCCCAAACGTGGCCTGTGGAAGTCGTGGTCGTAGACGACGGCTCGAGCGACGAAACGTCCAGCGTCCTGCGTGGATTCGAGGGGCGAGTACGGGTCTTCGTGCATCCGGTCAACGCCGGCAAGCCAACGGCACTCAACACCGGAATTGCAGCGTTGCGTGGCAAAGCCTACCTGGTGCTGGACGACGACGACAAGCTCCTGCCCGGAGCGATCGCCGTGCTGGCGGAGAGGTTGTTTTCGGACGAGTCGAGTGTCGCCGTGCACGGCGACACCCTCGTGTTCGATGACGGCAGCGGGGCCGTCGTGGACTGGAAGCCGGCGAGCCGCCTCCCGCCCGCCCTCTGCCGCCAGGCGGTGCTCGCCACCATCCCGGCAATGCCGGGAGCCACGCTGATCCGTACCGCCGCCCAGCGCCGGCTTGCCCCGTACGACCCTTCGCTGATTCGCGGGCAGGACATGGACCACTTCCTACGGCTCAGCGAGCTCGGCCCCACCGCTTGTGTGCCCCTGCCCATCCAGCTCTACCGCCGCCACGACGGCCTCCGCGGCAGCGCCGGGGCACGGTGGAAAAAGCACCGCGACCCCGCGGAGCATCGGCGTCGCTTTCTGGCGAGCGTGCAACCCGTGTTCCGCGACCGTTGGCGGGCAAGCACCCACCCGCGCGCAGAGGGGTTCGCGTGGGCTGTGGGACTCCACGAGCGCGACCTGCGCGCCGAAGCGGCCGTCGAACTCGCTCGCTGGCCCGCCCCTTGGACGCCGTTCGAACGGTGGATCCGGACCCACACTGGCCATCCCGCGCCGCCACCCGGAGCACCCGACTCAACGCCCACTCTGGTCATCGACGACGGCGACGACGGCGCTCTGGCGGCCTTGCTGGCGAGCCTCCCACCAATCGACAACCTCACCGTCGTGGCCGAACGACCGCACGACGGACTGGCCAGCTGCCAGCTCCTCTGGCCCGGTGTGTACCGCGTAGAGCGCCCGCTCACCCCCCGCACCGGCCCGATTCAGGTTCGCCTCAGCAGCGCGCCGGACTGGGCGCCTCCGCTCCTCGACGCCGCACTCCTCCTGCGCCTCCCCCCCGCCGACGCCGCGATCGCGCTGGCGGTCGCGCTGGGGCACCCAGCGCCGCTCCGCACCCGGCTACCGCCTGGCGCCGTACGGCATCCGCTCGCGCTTGCCTGTGTCGCGGCGGAGGAGAACGGCCCGGGCGCGCTCGCCGAAGCGGCCAACGTCTTGGAGGCAGCCCCCAACTGGCCGCCCGCGAGGCTGCTCGCCGCGCGCGCCTGCAGCCGTGCCGGCCACCACGCGGAGGCCGCCGCCTTGGCCCCCGGCCTCGCTTGGCCGAACGCCGGGACCGAGGCTCCCCGCTAGACCCTACTCCTCTTCCTCGACCGCGGTGTCGACCGCTTCCACCGCCTCTTGCTCGGCGAGCGGGATGTACACGATGTTCACCACCGCCAGAGGGTCCGGCACGAAGCTCGCGAACGTGATGCTGTTCCGAACGCCGTCGTACGCCCACTCGCTGTCCTTGAACCGGTCTTCTTCACCGTCGGTCGTCACGCTCACGCTGATGCTGTCTGCGATCGGAACTTCGGAGAGGAAGAACTCCCGCTTCAGCCCGGCCGCCTGCATGCCGAGCTCCTCGAGCACGCTGGCGTAATCGGGCTCGCAGATGGAGAACTCCACGCCGCCCACCTGCCGGGTGACCTCAAGGTACCCACGCCCCTCCTCCGCCGTGGCACAGCCGCCGTCGGGACCCACGATCGAGGAGAACCAGGTCTGGTCGTCTTCGCGCTTCAAGCTGTTCATCCAGCTCACGAACTCCGCGACGCTCACGTCGCGGGAGTAGTCGTGTTCATCCGAGATCACGACGATGCTCAGCACCGCCTCCTCGCGATAGAAACCGGCGTTCGTCTTCTCAGCCTCCGTAGTGAGTGCGCGGTAGGCCGCATCCTTGCCCCGCTCGTCGGAGCTGCCACCCGTACCGAGGTTGGCCCGCTCGCGGAAGCTGGTGATGGCCGCCTCGGCCTCCCACGTGCTGTCGATGTAGCGCGTACTCCCATCGGCGATCAGCCGACCGGACTCCTGCCGGTTGTCCATGTCGGTGCTCACCACCCCGACGTGGTAGTCGAGACCCGAGTCCGTGAAATACCTCATGAACGAGGCGAAGTTGTCGCGAAGGTTCTTCTGCTCCTCGGCCATCGAACCCGAATTGTCAACCACGAACAACACATCGACCGCCGGCACCGTGACCTGCGTGATGCGATCGGTGCGCTCCTCCTGCTCCAGCGAGGGCGGGTTGTACGTAGTGACCACGGTGTTCGGCCCCTGCAGGTTGTACTCCTGACAGCCCAACAGAGCGACAACGAGAGCAAACATCAAGGCCTCCGCGCCCGCGAACGATAGCACGGCACGGCCCCGCTCGCACGCCGGTTCTGCGAGTCGCCGACGCACGCCGCGTTGGGCCAAAAAAGAAGCCGCCCCCGGAATCGTTGGATTCAACGGGGGCGGCAGGGGAAGGCCGGCGACTACCTACTCTCCCACAGCATTGCGGCTGCAGTACCATCGGCGCAAGAGAGCTTAACTTCCGTGTTCGGGATGGGAACGGGTGGA
>CANKOI010000130.1 GCA_947484175.1 Deltaproteobacteria bacterium
AACTCCATAGGATATACATCGGTTACGAGTCTCCCCCCTGGACCCCCCTCCTGGTGGTGCGAGTACCGTCACTGCTCGTACCTCCCACCGTGATACCAGCCTGACCGAACCCATCATCATCAACCGTCCACTGAATCGGATCACCTTCAAGGTGGCGTTGTACCCATCGAGGCTCACGACGCCGGTCGCGCCGGTCTCGCGGCACAGGGTGCCGACCGCTTCGGCACTCAGCGGCCGGCCCGCTTCCGCCCGCACCTTCTCCTGCGCCGCCGCGGCCGTGGCCGGGTCTGTGGCCGCGAGGCGCGGGGAACGGGAGAGCCCGTCGATGAGGCTCCGAACCGTCTCCTTGGACAGGTCGGAGCCGACGCGATCGACCACCGCCACTGTCGCCACCTCGGGAGGGAGGGTGATCTCCGCCGGTTCGAGGTAGCGGATGCTCACTTGGGGGTGGCAGGCGAGCAGGGTGAGGGCGCTGATGAGGGGCAGCGGGGGGGCTCCGGAGAGAGGCACGGGGCCTATCTCATCGCCTTCAGGCCCGCCCCAGCACGACGTCGATGCCCCGCAGAACGAGGTCCAGCTTCGCGGACGGCACCTTCGCGACTCGCTCGACCAGTACCGCGCGGTCCAGCGCCACGACCTGCGACACGTTCGCCACCGACTCCTTCGGCAGCCCGGAGTCTCGCGTTTTGAGCGGTACGTTCCCCGCCGCACCGGCCCACTTGAGGTTGCTCGTGAGCGGCACGCAGACCACCGTGGAGATCGCGCTGCGGTTGAAGGCTTCGCCCTGCACCACAAGCACAGGGCGTCGGTACCCCGGGCCGGAGCCGACCGCCTCCCCGAGGTCGGCCCACCAGACCTCGCCCTGAGCGACCGCTACCACGCGCTGCGCTCCAGCACCCGACGTGCGGCGCGCGCAAACTCGGGCGTGAGGTTGGAGTCGACCTCGGCACACACCGCGTCGAGCTGCGCGGTCACCCGGTCCTGATCGTGGCGCTCAAGGTACTCACGCAAAGCGCGGGCGTAGAGTTCGCTACGGGAAAGCTGCGAGCGCTCGGCGTAAGCGTCAGCGGTCGCAAAGAGGTCGTCGGGGAGTGAGATGGCCGTCTTCATACCAAAAGTATAACCGGCGCGCGGGCGACCGCTACCCCGGGATGCGGTCCCGCAGGATTCGGCAGGCCTCCCGCCAGGCAGTCTGGGCGAGCACCAGTAGGACCACGGAAACGATCAGCACGCAACGCCGCTCAGGGCTGCGCCACCCGAACGACCCCCGCCTCGACGTCCACCAGCTCCGTTTGGAGCCCGCCCGGCCATGTGACGACGATCCGGTCGGCCTTCGGCGCCCCGCCCAAGCCGATGTAGACCTCCTCCGCGGAGGACGCGCTGGTCGTCGAAGGGAGGTTCCACGCCACGTCGGTTTGGTCGCCGAGGGTCGTCTCCACGCGAGCGCCGATGGCGTTCTTGCCTGCCAACTGGAGCGTGATCCCCGGCTCGCAGCCGCCGGTGGTCCGCCACTGGCGGTAGAAGTATTTTCCGACGGTGATCACGTCGGGGCGGCCGTCGCGGTCGAAGTCGCCGAGGGCGAGGGTGCGGGTGCGGGAGCCGTCTTGAAAGCCGGGCGCGGCGGCGCGGGCGTAGGCGCCGGCTCCGTCGGAGAGGAGCAGCTGGCTGGGCTGGTCGGCGCCGTCTTCCACGTCGAGGCCGGCGTCCTGAAAGTTCTGGCCCGACTGGCCGAAGGTGACGAGCAGGTCCTGATCGCGGTCGGCGTCGAGGTCCACAAACGCCGTACCCCAAGAGACCATGCTCTCGGCCAGCGCGGGGATGTCGGCGTGGGCCACGAGGGTAGCGTCGGCGAAGGTGGCGCCGCCAGTGTTCAAGAGCAGGTTCGGCCCGGCGACGTCGGTGACGTAGAGGTCGGGGAGGCCGTCCTGGTCGGCGTCGCCGACCGCCACGCCCATCGTCAGCATCGCGAGGGCGCAGCCGCAGTCCGTGGCGAGCGTGAACCGGGCGTGGCCGTCGTTGAGGAGGAGGTGGTTGGGCTCGATGTAGTACCCGGCGTCGTTGCCGACGTAGAGGTCGAGGTCGCCATCGCTCTCCGCGTCGAACCACACGGTGTGCAGCGTCATGCCGTTGAGAGTGCCGGCGGGCAACGCGTCGGTCGTGAGTTGGAACTCGTGGTCGGGCGTCTGCAACAGCAGCAGGTTGGGATCCCCGACCTGCTCGCCCGCCACGATCGCCTCAAAGCTCATGTCGGTGGACGCCGCGGACAAGAACAGGTCGAGGTCGCCATCGCCATCGGCATCGCCGAGGGCGGAGGCGAAGGTGGCGCCGGCGGTGCCGGGGATGGCGACGACGTCGAAATGGCCGGTGCCATCGTTCCAGAGCAGCTCGCTGTCGCCCTGCCAACCGCTGAGCACGCCGTCCAGATCGCCGTCGCCGTCGAAGTCGGCGAGCGCGGCGGCCACGGCCGGGGACAACGAGCCGCCGTCGGCGCCGCGACGGTCATCGAACTGCAGCGAGCCCGTCGCGTCGTTCATCATCACAAAGGAGCCGCCCCCCCACCCCACCAGCGCGTCCAACCAGCCGTCGCCGTCGAGGTCGCCAATCGCCACGCCTTGCACCGTGTGATGGAGGTCGCCCCGCGTCGGCAGGTCCGTCGCTTCGAGCACCGCCACCTCGACAAGGTCTACGTCGTCGCACTGCTCGGGCTCGGCGCCCGAGTCGGGCGGTTCCACCGTCGCGGCAGTGCAAGCGGCGAACAGGAGCCACACCATCGGCGGAGTATAAAGGATAGGCGCAGCGCGTGACCGTGGCGCTGTTGCTTCTCGCGGCCTGCTCGGCCCCCGACACGCCCACCGGCGTGATCTTCGTGAGCCTCGACACGCTGCGAGCCGACCGGCTGGGCACGCTCGGCAACCCCCGCGGGCTCACGCCGAACCTTGACCGGTTCGCCGCGGAGAGCGTCACGTTCGAACGCGCCTACGCGCAGGCGAACGAAACGCTCTACAGCCACGCCTCGCTGTTCACGGCCCGGTACCCGAGCCGCTTGGCCCCGCTGGACCGAAACTTCCGCCTGCCTGCCGAAACGCCGACCCTTGCGGGCGGCTTCGCCGCAGCAGGCTGGGAAACGGCTGCGTTCGTGGCGGGCGGGCACCTCTCGGCGGTGTTCGGCCTCGGCGAGGGCTTCCGCACCTACGACGACACCGCCGCCTTCGGCTCCATCCGCGAGACGGGCACCGCCGCGCTCGCCTGGCTCGACGACCGCGCCCCGCTCCCGTTCTTCCTCCTCGTGCACGGCTACGACACCCACGACCGCACCCTGAAACCTACGCCCTTCGGCTACGCCTTCGCCGACCCGAACGCCCGGAGCCTCGGCGCCGAGCTCGCCCGCACGACCGGCGCCGCCAGCGACATCGTGGGGGGCCACCACTCCCGTCGGCCCGACCGCATCTGGCAGCTCAGCGAGGACCACCCGCGCTTCGAACACGGGCGCGACATCGAGAGGGTCGACCCCGAGGCCCGCCCGCTCTCCGCGGAAGACGCGCAGCACCTCCGCGACGTGTACGACGGCTCGGTGGCCTGGGCCGACGCCTCCTTCGGGCTGTTCATGGCGGGGCTCGACGCACGCGGATTGCTCGACGAGGTGGTGATCGTGGTGCTCTCCGACCACGGGGAGGAGCTGGGCGAGGAGGGCGTGTTCAACCACCACTACGGGATGAACGACGCCGTTACGCACGTGCCGCTGCTCGTGCGGCTGCCGGGCGGGGAACAAGGCGGCAGGCGAGTGAGCGGCCTCGTAGAGCTCACCGACGTGGCCCCGACGGCGCTGGAGTTGGCGGGCCTGCCCGCCTTGGCCGGGGCGTCGGGCCGGAGCCTGGTGCCCGCACTCCGGAGCGAAGGATGGAGCGGGCGCCCGGTGGCGCTCAGCGAGGGCGAGCTTCGCCTCGTCTCCGCCCGAGGAAGCCTCGGCCGGCTCACCGCGGAGGGGCTCGGCGTCGGAAATCCGCACGCGAGCGCGCTGCTCGCGGTCGCCCCTGTGAACGGCGTCACGCTGCACATCGAAGGCGAAACCGAGGAGGCGCCGGCCCTGCGCGCCGCGCTGGTGGAGCACCTGCGATGATCCCCCTCCTCGTAGCGTGCAGCTCGCCCATGTGGACGCCCGACGGCGCCCTCGCACCCCATCGCGCGCGCCTCGACACCAACACCGACAGCCGCGTGAGCGCCGCCGAGTACGACGCGCACCGCTGGAACGGCCCCCCCTTCGCCACCGCCGACCAGAACGGCGACGGCGACCTCTCCGCGAGCGAGCTGGTGTGGCTGGTGCGCACCCAATCCCCGACGAGCTTCGACGCTCCCATCCCCCAACCTCCCCTCGCCCTCGGTCAGACCACCTCCACCCGACCGACAGCGGCTCAGCGGGAGCTCCACGAGGTCTTCGTGTGGATGGACGACAGCCTGCGAGCCGCAGGCGACGCTCCGCTCGACGCCGCCGTGCTCAGCGCCGCGGCAGACTCGGGCCGCGTGGACAGCCCCGAAGCGGTGGCCGCGTTCGCCCAGCTGCGCCCGCGCTGGGAAGCGCGCGGGTGGGGCTGGCCGGAGGGGTGGTAGCGAGGGGCGGGTGACGGATGGCGGCGCGCACGCAGTGCGGCAACGGGGCGTGGCGGAGCGAGGCGGCTGCGTATAGGATATCCAAGTGGCTCCGAACTCAATCCGCCTGGCTGCGCTCGCGCTTTCAACCGACGATCGCGCCGCGCTCGCGGCCGAGTTGCTGGCTAGCCTCGACGAGGGCGCGAACGAGGTCGCTTCCGATGTCGAGTGGGACGCGGCATGGGGGGAGGAGCTAGAGCGCCGGGCGGAGGAGTTCGACGCAGGCGGGGTCGAAGCGATCGCGGCCGAAGCGGTCTTCGCGGCCGCACGCCGGCGCCGTGCCGCCTGTCGTTAGGTTCCTCCCCGGCGCCCGCCGGGAGTTCGACGCCGCACACGACTGGTACGGAGAGCGGAGCATGCTCGCTGCGGCGGGGTTCGCCGGCGAGGTAGAGAGGGTCGTACGCGCCATCGCCGAGAGCCCCTCGCTCGGGCGGGTGGTCCGGGTGAGGCGTGACGGTTCCGACGTCCGCGTACGACCCTGCCGCGGCTACCCGTACTTAGTGGCTTGGTGCACCCGCGGCGATGTGCACCTGATCCTTGCTGTGGCCCACACACGGCGGCGTCCCGGCTACTGGATGGTTCGGCTCGCAGACGGATAGCGCAGCCGAGCGATTTGCGATCAGCTGGCATCACGGCGTCCAATACCCCCGCTCGCGTAGCGACTCGCGCAACGCCGCCGGGATGGGGGCGCCGCTCCCTGCCGCCGGAGTCACCTCCCTCCGCCACGCGAGAATCGCGGCGGCCAGCGGCTCCGCGCGCGGATCGTCCAGAGCGACCACCGGCTGATCGTCAACGTACAAGCGGCCCGCGGTGGGCGCGAAGCCCGAGGCGAGGTGAACGTCGTCCATGCCGAGCCGGGCGCTCGCGCTCCGCACGCTCACGCTGTCCATCACACCCTCCGCGAAGGCGAGCTCAGCCGGTTCGTGGTCCTGCAGCGGCGGCGCGCTCACGCCCGCCGGGAGGGCGGCTCCCACCGCTCGCAGCACGGTGGGGAGGACACTGCGAAGGTCCACCAGCCCAGGTCGTGGCGATTGCGCCGGAAAGCCCGGTCCGGCCACCACGAGGGGCACGTGCAGCGTGCTGTCCCAGAGCCCGGCCCGGTGGTTCACAAAGCCGTGGTCGAGCATGTCCTCGCCATGGTCGGACACCACGATCACCACGGTGTTGTCGAGGTCCACGCGGCTCAGGAGCACCCCGAGCCAGACGTCGGCGTTGGCCACGCCGCTGTCGTAGTGGTCCTGCACATGCGCGAGTTCCTCGGCGGTGAGCCGCTCCACCCGCTCCTCGGGGCGTGGCTCCGCGGGGAGGCGGTAGAAGTCGGTCGAGAGGATGGCCCGCCCCGAGGCGTGGGTGAAGTCACTGGGCTGGCGATCGGGGAACCAGGTGTCGCCGCGCAGTTGTTCGACCGCGAGCGGATCGGCGAGCAGCGACTCCACCCTCGGCGTGGCGCCCGCGGTGCTCCACGGGTGCCGCATCGGGCCGCGCTGAACGTACGGGCTGTGAGCGTCGTAGCCGTGCACAAAACAGAACCAGGGCTCCGGCTCGCCGGACCCCATCCAAGCGAGCGCCGCGGGGACCGAATCAAAGAACGAACCGAAGGCGTCCTCGCCGGAGCCCCCCACGAACAGGTCGAAGCCGCGGTCGAAGCCGAACCCCGCAACGATGTGGCCGCCACCCGTGAAGGCCGCGGTGCGGTATCCGTAGGCCGCCAGCACCTCGGCGAGGGGGGCCGGACCGCTTCTTGGCAGTCCGAAGCTCCCGTAGTCCGGCACCGCCACCTCCGAAGGGTAGAGCCCGGTGAACAGCGCCGCGTGGCTGGTGAGCGACTCGTTGCCCACCGAATAGGCATCGGCAAACGTGACCCCCGCAGCGGCGAGGGCGGCGAGGTTCGGCGTGGTGGAGCGTGAGCCGCCCAGCGAGGTGCGGTCGTAGCGCACCGTATCCATCGACACGAGCAGCACGTTCGGCCGCAACGGGGCCGTCGTACACGCCAACAGCAGCAGCATCACGGCGCCGCCAGAAACGGGAGGCGGTCCACGCAGGAGGCGTCGATGGGCTCCGGCGCGGGCTGGCCGGCCGGGGGCGGCGGCGGATTCGAGGGCGCCGCGTCGGCCGCCCCGGCGGCAGTGGCCTGCGCGTCCCCCCAATAGCCATGCTCCCGGAGCGACGCCGCCACCTCCGACGAGACCTGAGCCTGCGGCAAAACGTAGTCGCCGACCCGCAACCCCTCGCGCCATGCAACCAGCCGATCGCGAAGGACCGCGGTGGTAGCCTCGTCGTGGGCGGGCGTGAGTTCCCCCGGATCGACCCGCAGGTCGTAGAGCTCGAAGCCGCCACCGTCGAGAGGGGCGGCGCGGAGGAGGGCAGCGTACGTCGGGTCGGCGAGCGGCGCCCCGCGGTACACGAGGCGGTGGGTGGCCGTGCGCACCGACACCATGTCCATCACGCCCTCGGAGAACACGGCGTCCCCCGGCGCTTCGCCCTTCGCCACCGCCCGAAGGTCGCGGCCCCCGCTGCCTGCGGGCGCCACCACCCCCGTGACCGCCACGATCGTTGCGGCGACATCGCGTCCGTCCACCAGATCGGCGCTCCGGCGCCCCCCCTCGAAGCCCGGCCCCCACACCACCAGCGGCACGCGGGTGCAGCTGTCGAAGAGCCCGGTGCGGTGGTTCATGTAGCCGTGGTCGAGCAGGTCTTCGCCGTGGTCAGAAACCACGATCACCACGGTGTTGTCGAGCTTCCCGGAGGTGGAGAGGCGGGTGAGCGTTTGGCCGAGCAGGGTGTCGGCGTACCGGAGGGCACCGTCGTAGTGCGCCACGATGTGCGCGCGGTCGGCCGGCGTGAGCCCGACCCGACGTGCCTCGGGGGCGGCCGTGGCGAGGCGATCGTACCCCTCGGGCGCCATGATCTGCGCGCCGCCGGTGTGGGTGAACCACGCGGGCACCAGCTCGGGGAACAGCACATCGCCCAGCACCATTTCGGAGAGACAGGGGCTCCGACACACCGCCTCGGCCAGCGGCGAGCCGGCGCCCTCGGCGTAGAGATGGTCCCAAGGGCCGGGCCGGGTGTAGGGCCGATGCGCATCGTAGCCGTGCAGAAAGACGAACCACGGGCGCTCAGCCGGCAACGCCTCCACCCAGGCGGAGGCCAGCGGGCCGGTGTCGTACAGGCTTCCAAAGCCCGGTTGGGCCAGAAAGCGGTCCCAGCCCTGATCGAATCCGAAATCGGCCGTCACATGGCCACCGGCCGAAAAGGCAGCCGTGGCGTAGCCGGAAGCCCGCAGTCCTTCCGATACCAGCGAAGCCGCCGAGGGGATGCCGTAGGTGGCGTAGATCGGCGTGGCCAGCTCGGAGGCGAAACGCCCCGTGAACAGGGCGGCGTGCGACCACGCGCTCTCGTTGCCCGTGCTGAAGGCGTTCTCGAACACCGTGCCCTCGGCGGCCAACGCGGCGAGAACGGGGGTGGTGTCACGTTCGTAGCCGTACGCCGAGGTGTGGTCGGCGCGCACCGTGTCGAGCGAGACGAGGAGCACATTCGGAGGGCGAGAAGGGGGGGGCGCTGGAGCGGCGCAGGCCCCGAGCAGGAGCAGCGTCACCGGCGGCGCCGGCCGGCCCTGCGGCCCCGCGCCCCGGCGACCGCCCCGAGGCCGAGCGCAGCGACCGTGGCGGCGGCGAACAGCGCGAGCCGCGTGGACGAGGGCGTCTCGGCGGCGGGCGCGACGGGGGGCGGGGCGGGCGTTGCGAGAGGGGGCGAGGGCGCGACGGCGGGCGCGAGCGTGGGGGTGGGGCTGGGCGGAGGGGGGGC
>CANKOI010000131.1 GCA_947484175.1 Deltaproteobacteria bacterium
CTCGTGGTCGTGCAGGCGTACCCGGGCGTTCATGAGCTGGAACTCGTCGCCGGCGTTGCCGTCGAACTCGACCGCCACGATCAAGCGTTCGCCCGGCGCGATCTGCACATGGTCCACCTCGAAGGGCTTCGTCAGCCAGCCTCCGTCGGTGGCTACGATCTGCATCGTGTGGCCCTCGATCGAGAGGTCCCAGAACCGGGCGTTCGCCGCGTTCACCCAGCGCAGGAGGGTGGGCTCGCCCGCCTTCACCTCCACGCGCCGGTCGGTTTGCCCATTCGTGAGGAGCAAGTTCCCGAGGCGCCCCATGAGCTGCCCGTGCTCGGTGTCCTTCGGCTCGATCTGGCCGTCGTTGTCGAGGAGGATGTCGTCGAGGACGATGGGCAGCTCGCACTCGACCCGAGGCTCGTCCGGGTGACGCGAGATGATCGTCCCGTACAGGCCCCGCTCGAGGTCTTGCTCGGTCGCCATGTGGGGGTGGTACCAGTAGAAGCCGGTGTCTTGGATCTCAAACTCGTAGGTGAAGGAGTGGCCGGGCATGACCATGTCCAGCATGCGGATCGCGCCGTCCATCTCGTCGGGAACCCGCAGGCCGTGCCAGTGCACCGTGGTGTCGGCGTCGAGCCCGTTGGTGAAGTTCACGCGCAGCGTCTGGCCGCGTTCCACCTCGATCACCGGCCCGGGTACCAGCCCGTTGTAGGCGAGGCCGTCGGCGAGCAGGACGCCCGTACCCGGGTCCCAAGTCATCGGTTCGGCGCGGAGGTCGACCTCCACCACGTCGTCGGCGGGGTCGAGGTCTACCGCTGGCTCGTAGCCGCAGGCCTCCGGGGGGTTGGCGAAGGCGCCCGTTTCTGCCTCACCCGTGGAGTCGTCGGGGGGGGTGGTTGCGGATGTACACGCCCCTGTGGCGAGGAGAAGCCAGCGATGCATGTTCCGCCCTGCGAGAGCGCAGTGTTTCCTGTATTCGCCGCGTGCGCAACTCTGGGCACTGTGCGGGGCCGCAGGTTAGCACTTTCCGATGACTCGACTCCTCCTCGCGGTTTTCGCTCTGCTCGCCTGTTCCTGTGCCACGTCGGCCGATTCCGGGGGGGGACGTGGCGAGACGGGCGCCGAAACCGACACTGACACCGATACGGACGCCGACGCGGACTCCGACACGGAGATCCCCTGCGACACCCTGAACTCCGGCACGAACTGGGGGTGGAGCGGCGACTGCCCCCGGATGCGCACGCCCTGCGACATCGTGGTGACGGAGTGTTCGTTCACCATCGACTACGAGGCCGACGGCGGCATGACGATGGGCATGCCCTATGCAGGCACGATCGCCGGCGACGAGGTGGTCTTCGAGGACGGCGACACCGTGAGCGGGTGCACCGGGATGCTGCTCGACGCCGACACGATCGAGGGCAGCTGTGACGACGGCTGCACCTTCTCGCTGATGCGATAGGACGCCCGGTCGCGGGGGTGGCTGGCGGTGCGTATTCGGAAGCTCGAACTGCAAGGCTTCAAGTCCTTTGCCGATCGCGCGATCCTGCACTTTGGTCCGGGTATCTCCGGCGTGGTCGGCCCGAATGGTTGCGGAAAGAGCAACATCGTCGACGCCGTGAGGTGGTGCATCGGGGAACAGTCCGCGCGGTCGCTGCGGGGCGACACGATGAGCGACGTGATTTTTTCCGGCAGCGCCACGAGGCGCGGCCTGGGCTTTGCCGAGGTGGCCCTCACCTTTGTAGCCGGGAGTGAGCCCTTCCCGGGCGTGTGGCAACGGTTTCCGGAGTTGGAAATCAGCCGTCGCCTCTACAAGGACGGTGCCAGCGAGTACCGCGTGAACACTGAGAAAGTACGACTGCGTGACATCACCGACCTCTTCCTCGACACCGGCGTGGGCAACCGGCTCTACTCCTTCATCGAGCAAGGCCGCATCGGGCAGATCGTGCAGGCGCGGCCCGCAGAACGCCGGAGCCTCATCGAGGAGGCGGCCGGGATCAGCCGCTACAAAGCGCGCCGCGAAGAGTCGCTGGAAAAACTCGCCCAGACTCGCGACGCGCTCGACAAGGTGGGCGATCTCCACGACGCCCTCGGTCGGGAGATGAAATCGGCCGAGCGCCAGGTGCAGCGGGCTCTCCGCGCCAAAAACCTCGGCGCCCGCTTTCGGCAGCAGGAGCTGCACCTCGCGCTCGCCCGTTTTGGCACGCTGGCGGCCGATCGGAAGGCGCTTCTCGAACGACTTCGCGCCGCAGCGGCGGAACTGGAGGAGCTCCAGCGCGCGGTGGCGCGGCACGAGGAGGAGTTGACCCAGAGGCGGCTCCTGCACGAAGTGGCGGAGGCGGAGGCGGGCCGGGAACGAGACCGACTCAACGAGCTGGAGTCGCAGCGCCGCGTGGAGGAGAGCGCCCGGATCTATCAGGAGCGGGAGGCTCAGAAAGACAGCGCGCGCCTCGTTCAGCTCGATCGGGACCAGGAGGAGCAGCGCGCGGAGCGCGACCTCGCCGCGACCGAAGCGGCGATGGCCGGTGCGGCGGCGGCCACCGCGGAAGCCGAGTTGGGGCGGGTTCGCGCCGAGGTGGATGCGGCCCAGGCCCGCCTTCAGGCAGCCCACCGCTTGACCACGGACGCGCGGGCCGCGCTCGAACTCGCGCGCGCAGCAGCGCAGCGAGCGCTGGAGGCGAAGCTCCGCTCGGGCGGCCAGCTGTCCGGCCTCGCTGCACGGAAACAGGAACTGGAGGCGCGTGCCGAGCGCCACCGGCGCTCGGTGAGCGAGGTGGGCACCGTGCGCGCGCAGGAAGAGCTGGAGCGCGTGCGCGGGGCGCTCACCACCGCCGAAGGCGCGGTGAGCGCGGCGCATGTGGAGGTGGAGGCGCGCGCGATGCAGGGGAGGCAGGCGATCGAGGCGGCCCGAGCGGCCGTGGCGCTGAGCGCCACGGCTCGGGCCGCCGCAGACGGAGCGGTGCGTCGAGCCGAGCAGGCGCTCGCGGAGAGCACACGCGAGCGCGAGCGCCTGCAAACGCGCCACGATGCGCTCACCGACATGGAGCGTCGGAACGTCGACCTGCCGGACGGTGCCCGGGCAGCCCTCGCAACCCCCGGCGCCATGGGCACCCTGGCGCAGCACCTCACGGTGCCCGCGGATCGCGAACAAGCCGTAGGCGTGGCCCTCGAAGGCGCCCTCGACCTCGTGCTGGTTCCCGACGCCGAGACGGCGATCCGGGCGGCTACGGCGGCGAAGGGGAGCCGCGTGCGGGTGTTTGCGCTCACCAGCGCGGCGGGCCCCGAGGCCGATGGCCTCGGGGCGTCGCTCGCTGCCGACGAGCCTGCTCGCGCCGCGCTCCGCGCGGTGCTGCCGAGCGCCCTCTTGGTCAACGACGTCGCGGCAGCCTACGCCGGCTGGGCTCCGGGCCGCACGATGGTGACCCCTGCGGGCGCGGTGCTTCGCCGCGATGGTGTACTGGTGCTGGGCGCTGAGCCGGGCGCCGGACTGGCCAGCGTTCGCCGCCGCCGGGAGATGAAGGAGTTGGAGGAGAAGGTCGCATCGGTGCCCACCGGCGAGCGCGAATCGGAGCTGCAGGCGCGCCGCACGGAACTCCTGCACGCCGAGGCCCACGTGGCCGCGAAGCAGGCACAAGTAGAGGGGCTGGTGCAGGCGGAGGCGGTGGCGATCGAGGCCATTCGTACCGAGCTCCGCCGGCGGGAGCAGGTTGCTGCCGAGGCCAAACACCGGGTGCGGGCGGTGGAGGCGGAGGCCCTGCGGCAGCTTCAGGCCACGGAGGCGCTGCAGCACGAAGCGGAGCTGCTGGTGGGGCTCGAGGCCGCGCTCGTGGACGATCGGCAGCGCCTTGCACTGGAGATGGCGGTGGCGGCAACGGGCCACGAGGATGCGGAGTCGGCGCTGCGGGAACAGCAGGTGCGACTCGAAGGGGTGGAGCCCGAGCTGGCGGCAGCGAATGAGAGCGTGCAGGCGCTACGGGTGCAGACCGCGTCGCTGCAAGGCCAGGCCATCCAACAGGGGCAAGCCGCGGCAGCGGCGCGGCAGCGATCGGAACGAGCGCTGCGCCGTGTGGAGCAGATCGCGCAGGAGCGCAGCGATCTGGATGCGCGCCTGCTGCAGGTGGCCTTGGACATGGAGGCCACGCGCGCCACGCTGCAGCGCCTCGGCGAAGAGCTGGGGGGCGTAGCCGGCCAGCTCAACGAGGCGCGGGAGAGGGCGCGGGAGGCCAAGGAGCGTGTGCGCGTGGAAGAGGCCGCCCAAAAGTCAGTGCGTGACCGGCGAGACGCATCGAAGGACCGGCACACGGCTGCCGAAGTGGCGTACCAGAAGGTGAAGTTCACCGTGGAGGAGCTGCTCCGCACCACCGAAGAGCGGCACGGGCTCTCGCTGCCCTCGCTCTTGGACCGGATCGATCGTGACGGTGCGCTGCTCGTGCCGGGCTGGGAGCCGAACGAACCGGAGGTGGAACTGGGGGCCGAGGCGGTCAGCACCTTGCGAGTGGACCTACGAGCGCTCGACGTCGACGACGCCGCCCTCTCCGAGCGGCATCGTGAGGTAGAGGCGATCCGCGAACAGCTCTTCAAGCTCGGAGAAACCAACCCCGAGTCCATCGTGGAGTACCACGCCGTGCGGGTGCAGTTTCTGGACATCGACCGGCAGCGGAAGGACCTTGAGCAGGCCATGGAAGTGATCGAGTCGGCCATCGCCCGCATCAACCAGACCTGCCGCGAGCGGTTCCGCGAAACCTATGAGCTCGTCCAGGAGCGCTTCTCCGAGTTGTACCCGCGGCTGGTCGGCGGAGGCTCGGCGAAGCTCGACCTCACCGACGCTGACGATCTCCTCAACTGCGGCGTGGAGATGCTCGTGCAGCCGCCCGGCAAGAAGGTGCAGGTGCTCTCTCTGCTCTCCGGCGGCGAAAAGGCCATGGCCGCCATCGGCCTCATTTTCGCTCTGTTCCGCGTGAAGCCTTCTCCCTTCTGCCTGCTCGACGAGGTCGACGCGCCGCTCGATGAGGGGAACGGTGGCCGGTTCAACGAGATGCTCCGGGAGATGGCGGAGGTTTCGCAGTTCATCCTGATCACCCACAACAAAAAGACGATGGAGGCGGCCGACGTGCTCTACGGCGTGACCATGCCGGAGCCCGGGATCAGCCGCCTCGTCACCGTACGGCTCGAGGGCGCATGAACGTTCTATTGATCGGCATCATCATCGCGGGGTTCACCGCGCTCTACGTTGTCTATCGCTCCGCGATGCGCCCGCCGCGCATTGCCGGCCCGCTCGATGCCCTCGGGTCGGCCTCGGAGGCACCCGCCCTGCCGAACCCGCTGCTCGCCGCGCTTGCCCGTTCGCGCGACCTGTTCGCCGGGCTCTTCGATCGTGGCCGCGAACGTCGGGAGGAGCTCGATGCGCTGGAGGAGGCGCTGATCCGGTCTGACGTTGGGGCGGCTACGGCGGCTGCGCTGGTCGCGGAGATCGCCACGGCAGCGGACTTAAAGGCGGCGCTCCGAACGGCGATGCTCACGCGCCTGCAAGCGGTCGACAGCCGGTTGGTCCTCGGACCGTCGCCCCATGTGGTGCTGGTGGTCGGCGTGAACGGGAGCGGCAAGACCACCACGATCGGCAAGCTGGCAGCGCGCTTCAAGGGCCGCGGAAAGCGGGTGATCATGGGGGCTGGCGATACGTTTCGGGCCGGCGCGATCGAGCAGCTGAAGGTGTGGGCGGAACGCGCCGGGGCCGACATCGTGGCTCAGCAGGAGGGCTCAGACCCGGCCGCTGTGGCCCATCAGACCTGTGAGGCGGCCCTGGGCCGCGGCATCGACGTCGTACTCTGCGACACCGCAGGGCGCCTGCAGGCCCAGAAGGCGCTGATGGACGAGCTGGCCAAGGTGCGCCGCGTAGTCGGGAAGGTCATCCCTGGCGCCCCCCACGAGGTGCTGCTCGTGCTCGACGCCACGATGGGCCAGAACGCCCTTTCGCAGGCGCGGCTCTTCAAGGACGTGGCCGGCGTGACGGGCGTGGTACTCACCAAGCTCGACGGCACGGCCAAGGGCGGTGTGGTCGTGGCCATTGCGGCCGAGTTCGGACTCCCGGTGAAGCTGGTGGGGGTGGGCGAGAAGATCGAGGACCTGCGCGACTTCGATGCGGTCGCTTTCGTGGACGCACTCCTGCCGGCTTAGCCACCGCTCCCTGCGCGCCGACCGCCAGCCGCGCCGCGCGGCACAGGTTTGCCCTCGTCCTCGTCCTCCGGCTCGCTGGACTGCAGCTCGGCCGCCACCTCGGCCACCTCGGCTTCGTCGACCTCCACCCCTTCTTCGAACCGGGACTGCTCGATAAATCCGGCGCGTGCGGCACGGACGTTGTTGAACTCCACGAGGCTCAGAATGGCCCACTGGTAGATCGCCACTTCGTAATATTCGAGGATGTTGTCCGTGGCGTTGAGCAGCACGTAGGTGAGCGTCATCGTGACGTACACGTGGCTCACGACGGTCAGCGCGCCGGCGCGCTGGCGGCGGATCAGGCGGAACCCCTGCCACATCATCGTTCCGAGCACCCAAGCGAACAGGACGACCCCCGCGGCCCCCGTTTCGTAGGCCACGCGCAGGTAGCCGTTGTGAGGAGCCGCTTCTTGCCCGAACAGCTCCACACCGAGCATCACGGAGCTGCCAGCACCGTGACCGAGCCACGGAGTCTCCCAGAAGCGGCGCGTGAGTTCATCCCAGAAGTACAGCCGCCACCCGACGGACGTGTTGAGGTCGTACAGCTCCGCATTCGCCTCGAAAACCGCGGTCGCATCGGTGAGCCGCGCCAGAATGCCGCTCCCGAACGCCACGAGCCCGAATGCGCCGATGGCAAATCCGGCGAGGAGGTAATTTCGTTTCTTGTAAATCCAGCTCAGGTAGACCCAACAAAGAAACATCGCTGCCCAACTGATACGGGTGTACGTGCTGATCTCCAGAGCCACGACCGCTCCGATGTACAAGAGACGCAATCCGCGGTTGCTTTTCGCTTCGTCGAGAAACTCCGCGTAGGCGAGGCAGAACAGGAAGGTGAGGTACATCGAGAAATGGGCGGGATGGAAAAAGCTCGAGTTCACCCGCACGTAGCCTTCGGTGACTTCATTTCCCTGACCCGTGGCCCACTGGTAGAAGCCGTACACGATCGGCACGGCGCTACTGGCGTAGATCGCCGTGATCACCTGCTTCACCATGCGCCGGTCGAGCATGTCCGAGATGATGAGGTAGGTGAAAAAGGGGGCGGCCAGCCGGGTGACGAAGCGGGTGGACCAGCGGTCCTCCGTTGCCCAGGCGATGCTGATGGCGAAGAGGGCGAGGAATGCGCCGTAGGGCATGGTGAGCGAGCGCCCGCGGAACGGGTTCTTCCAGAGCACCAGGAAGTACACGAAGCCGATGCCGGTCGCGAGCACGTTCACGAGCCCGCCGAGGTCGAAGTCGAAGCCGCCGATCGCGATGCGGTCGCCACCTGCGATGAAGTTGCGCATGGCGATGAGCGCGAGGAATGCGAGGATGAATGCGCGAGGATTGGCGAGGAACAATCCTCCGCCCACCACGACAATCGCTAGTGCGGCCATGTGCTGGGGGCCGCCGAAGGCGAGCGCGAGCGCCATCGGCACCGTGATGAGCACCGGGATCAGGAACTGCCGACTGGGGTCGCTGCCGAAGTCGGAGAAGGGGGATGGACGGTCGAAGGACAGGAGCCGGTTCTAACGAGGCGCGCCGGGCGGTGCGCGCAGGCGTGGGCGGTGAGCGGGTTAGGTCGGCGCCCGATGCGCGTTCTCCTCGTCGCCCGTGTGTACTGGCCGAACATTGGCGGCATCGAGCGGCACGTGCAGTGGCTGGGGGAGGCGCTCGTGGCTCGAGGGCACTCGGTGCGTGTCGTCACGCTCGACCGCGCCTTCGAGGATGGTCGCGGCCTGCCCGCGGAGGAGCTGCACAACGGCATCGCCATTCGGCGCATCCCCTTTGCGGGTAGCACTCGCTATCCGCTGGCCCCGACGGTGCTGAGAGAGCTTCACGACGCCGATGTGGTTCACGTTCACGCGGTCGACTTCCTCGCCGATTGGCTGGTGGCCACGCGCCCCTTTCACGGCCGCCCCGTGGTGCTCAGCACGCACGGCGGGTTCTTCCACACCGGTTTCGCCACGGGCGCCAAACAGGTCTGGTTCAACACCATGACCCGCCTCCTCGTTCGCGGCGTGGACGCACTGGTCTACACCTCCGATCAGGACGAGGAGCTGTTCCGGAAGCTGACCGACCGGGGCGAGGTGATTCGCAACGCCGTAGACCTCGCTCCTTGGCAGGCTCTCCGCCGAGCGCCGACGGCGGGCGAGTTCCTGACGCTCGGCCGCGTCGACGTCCACAAGGGTCTCAGCAGCCTCCTGCGCACCCTCGCCGCCCTCCGCGACCTCGACCCTCGCCCCTTTCGGGCCCGC
>CANKOI010000132.1 GCA_947484175.1 Deltaproteobacteria bacterium
CGGCCGGGCTCTCCAGCATCGAGGCCGCCTATCACCCCGACAAGATCGAGCGCTGGGCCTACGCCGTGGCGGACCAGGAGTTCGCCGTGGTGCTGAGCGGCGGCGCCACCTTCGCCAGCATGATGGCGTTGCTGGTGTGGGGCGTGGGCCTCGTGCGCCTCCTCGGGCCCTACGCTTGGCCGGGCGGTGTGCTGCTGTTCACCGCTGCCCTTACGGGGGCGGCGGGCAGTCTGGTCCCGTGGGTGGTTTCCCACTTCGTGCCTCTTGGAGAGGAGGCGATTGCACATACGCTCCTTGGCGTGGCGCTCACGCTGTCCGGGCTCTTCCACGTGATCCTCGCGCTCGCGCTCTTCTTGCTCAGCATCGCCACCGGGCGTGACGTGCGCTTTCCGATGGTGTGCTTTGTGCTGGGACTGGTCAGTTCCTTTCTAGTCTGGCCGCTGCTCGCGCTGGCGTGGAGCCCGGTGGCCGCTGACTTCGTGGTGCTGGGCGACATCATCTGGCTCAGTTGGGTGCTGGTGATGAGCGTGCAGATGCCGCGGGTGCCGGCCGACCTCGCCGGGGCCCAGGCCGAGGAGCGCGCGGCTCGACGGGCGGGGCCCGCCCGGGAGCACTGAGGCGTCTGCTCGTGTCCGCCTATTCGAGCGGGATGGGGACTCCAAGTGCGCGGGCGCGTTCCCGCGTAGCGGCGGCCGCTCCCGGGGGCATCCGGTACCAGTTCACGCCGCCGCAAGAGGCACAGACGCCCTCGAAGCGTCCGGCGAGGTGCTGGAGCCGAAGTCGGGTCGCAACCTCCCCCTCCCAGAGAGTCCGGAAGTCGTGCTCCGCCAGGGAGCCCAGCCGCAGCTCGCTGCCGAGGTCGGCACAACACATCAGGAGCTCGCCGTCGTGTCGCACGACCGGGGTGAGCCACGCGCCGGGGCAGGGACCGCGTGCCTTGTGGGCATCGTCGGCCTGCCACGGACGCTCCTGCCAGATGGAGACCGAGAAGCCGCCCTCGGTGTGCGCGGTGATGCCGGCCTCGTGGAGGGTGGTGTCGTAGAGCGCGTCGGCGGCGGCCTGACCTGCCGCGCCGCCCCCCACGCTCAGGCGTTTGAACATCACCTCCACGTGGCCGCCCTCGGAGTCGTGGCAGGTCGCCAGCGCCGACCAGTAGGCGAGAAACGCGGCGGCTTCGTGCGCGTTCCCCGGTTGCACGACGAATTGGAGCTGTACGTCAACCCGCCCGACGCCGGCACGGTTGCGGAGCAGATGCCGGACGTGGCGGCGCACCTTCTCTAGGCCCTCGCGCCCCTTCACGCGCCGGTAGGTGGCCGCGGTGGCGGCGTCGAGCGTGAAGACGAGCAGCAGCGGCACGGCGGGCGCCTTCTCTCGGAGCATGCGGTCGAGGCGGGTCTCCGTCAGCAGAATGGCGTTGCTGTCGACCCGTACGTGGCCCACACGGGCGCCGAGCGTATGGCCGGCGAGGCCGACCATGCGTTCCAGATCGGGGTGCAACGAGGGGTCGCCGAGCCACTGAAGAATGAGGTGGTCGAAGTGGCAGTCCCCCGCCACAAGGCCGGCCAGAACCCGCTCGTAGAGCGCCAGCGGCATCAGACCCTTGGGGATGCCGTGCACCGTGGGCCACGACTCTGCGTGGGGCGCACACATCGTACACGCGAGGTTGCAGCGGTCGGTGGGCTCCACCTGGAGCACCCCCATCCCGCGCGGAAGGGTGGCCACCTCACGATCGTATAACGATCCCGTGGTTGAGGCTTCGGGCTCGGCTTGCTACAGTCAGGCTCATGCTTGTTTTGTTTCTCCTTGTCGGGTGCCAGAACGCCTGCCAGAATCTGTGCCAGACGATGGCTGAACGGGCCAACGAGTGCGAGCTTTCGGTGTCGCAGGTCGAGTTGGAGGGCTGCATCACCAAGAACGAGGAGCCGACGGAGGAGCGAGTGGCCCAGTGTGTGGACGCCGATGATTCCTTGCGCCTCGAGGAGTGGTGGACGTGCGACGAGGTCGCCGAGAACTACAGCAATGGCGCAGGTTGACGGCTGCCGTAGCTGAGCTTTTCGGATACGCTGGTTGGCCGCATGTCTGAAGTGGTTCCAGCCCCGCCCTCCTCTCCCCGGCCGCCGGCGCCGGAGCCGTACGGCAAGTACTACCTGATCGACAAGATTGCGGTGGGCGGCATGGCTGAAATCTTCCGGGCGAAGACCTTCGGGCACGGCGGCTTCGAGAACCTGTTCGTGGTGAAACGAATTCTCGCTCACATGAGCGACAACGAACAGTTCGTGCAGATGTTCCTCGACGAGGCGCGGGTCACCGCGCTCCTGCAGCACGCGAACATCGTGCGGGTGGTCGACTTCGGCAAGATCGGCACCAACTACTTCCTCGCCATGGACTGCGTGGAGGGGAAGGACGCCAAGCTCATCCTCCGCAAGCTCTTCGAGCGTCGGAAGATGCTGCCCCGCGAATACGCTGTCTACATCGCGTTGGAGTCGGCCAAGGGGCTCGACTACGCTCACCGCAAGAGCACGAACGCCGGGCTCATGTTGAACATTGTTCACCGCGACGTGAGCCCGTCAAACCTGCTCGTCGGCTACTCGGGCGACGTAAAGGTGGCCGACTTCGGCATCGTGCAGTCGAGCTCGGTCGTAGAGACGACGACGAAGGGCACGCTGAAGGGCAAGCTCGAGTACATGTCGCCGGAGCAGGCGTTGGGCGAGACGCTCGACCGCCGGAGCGACATCTTCTCGCTGGGCGTGGTGTTGTGGGAGATGTTGACCGGCCGGCGAGCGTTCAAGACCGACAACGAGGTGAAAACGCTCGATCGGGTGCGCAACGTCGACATCGAGCGCGTGGCGGTGGTGAACGCCTCCGTGCCGGTGAGGTTGAGTGACATCGTGGCGCGATGCATGGAGAAGGATCCGGCCGCCCGCTACCAAGATGGTCGGGAACTCCATGCCGACCTCCTGAATTTCCTCTACCCGCAAACCCCGGATGTGGTTCAGCAGGGCCTCGGGCACTTCATGCACGAGCTGTTCGCCGACGAGATCAAGGCGGAGCGGGAGCGGCTCGAAGTGGGTACGAGCGCTGCGAGGCAACTGCACGAGGTTGAGCCCAGTGTAGAGCTCCAAGAGGAGTGGGAGGAAGACCGGCGAGCCAACTCCCAGCCGACCGTGGCCCCCGGCGCGGTGGCAGCCCGCCCCAGCTCGAAGCTGCCGTTGGCGTTGGGCCTTGCGGCGCTCGGCGTGGCCGCCGTTGCGGTGACTGGTTCCGTCTTCTACGTGCTCAACCGCGAGCCGGAGCAGGTGGTCGTGGAGGTCGAGAAGGCCGCCCCTGTCCGTGCCACCGGCCTGACTGTGCGGGTGAGCCCGGTGTCGGGCACCCTCTTTGTCGATGCGGTGGAGGCCGGGCAGGGCGCCTCGATTCTCGCGGAGGTGAAGCCCGGCAAGCACCGGCTGGAGGTGAGGGCCGAGGGGTACGTGACGTTCCAAGACGACGTGGAGCTCGCAGAAGGCGAGCGCCTGCGGCTCGACGCACGCCTCGTCCCGGTGAAGGCGGCCGGGGGGCCCCGGGCGCCCGCGGTCCCTGCCACGCCGACAGGGTCGCCGGCGGGAACGCCGGCAGCAGCGCCCGCCGAGGTGCAGGTCGTGCAGATCGTGGCGGCTCCGGTGGAGAAGGCCAAGGGCAAGCTGAGCGTGAACGTGTCGGGGGGCTGGGCCGACATTTTCGTGGACGGCAAGAAGGTTGGAACCACGCCGCTGGTTGGCTACCAACTGCCCGCGGGCACCTACCAAGTGCGAGCGCGCAACGAAGCCGCGGGGATCGACAGCACCCAGCAGGTGACCGTGAAGTCGGGCGAAACGGCCAAGGCGAGCTTTTCCGCGCAGTAGGGCGGGCGCCCGCTAGTTCAACGCAACCTCGAGGCTGGTGTACACGCCGCTGGGGTCGCGCTTCGCCTCCCCCTCGTCGATCGACAGGCCGTAGAGGGAGGGGAGCGGGAAGCTGAAATCGCCGAGCAGGGAGAAGAGGAGCTCGATGGGCAGCATCTGCTCCACGAGGGTGGTCATCTCCTCGTCGGTGGCGCCCATCGTGGACTCACGCACCATCAGCACGACTTCGGGAGTGCCGAGCTTCATGGTGAGGGCGCCCCCTTCCACGAGCACTTCGAGCGGAACGAAGACGTTCACAGCGGCTTGGAGGTGGTCGCCGAGGGCGCCGCCGGGAGTGTTGATGTCCACGATCAGCTCGCCCATTTGCGCCTGCAGTTCACCGTCCCGCTCCACGACCACCGGCGGCAGGAGCGCGCTCACGGTGATGGTGCCTTCGGTGGCCTTCAACGGGGCGAGCATCGCCGCGGAGAGGGAGCCGTCGTCGGTGCTAAGGCGCATCTCGAGAAGACCGCCGGCCCATGCTTCGTAGAGCATGCGGTTCAGCAGGTTGTCGCTCACCGCGCCCGACACGTCGGCGTGGGTGTCGAGGTCGGGAGTGCCGAGGTCGGCGCCGAGGTAGCCGGGCCCGCTGGCGGTTCCGGTGGAGGGGATCACCACGTCCATGTCGAGGTCGAGGACTACGCCGTCCTCGTCGACGTCCACCTTGGCGAACTCAAACGCGAGGTCGACTTGAAGCCCCATCAGCTCGGTGCTGAAGCTGGGGTCGAGCCCGCTCAGCGTTTCGTCGAGCAGCGGCGGCACCATCTCGTTCACCTTTTCCACCAACATGCCGGTGATGGTGTCGCGGATGGTTTCGACGAGGATGTAGCTCTCTACGTCGCCGGGAAGGAGCGAGGTGTCGTAGCCGAAGTCCTTGAGATCCACGGTGACCTCGCCGATCTCCACGGCAATGCCGCCGTTTTTGGCCGAGATGTGCAGGTCGGCGGTGAGCACCGCGCTAGTGGCCCACATCGCCACGTCGCTGTCGAACGCGAAGCCGAAGGCCTCGCCGTAGGCGTAGATGTCGACGTAGAGGTTGGGGAGGGTGACCTCGAGGCCCAGGGCGCCATCGCGCGGGGTGAACTCAAACTCGGGGCTGTCGTAGGAAACGGCTTCCACGTCGGCGGCGACGATCACGTAGTCCCACGCGTAGCTGTCGCTGTACACGGGGTTGATCGCGCTGAGGGCGTCGCTGATCGACTCTGACGCGAGCATGTCGGACCCGATCTCGCCGATGCGGCGGAGGCCGCCGTCGTTCACCCGCAGGAGCAGGGCGTCTTCTACAGCGCCGTCGTCGTCTTCGAAGTCGCCCGCGAGCACACCGTTGCGGTCGTAGATCGTGTGGCCGGTGGCGTCGATGCCGCTGCCTTCCACGACGTTCACGCCGCGCTGCAACTCCACCTCGGCCGCGAAGGTTCCGGCGTCCACTTCTGCGGCCACTCCGTTGACCTGCACATCGGTGAGGTTCACGGCTTTGCCGGAGGCCTCCAGCGTTCCGGCGGGGAGAAATACCCCTCCAGCCGGGGACTGGAGTACGAAGAGACCGGCGGGTGCAGGCGCCTCGGCTTCGGGCTTCTCACAACCTGCAAGGATGAAGGCGTACAACAGCATCGGAAACCCCCGTTCGGGCGGCGTATACACGCTCGCGGCGGGGGGTGTCAAGGGCATAGGCGCATGGTGTCAAGGGGCGGCTGAACTGATCGCGCTCGGGGCAGCCAAGGTGATCCGGGGGGTACGGGCGTCGGCACGGCGGGGAGCGGGGTCTGCGACGAGGCACGTCGCGCGAGGCGGCGAGGCCGTTGTGCGTCCGTGCACGGAGGCCGGCCCAGGGCAGCCAAGGTGATCGTCTGCCTCAAGCCTTGCGACGGGAGGTCCGGTACGAGTCGCCGTCGATCTCCAGGACGTGAGCGTTGTGGAGGAGGCGGTCGAGGGCGGCGCTGGCGAGGAGCGGGTCGCCGAACATCGCGGGCCACTCGGCCAGCGCACGGTTGGAGGTCACGATCCACGCGCCACGTTCGTACCGCTGGCGGATCAACTCATGGAGGTCCTCGGGCTCGTCGCCGCGGAGCGGACGGAGCCCGAGGTCGTCGACGACGAGCAGGTCGACCTTGGCGAGCCGGGCGACGCGCTTGTCGTAGGTCCCGTCGCCGCGTCCGGCGCGGAGCTGGGCGAAGAGCTGGTTCGCTCCCAGGAACAGAACGTTCATCCCGCGGCGGACGGCACGGTGTCCCATGGCCTGGGCCAGGTGGCTCTTGCCCACGCCGGTCGGCCCTACGAGCAGAACCGCCTCGTGCCGCTCGACGAAGCGGCAGGTGGAGAGGTCCACGATCTTGGGCTTCGGAAGCTTGATGTTGAAGAGGAAGTCGAAGTCCTCGAGTGTCTTTCCGTGTTCGAAGTTCGCGCGCTCGAGGCGGTCTTGGAGCTTCTTGTTCTCGCGCCGCTCGAGCTCGTCGGCGAGCAGGCGGAAGAGGAACTCGTTGTGGTCGAGGTTCTCGTCGACAGCCTGCTGCCGACGCAGGGCAAGGGTCTGGAGAACTCCGCCGAGACAGAGCTTTTTCAGGACGGGGACGAGTTCGTCAGTGGAGGTCATGGTTCACCTTCTGAATGGATGCGAGCAGTTGGGAGAGCGGACGGGCGAAGCGGGGAGGGTCGGCGGTCGTCGCCACAGGGAGGTCGATCGGGAGGCGGTCGGGCAGGGCCTCGAAGTCCAGGGCCTCGACCAGGATCTTCTTGATCTCCCGGTAGTTCCGGATGTCGAAGCGCATCGCGCGTCGGCACGCCGCGTTGGCGCGGTCGCGGGGGTAGGTCTCCAGCAGTGTGACCACCTGCTGCACCGCCCGGAGCGGGCTCAGCTCGGTGGCGTGCTCGAACATGTCCGCGACCCAGGCCTCCACATCGACGCCGAGAACCCGACCGCGATCCTGCCAGTAGCTCCGGCCGCGGTGCCGGTAGTCGCGCCGGGACGCGGGGAGATCGGCGTCGTTCGTGGACCGCGGCCCCGTTCCGCGGCGCGGGTGCGTCCGGACGCGCTCGTCGTCGACGTAGATCACCAAGGCGTCGGCGGTGGCCTTGACCCACGCCGTCTTGCCCATGTGCTGCCAGGGCGCCGAGTACGGCCGATTCTCGAACAGCAGGTGGCAATCCGTATGGATCTTCGCCTGCTTCCAGGTGACAGGCGCCCAGCCGAGCGGCGGCAGCGCCTTGAGCATCGCCTTCTCCTCCTGCTCGAACGACTCCAGCGGCTTGAGCCCCGTGGAACCGTGCTTCCGTTGGCCCGCCACGTCGGTGAGCCAAGTCTTCAGCGCCGAGTTCACGAACGTCACGTCCTCGCCCTCGTCGCGTGGCGCGAAGAAATTCCCGGACACATACTTCACGCCGGCCTCGACCTTCCCCTTCTTCTCGGGGTCCCGAGGTGGCGTGGGGTCAATCTTGAACCCGTAGTGGCGCGCGAGCTCGCGATAGCCCCGCTGGATCCCGTTGTCTGCCACATGCCCGAACGCGAGCCGCACGACGGCCGCCTTCAGGTTGTCGGGCACGATCGTCTTGGGCACACCCCCGAAGTAGGCGAACGCCTGCGCGTGCAGCCGCTGCCACGTCTCGGCCTTCTGGTCGAACACCACCTGTGCGTACTGATGACGGCTGTACCCAAGCACCATCACGAACACCCAAGCCTTGCGAAGCACGCCGGCATCGGGGTCGTAGAGCTTTCCCACGTACCCGAAGTCCACCTGCGCGACCTCGCCGGGCGCGGTGTCGACGGGAATCGCGACGTCCTCCGGCTTCACGCCTTCAGCCCTGCGCAGCCGCGCGCAGAAGCGCTTCACCGAGTCGTAGCCGACCTCGAAGTCAGGGCGGTTGATCCGAAGGTGGTCGAAGATTGCCCGAGGTCCCACGCGGGCTCCGCGTTGGACACCTGTTGCCGGGGGAGCCGATTGGGCACGGCCGCCTTCAGGCCGTCCAACTCCGGCAGCGCGTCGGCCGGTCCGTCGAGGAGCCCCGCGGTGCCGAGGGCCTCGCGGTACTCCCGTTCGGTGTTCGGTGACATCCCCAGGAGGCGCGCAACCTCCCGCGCCCCCGTCCCGAGCCGGTGCAACCGCACCAATTCCTGAAGCCTGTGCATGTCGATCCTCTGCGCGCTCATGTGCACCTCCGGTGTGCCGGAGCAACATGCAGCGTCAGGTGGGCGCGATCACCTTGGCCGCCCCGGATGCGATCACCTTGGCCGCCCCGGAGCGATCACCTTGGCCGCCCTGCAACACAGTACGGCGTACCCCCAGAAGTGACCGGCTCCCGGCTCCCGGCTCCCGGCTCCCGGCTCCCGGCTCCCGGCTCCCGGCTCCCGGCTCCGGGCCCTCCCCTCTTCGCGCGGGGC
>CANKOI010000133.1 GCA_947484175.1 Deltaproteobacteria bacterium
CTTGGCGGGGATGCTGCGGCTGGAGCGCACCGCCGGAACCGTGCACCTCCTGCCGTGTGTGAACCTTTTCGGCGCCGCTGAGGGCCGCAAGCGGTGGCCATTCGACGACCGAGACCTGAACGAGGCCTTCCCCGGCGACGAAAACGGCACACCCGTGGAACGCATCGCCCACGCCGTCCTAGATGCGACCGACGCCGATATCTGCGTTGAGCTGCAGACGGGCTCGGCGACGGTGCACGAAACGCCCCATGCGCGCGTGCCGCTGAGCGGCCGCGCCACCGAGCTGGGGCAAGCAGCGGGCCTGCCGCTGTGCTGGAAACGACCGTCCGACCGCATCGACGACGGGCTGATCGGGGCGTGGAGAGCGCTCGGACGAACCAGCGTGGAGCTGCGCGGCGGGCGGGGAGGCAGCCTCGATCTCGACGACGCCCGCGCGATGACTCGGGGAGTGGTGCGCTTGCTTGCAGAAGCCGGACACGTCGAGTTCCCCGCGGGCGAGGCAGGGGGGAGGAGCTGCACCGAGGTGATTGACTACCGCACGCCAGTCGGCGGCTTCTTCGTGCCGGAGGTGCGCCCCGGCGAGACGGTTGTGGCCGGCCAGCTCCTCGGGGTGGTGCGAGCCCCGCTGGGTGGAGATCCGCAGGAGGCGGTCCATGCGACGGCAGGCGGCGTGGTGCTGGGGCTGCGGGTCTACCCGATGGTGCACGCCAACGAACGGGTCGTGCGGGTGGCCAGCCCGGAGGGGTGAGCGACCAGGAGCCCGGAACCCCCGACGAAGACCGCGGTCGAGAGTGCTACGTAAGCGAAAGCGAAGGAGGCCTGATGTTCGGCTGGGTGTTCATGACGGGGCTGGCCGCCGCCGCCGACGCGGCCGTGGAGCTGGGGGAGCTGACCGTGGAGGCGAACGCTGCGGACGCCGTCGCCGCCGCACAGTCGGCGCTGTCGGCGCGCCGCTTCGCCGAGTCGGCATCGCTGTATCGAGCGCTCGCGGAGGCCGGTGGCGGCTGGCAGGCGCGGCTCGCGGAGGGGGTGTCGTGGTACGAGCTGGGCAACCTCAACGAGGCCCGGAAGGCCGCCGAGGCGGCAGTGCTGATCGCCCCTGAGGAGCCTGCGGCCCTCAACCTCCTGGGCCTGCTCTATTGCGACAGCGGCGAGCTGGTTCGGGGCATCGAGGTGCTGAAGAAGGGAAAGGTCTCAGCGAAGAGGCAGGAGCGGAAAGCCACGGAAGCGCGCGTGGGGGTGAACCTGTCCCTCGCACGCATCGATCAGGGCGACGCGAAGGCCGCCGCGGCCGAGGCCGCCGCCGCGGTGGGGTTGGCCACCGAGGTGGGCGACGCCGCTCTCCTCGCCACCGCTCAGAGCGCGCAGGCCGCCGTAGCGGCGCTGGGCGGGACCGACAGCACCGTGGGCAGCCTGCTTGGCAAAGGACAGAGCGCCGCCGCCCGCTCCCGCGCCGAAGCCGCAGTCAAGGCCGCTGCAACGCCGCGACAAGAGATCGTCGCCGCCCTCGACCTCGCTGCTGTGGAGCGGGCGGACGGGAATCTGGCCGGCGCCGCCACCCGGCTCGCGGAGAACTCCCGGCGCGCGCGGGAGAGCGGGTTGGTGCGCGAGGCCGCGGTGGCCCTCGTAGACCTCGGCCTGGTTCAAGCGCTCGAAGGACGGAGCGGTGTGGCGGCGGACACGCTGCGCGCTGCCGCGCGCAGCGCCAGCGCCGGCGGCTACCTTGTGGTGGAAGTGGACGCCCGCTGCGAACTCGGCATCGTGCTCGCGCAGGTCGGCGACTTGGACGGCGCCGCTGTGGAGCAGCGCGCCGCGGGAAAACTTCTCGCAGGGATGCAGTATGGTCAGGGGGCGGCACGGCAGGCCGAACTGGGCGGGGTGATCGCCGCACATCGTGGCGACCTCGGTACGGCGAAGTCGGCGCTGGGGCAGGCAGCCTCCTACTACGCGGGGCGTGGCCGCAACCTCGACGCGGCACGCGCGGCCACGATGCTCGCGGGGGCCTTTCAGCAGGTCGATCCGGCGAGCGCCCCAGCGGCTGCCAAACAGGCCGAGGCCTACTTCAGCGCCGCCGGAGACTCGCTCGGCCCCGCGCACGTGCAGCTCGCGCGGGCGCTCGGCCACGCCCGCGCCCGCCGCCTCCCGGAAGCCCTCGCGGGCTTCGCCGCCGCCGCCGAACTGGCCGAGAAGGTCGGCGGCGCGCGGGCCACGGCGCTGGCGCGGGTGGCCCGCGGCGATGCCGCCGCCACGCTGGTGATGCTCGGCCACGACCAGGACCTGTCGAAGCTTGCCGCAGACTCCGGGCTCGCAGATCTCGTCAAGCGGGAGCAGGCCTTCGCCGCGGCGGCCAAAGCCTACGACGCGGGCATCAAAGCTTACGGGGGGGGCGACTTCTCCGGGGCCCGCACGGCGTTCGGGCAGGCCCAAGAGGGCTTCGACGCCATTGGAGAGAAGGAGTACTCGCTGCGCGCCCGACGCTCGGCGGGATGGGCCGCCTACAACGCGCTGGTGCTCATGCCCGTCGCCACCGCCCACCCCCTCTGGCAGACCCTCGTTTTCGAAACCGCCAAGCTGGATGAGCCGGAGCTGCACGCGCGGGTGTACGGCGCCGCCGTGATGGCGGCCTCCACCCAACGAGCGCCCGACCTGCGCGGCCGGCTCACCGAGTGCGCCTCGCTGGCGCAGAAGGCCCGCTTAGGCGACGTGGGCGCCCGCTGCCACGGCGCCCTCTCCGAAGACAGCACACTCCCCCTCCCCGAGCGCGCTCAGCACGCGCGGGATGCGTTCTCGCTCGACGCCGCCGGCACCGCCGGGGTGTACGCCCTGTACGCGGTCGCGGTCGACGCCTACAACGCAGGCGAGAACGGGCTTGCGTTGGAGCTCGCACGCCTCGCCCGGCCCCGCGGCGGGAAGCTCCAGGCCGGCATCGACGAGGTCATCTCCGCCGCCTCTCCGTAGGGCGGCTTAGAGCCTACGCATGCCCTCCGACAAGCCTGCCGAGCTTCGAGATCACGACCTCCTTGCCGAACTGTACGCCGACGTGCAACGGCTCGGGGAGCCCCCTCCCCGCATGCGGCGCGGCCCGGACATGCCCCCGCCGCGCACGATGCCCGCGCCGACTGCGGTCGTTGCCGCCCGGGCCCCGAGCGCACCGCTGCCCCGGCCCACATCCACCCTCGGCGCGCCCTCCCCAGAACTCTTCGCACACGTGGAGGCAACGAGAGCGAAGCTCGAAGCGGAACTGGCCGACTTGCACCAGGCACATCGGCTGGCCCAAAACGCCCTCACCCAATCGCGCTCCGACCTCGCCGAGGCCCACGGTCGCCTCGAGGGCGCCGAACGAGCCCGCGCCGACCTCATCCTCGAGCTCACCGTCGCCCGCCGCGACCTGACTCGCGCCGAGGACCGCGATCGGGAGCGCGTACGGCGGATCCAAGCGATGGAGACGTCGTCGACGCCCGGCTTGGCCTCCACCGACCTTCGTTCCTTGCTGTTCGCGCGCGGACTGCGGGGCGAGGACGAGATGTGCGCCGCGATCGGGGCGCTCGCCGCGGCGCGCCGCGTGGGACCGCTGCTCGCGCAGCTGAACACTCCGCTCCCCGAATCGTTCGCGGAATTCCTGCTCGAGCGGCTCGTGCTCCTTGCGCCGGGTGAATCGCCGGAAGCCGGGGCGGCCGGAGTGGAAGTGAGCGCGGAGCGCAGCGACCTCGCCGGGACGGGCGCGATCGACCGGGCCATCGAAGAATTCTCCGCGGCCTGCCTGCTCATGGGCAAACGTCGCGTCCTCATCGTGGGCGGCACGCCGTCCTACCGGAACCAACTGCAAAACGGCGTCGACAAACGAATCCAGCTCACCCTCGTAGACGGGAACAGGAAGAATTTCCGCACTCCCGCGCGACCTGACTTCACGATTGTATGGGGCGCGACCGAGCTCGACCACGCATCCAGCGACCATTTTCCCGATGCGTTCGCGGTGCACCACCGCGGGATCACCGGCATGTTGGAGCGGGTGACGGCAAGGCTCTTGGCCTGAACCTGATTGACCTCGATGCCGGTCGCCGCGCAGGACGCGGCGCCGAGGGCGCGAAGGTCTATTGCCAGCCGGTGGCCTGTGAAGGTGCGGCGCGTGGGAAAGTCAGCGTTGGCGCCGGGGCCTGCCGCTATTGGCCGCCCCTCCGCTCGCCCCGCGTTCGCGCACAAATCGCGATCTGTGGGTAGAATTCCCCCCCTACTTCGAACTAAAGAAACTCCCAAAAAATACCGTCGCCTCCACGCCGAGACCGCCGTAGAACCCGAGGCCGTCGCTGAGCGTGGCGGGCGACGTGCACTCCCCGTCTACGCCGCAGAGCTCCTGCTCTCCGACGATGTGCCACGTTCCCCAAACGTTCAACTCGTACCCCCGCCAGCGGTCGCGCACGAGCCCTGCGATGGCGGCACGCAGCGGGAAATACTGCACGTCCCAGTAGGCGCCCGCTTCCCCTTCGGCCTCGTAGGTGCGCTCGTGTCCCACGCCGATTCCGCCGCCGAAGAGCAGTTGCACATCGCCGTCGCGGACAAGGAGTTGGTCCCACCCGACCGTAAACTCCTGCGAGCCCCACGTGTCGAGGTTGCCGCCCAGCCCTCCTCGGAGCGCCACTCGCCCCACCTTGCCGGCGTAGGCCACGGCGCGAACGGAGAACTCGACGTTCCCCTCCACCTGACCGAAACCCGCGTCTTTCGCCTGTTTGGGGTAGACGGGGTAGGCGAGCGGTACCACCCGCGTGCCCACGCCCGGCCCGATCCCCCACCAGCGAATGTCTACTGCTTGAGCGGCGGGAGCGGCGAGCAGGAGGAGGAGGGGGGTCATTCCTCCAGCCTACCCCACGTTCCGGCGATAGGCCCGCCGATGCCCAGCGCCACGGAGCTCGATCCCCGCACCCTCCGCCCCAACCGTTTCGTCGACTCCGACCATCCCGCGGTCGTGGAGTTCGCCCGTAAGATCGCCGCCGACCTGCCGCCCCGCGAGGCGGCGGTCGCCCTTTACCTCCGCGTCCGCGACGGCCTCCGGTACAACCCCTGGCGGGTGGGCTTCCGCCCCGAGGACTTCACCGCGAGCAGCGTGCTCCTGCGCGAGCCCGCCGAGGGGGGCCATTGCATCGACAAAGCCAACCTACTCGCCGCCTCCGCACGCGTGCTCGGTATTCCGAGTCGGCTGCACTTTGCCAACGTTCGCAATCACATCGGCACGGCCGAGTTGGAGCGGCACCTCGGCACCGACTTGCTGGTGTTTCACGGCTACACCGAACTGTGGCTCGAAGGCCGCTGGGTGGCCGCCACGCCGGCCTTCAATCGTGAGCTCTGCGAGCACCTGGGTGTGGACGTGCTCGAGTTCGACGGCGAGACGGACAGCATCTTCCAGCCCTTCGACTCCAGCGGCGCGCGGTTCATGGAGTACGTCGAGGACCACGGCAGTCACGCGGACATCCCGTTCGAAACCATGCTTGCCCAGTGGCGCCAGCACTATCCCCACCTTCTGGAGCGGGGGACGTGGCCAACACGCCCGGTGCGCGTCGGGTAGCCCGGATATAGCCCCGCGCACCCCCGAGATTCCATGCGCCTGACCTCTGCCCTTCTGCTCACCCTCGCCGCTTGCACCGGAACGCCTGCCGACGACAAGGCCGAGGAAACAGGCGCGGGCGAGACCGGTGCCGGTGAAACGGGCGACGACACGGCAGACACGGCCGTCGAGTCCGATTTGGACCAGGACGGCTACACGGTGGCCGACGGCGACTGCGACGACACGAACGGAGCGGTGAACCCCGGCGCCGCCGAAACGTGCAACGCGGTGGACGACGACTGCGACAGCGACGTGGACGAGCAGGCCACCGACACGACCGCGTTCTACGCCGACGCCGACTACGACGGCTACGGCGATGACGCCACCGAGCTGTTCACCTGTGTGGCCCCCGCTGGGTACGTCCCCGTGAGCGGCGACTGCAACGACGCGGACGGCGACTACAACCCGGCGGCGGCAGAAGAGGACTGCACCGACCCCAACGACTACAACTGCGACGGTTCGGTGGGCTACGCAGACGTGGATGGCGACGGGTGGCCGGCGTGTACGGAGTGCGACGACAACGCTGCCGCGGTGAACCCTGCCGCAGCCGAACTCTGCAATAGCGTGGACGACGACTGCGACGGCAGCGCCGACGAATCCGACGCGACGGGCGCCCCCACTTGGTACGCAGACGCGGACCTCGATGGCTACGGGGACCCCTCCACGGGCGCGCCCGCCTGCACCGCGCCCGCAGGCCAAGTCGCCGACTCTGCGGACTGCGACGACACTCGCGCCGAGGACAACCCCTCCGCGATGGAACGTTGTGACACCCGCGACAACAACTGCGACGGCAACGTGGACGAGGACACCGCCGAAGACGCACCCACGTGGTATTTCGACGGGGACGCGGACGGGTACGGGACAAGCGCGGTGACCGCGGTGTCCTGCGAAGCTCCGCCCAGCTACGTTTCGTCGAGCGGGGACTGCGACGACGGCGACACCGCCTACAATCCGGCCGCAACCGAGTCCTGCGACGATCCCAACGACTACAACTGCGACGGCTCGGTCGCCTACGCGGACGCCGACGCGGATGGTTTCGCCGCGTGCACCGAGTGTGACGACACCGACGCCGCGGTGAACCCCGACGCGCTCGAGTCGTGCAACGGCACCGACGACGATTGCGACGGCTCCACCGATGAGGACGACGCAATCGACGTTTCCACCTGGTACGCCGACGCCGACGGGGACGGCTACGGCGCCCCCGCCCTGACCTACGCCAGCTGCACCGCCCCTACTGGCTACGTGGCCGACAACACCGACTGCGACGACGCCCAGGCCGACGACCACCCGGGCGGAGCCGAGCGTTGCGACACCCGAGACAACAACTGCGACGGGACGGTGGACGAGGACACCGCCGTGGACGCTGGCACCTGGTACGTCGACGAGGACGGCGACGGATACGGGGACGGAGGCCGGGGTTCGATGTCGTGCACCGCGCCCGCCGGAACGGTGGACGTGGCCGGCGACTGCGACGACGGGAACGCGGCGATCAGCCGCGACGCGATCGAGCTCTGCGACTATGTCGACAACGACTGCGACGGAGTCGTGGACGAAAACGATGCTGCCGACGCCCCCACTTGGTACTTCGACTCCGACGGCGACAAGTACGGCACAGCGGCGACGTCGCGCACCTCCTGTTCGATCCCTCCCGGGTACGTGGCCGATGCCACAGACTGCGACGACACCAGCAGCGCCTACAACCCCGCCGCCACCGAGGTCTGCGACGGCACGGACAACAACTGCGACGGCAGCGCAGACGAGGACGCAGCGGTCGACGCCGCCACCTGGTACGCGGACACGGACGGTGACACGTACGGCGACCCTGCGGTGACCACCACTGCGTGCAGCGCCCCGGCCGACTACGTGGCGGACGACACCGACTGCGACGACACCGACCCCGCGCGCTACTCCAGCGCCACCGACACTCCGCAGGACGGAGTGGATCAGGACTGCAGCGGCACGGACGCGCCGTACTCGCTGTCCGACCTCGTGGAAGGCGACCTCGTGATCAACGAAATCCTCCAGAACCCCAGTATGGTATCGGACAGTGTCGGCGAGTGGTTCGAGATCTACAACGCCTCGGGCGGGATGGTGGACCTCGGCGGCCTGTACGTTTACGACCTCGGGACGGACTCCTTCACCGTAACGGGCGAGCTGGTCTTGGCCTCCGGAGGCTATGCGGTACTCGGCATCCAGGCGGGAACCAGCACCAACGGCGGCGTCATCATCGACTACGACTACAACGGCATGGCCTTGGCCAACGGCGCCGACGAGATCTACCTCGCCGACTCGAGCGCCAAGTCCGTGGTCTTCGATCAGGTGGGCTGGGACGGCGGCGCGATCTTCCCGGACCCCACCGGCTATTCGATGTCCCTCTCGCCCACCGCCTTGGACGCCACCGACAACGACGACGGCAACAACTGGTGCGAAGCGTCGTCTACGTTTGGCAGTGGCGACTATGGCACGCCGGGGAGTGCGAATGATGGGTGCTAGCTGACCGATCCCCTCATTCGGTTTCGGGCGGCGTGAGAGGTTTGTCGGGTGCCTACGCGACGCGGGCTCGAACGAGCCGCCGGCCCC
>CANKOI010000134.1 GCA_947484175.1 Deltaproteobacteria bacterium
AGGTGGACGTCCGTGACCTCGCCGTGGGCGGCGAAGGCGGAACGGAGCGACTCACTGGTCGCGTTGAAAGAAAGATTCCCGACGTAGAGGCGATTGCCCATGATAGTACCTTGATTGTTCACGCTCAGAAGCGCACCTGGATAGGTGCCGGAGTCCACCGCACGACGAGCCATCGCACTCGGTTGGGCACTAAGCTCGCCCATGCTGGCGACGAAGCGCGGGGCTTATAGCGCATCCCGGCGGAAAGTCGCGTACGGATTGACGGTTTTTTGCGCTTTCGTCTGAGTGCGGAAGCGACGCTCGCGCACCCCACGGGCGCCACGTGGCAGTGGCTTGCATTAGTTGCCGATATAAACGGCATACTCATCCGTCTCTCGCCGGCTACGGTCGCTCCAATTCTTCGAGGCGGCGCTCCAACGCCTCCAGGCGCGCCTCCACCTCGTTGGGCGTTGCCGTGGGGGTGCCTCGGCTCCGAATCGCCGTGATGGCCGCTTCAGCCGCCTCGGGGAGCCCGTCGGCTCTCTCCACACGGCGGAACCCTTCGAGCACCGCGACGCTCCTATCGTCGCCCACGGTGCCAAGCACAGCCACGGCGGCTTCGCGCACCCGCAGGTCGAGGTCTTCGAGGTGCTTCTCGGCGCGGCGAGCCACAAGAGGCGCGAAGGCGTCGTGCTGGTCGGGGAAACGCTTCACCACCGCGGCGGCAGCGCGTAGGGCGTACGTGGGTGCGCGGTCGGGACCGGCCACGGCCAGAAGCCGTGACACATCCGATGTGTCGCCGTGGCTACCCAGCACGTTGGCCGCGGCCTCCATCTGGCGGAGCTCATCGGTGGAACGCGCGCGCAGGCGGGCGCGGGCACGAGGGAGCGCCGCGGCGGGGTCGACGCGAGCGAGCGAGCCGAGCGCAATCCCCACTAGATCGGGGTTCCGCTCGCGGTCGACGGCCGCGAGGAGTACGGCGCCGCCAGCCTTGTCCGCTCCGTTGCCGAGGGCCGTGTACACGGCAGAACGCACGAGCTCATCGCCATCGCCCGCTACGGGCAGCAGGGCGGCGGTCGCGCGCTGAGCGCCGAGCGCTCGGATGGCCGCAGTTCGCAGCGAGCGGGCTGTCCCTTTGTCCACCGCCATCTTCGACAGCCCTTCGTTCACCGAGGTCTCGCCCAACGCCCCCGCCGCCACCAACCGCGCATAGGCGCTCCCCGAACGAAGCTGCGCCTCCCAAGCTGCCGGATCCTGCTACTGCTTCACAGCCGCGAGGAGCCCCGCGCGGGGGTCGAAAGCCACGAAGTCGGGGGCACCGGCCAAAGGAAGGACCAGCTCCACGCGCCCGCCCGTGAGCCAAGCGGTCTGGCTCACGCGCTCCTCGCCGCGCACGGCTTCCACCTCGATGGGCAGGGTGTAGGCCGGATGATCCGCATCCACGGCTTGTGTCACCGACACCCGAAGTTGACCATCCCAGCGATGAGACACCGTGAGCTTCGGAACCGTGGCCAGTTCGGTCCACTGCTGGAAGAACCAGCCCAGCTCCTGCCCGCTCACCTCCTCCATCGCGCGACGAAGGTCGTCCGTTTCCACGAGGCCCCGCTGGTGGCGGGTCGTGTAGGTTCGGATGCCGCTCCAGAAGGTCTCCTCGCTCAACATCACCCGCAACATCTGGAGCACGCTCGCCCCCTTCTGGTACACGTTGCGGTTCTCCACCCCGTTGTGGAAGCGGCCGACGAGGGGCTCCTGAGCGAGGGAACTGCGGAACCGACCCAGCGCGGCGGCGGCGGCGAACTCAGGACCCTCGAGGGTCTCCTGCCAGTCATCCGCGAAGAAGGTGGCGAAACCTTCGTTCAGCCACAGCTCCCGCCACGTACGCGAGGTGAGGAGGTCGCCGTACCACTGGTGGGCGAGCTCGTGGGCGACGACCGACTCCGTGCCCAAGCGGCGGGTACCCCCCGTTGAGGGCCCCGAAACCAGCCAGCGGTCCTCGATGGTGGCGGAGGTGTTCTCCATGCCGCTGTAGAGGAACCGTTGCACGAAGACCTGGCGGTAGGAGCCCCACGGATACGGCACCCCTGTCCGAGCGCCAAAGTGCGCCATCATTCCGGGCACACGCTCGCGGACTCGGCTCACACCCTCGGGGCTGGTGCCTGGGGCCGCCCACACCTCGTTCATCGGGTCGCCGTGCACCTCGTAGGGGCCCGCGGCGAGCATCACGAGGTAGCCCACCATGTCGTGGCCGCTGTTGGTGATGGTTTTCCATCCGGGAGGGGCCGAAACGGAGCCGGTGTACAGGAAGCGGTCGTTGGGTGCATCCCACCCCGGAAACCAATAGCGGTTGTCTTCCCCCTCCCCCTGCGACCACACCTCCGCGTAGCCGTCGGGACCGACCTCCCGGAAGTGCAGGCCATCCCGGGGGGTGGCGCGGTAGCGCAGCGCTACGTCGCCGCCATTCCCCGGTACCTCGACCACAACGGTGTCGCCTTCGACTCGCCAGATGGCCAGCTCGCCGGCGACCGTGACCTCCTCGAACACGAGGCCGACCTGATTCAGCACGAGCGGGCCCGGACTGAGCCGCCGAACCGCCCACGTGGCGGTGCCGGATACCGAGCGGGTCTCGGGGTGCAACACCACATCGAGGTGAAGCCGCTCCATGTCAAAGGTGCGATCGGGGGCGACGGCGCCCCGGGCGTCCGGCGCAAGGGGCGCTGCCGACAGGGCGAGAGGGAGGACAAGGGGTAGCAAGCTCAGCACGGGATGCCCACGGGGGAGCGCATGCTACCGGATCCCGCGGGCTGCGTTACCGGCGAGCGTTCGGATCTCCCATGACGCGAAGCCTCTGCTGCCTTCTCCCCCTGCTCTCGTTCGCCTGCGGAAAGGGCGAAACGGCCGACTCCTCCGGAGGGTCCGACACCGATGGCGCTGCGGACACCGATAGCGGAGACACGGGCGACAGCGGGGACACCGGGGGCGTCGGCGAATGCAGCGGCACCCCGCCCACGATCGTGGACTTCAGCGCGAGCGCGGGCGAAGACACCACCGACAACGGCAAGCCCATCCCCGCGATCAGCTTCTTCGTGGCGTTCACCGACCCCGACGGCGACGTAAACCTGATCACCCTCCAACTGTGGGCGGATGCCGAGATCGACGGGGCGACCGATACCACCGCCAAGCCGGTCTCCAACGTGGGGCCCGTGCAGATGAGTGTCGGAACGGAGCCCGTGGCCGACTGCGAAGGGGATCAGGGCAGCGTGCTGTTCTCGCTCGGCATCACCGGCCGCGGCCTCGACTTCGACACCGAATACGAGTTCGCCATGGCCGTCGTCGATGCGCACGACACACCGTCCGCGCCCGCTTTCCTCGTGTACACCACGCCCTCGCCGATCGAATGATCCTGCGGTGAGGGCGGCGGTCAGCCGGGCGGCCGCTCGAGGCTGATCGGGCCGAAGGCGCCCGCCCGCAGGTCGCGGATCACGGTTTCGGCCACCCGTTGAACGTCCACGATGCCGCCTTTGCCGAGGTGGCCGCGGCGGCGCGCAATCGCTTCCATCGCCGCGGTAGGGTCGGCCGGGAGGGCGTCGACACCGTAGAAGGCGCCGACCCGGCCCGGGTAGTGCTCCGCGAGGAAACGGAGCGCGAACACGGCGAGGTCCGCGTAGTCCACCACTCGGTCGGCGAGGGCTCCGGTCACGGCCAGCCGGTACGCGCAGGACACGGGGCTGAGCTTCGGCCAGAGGAAGCCGGGGGTGTCGAGCAGGGTGAGTTCCAGACCCACGTTGATGCGTTGCTGGCGCTGCGTGATCGCGGGGCGATTGCTCACCTTGGCGAGCGTGCGCCCGGCCAGCGCGTTGATGATCGTGGACTTGCCCACGTTCGGGATTCCGAGAATCATGGCGACGAGCGGGCGCGCGCGCAGCGGCGGCTCGAACGTGCGTACGATGCCCATGACCTGAGCGAGCAGGCCCGACTGCCGGCTGTGGTGCGCAAACGCGTGCACGCCGGGGGTTTGCTCAATGCGGCGCAGCCAGGCTGCGGTCAGCTCGGGGTCGGCCAGGTCGCATTTGTTGAGGATTTGGATGCAGGGGCGAGTGCCGCGAAGGCCGGCCACGAGCGGGTTTTCGGAGCTGAACGGAATCCGTGCGTCGAGGACTTCGATGACCAGGCTCACCGACGGCATCACCGCACGGATCTCCCGCTTGGCGGTGGCCATGTGCCCGGGGAACCACTGGATTGCCATCGACCGTCCGGCGAGGAGGGGCGGCTAACCCGGGGGGCGGGATAGAGGGGCCGCCCATGCTCCTCCCCATCCTCCTCCTCGCCTGCTCGCCTGCCGCCGACACCGGTGATTCTGCCGAAGAAGAGGAAGTCGTGATTCCGGACGCGGCCGTCTGCGAGCCAGCCGTGGTGGAGTTCGACGGCAACGCCGACCCCCGGGTAGGCGACCTCTGGAGTTTCTGGCTCACGTGCGACGGCGTGCTTCAGATGGGCGCCAGCCGGGTGTCGGTCGAGCCCGCCACGGCGGGCCTGATCGAGGACGGGGCCAGCACACCGGAGATCACCTGGCAGGAAGCCGGCGAAGCCACGCTCTACGTGCAGACGGGCCGGTTCAAGGGGGAGCGGATCGTCACGGTCGCGCCGTAGGCACATCAAGGCGCCACCAGCAGTGGCGCTTGCTGGCGTCGCACGCCGCCGGCCCGGCCAAGCGCTCCAACAGGGTGATGGCCGGAGGGGGGGTGCGCTTCTTGTCGATGAGCAGCGTGTCCACCCCCTGCTGATGCAACGAGTCGAGATGCTCCACCGTCATCGAGGGGATCACGACGTCGCGGAGGTGGGTGATTCGCTCAACAGAAAGTCCCCCCTCCCGACGATTCCGACCGTGGGGGTGGGCCCGTTCGATCTCGAGGAGCGTGGACATCAGCGGCTCCTTCGCCACCCAACGCCGCCACGGGTCGGGCCACAGAAACTCCTCCCACATCGCCATCCCGTTCACCATGGGGCGTCGGTGCCATGTCCACTCAGCGAACCTCAGCTTCCCCACCTCCGGGCTCAGCATCGGCAGCGCGAGCACCGCGCCCGGACCGATGTCGTTAGCCCAGAACGGCTTGGGGGGAACTCGCCAGCCGCTGAGCACTCCCGGCACCCAGGCGCCCTGCGCTACTCCCCCGACTAGGAGCACCAGCGAAGCGCGCCGGAGCCAGCCGCGCTCCCGAACGGCGAGGGCCGCCAGCCCCGCGAGGGCCACCGTCGCCCCGGCGAGCGCTCGGTGCGGCCACCAGAAACGCTCGAAGCCTGGCAGCGTGTGCAGCAGCTGCAACGGCGAAGGCATAGTCACCCCCAGCACCTGTACCGGCCTACCGTGAGCGGTAAACATCAGCAGCACTGCCGCAATCGCCAGACCCACGGCCCGACCGCGTCGGGCGCGAATCAGGGCTACCAATCCGACCCCCAGAAACAGTTGCGGGACGTAGGCGACGATGCGCGGGTTCATCTGCCACGGCAGGCCGCCCGTGAGGCGCGTGGGGTTCGGAACGGGGGACTCCGACTGCCCACTCCCCGCCATCTCCTCCCACGAGAGCGCAGTGAACAGGGCGAAGGGGGCAACCGCGAGCACGCTCACGACCGCTGCGGTCAGCAGGCCGCCGACCAGAGACCGCCAGCGATCTCGGCTCTCCACCACTGCGCCGAGAAACACGCCGGCCACCACCACAGAGCCGAAGAGACCGTAAAACCAGTACACAGCGCCCGCCAACGCCAGCCAGCCTCCCGCCCGCGCGGCGCCGCGACCCGTCTCCGTGGCGCCCCAGCTCGCCCCCACCGCGAGACAGATGGGAGCGAGGATCGTCTGCGTGATGCGCCCAGTCTGGTCCTCCGCCCACACATAGGGCGAGAACGACATGACGAGCGCCGCCGCCGGCCCGGCCCACCCGCGCCCCCCGATGCGCTCACCCATCCACCCCCCCGCGAGCCCGTTGCTCACGAGCAGAACGGCAGCAAACACCGCGAGCCCGTGCTGCGGGCCGAGCGCGACGAGGAAGGGTTGGGCCAGCACCGCGTCCACGACGTTCTGCACCACCAGCAAAAACGGCCGGCCGGTGGGGAACCACATGGCTTCGGTGTGCAAGAGCGAGGCCCTTCCTGCGAGCACCTCTTGCACCAACGAGAAGATGTAGAGGCCGTTGCCGCCGTCGATAGGGACCTCCTTCTGGCCCGGAACGCGGCCCTCGAACAAAGCCGGCCAGAACGGCCACAGGCCACCGAGCGCAACGAGCAGGGTCAGCCAACGGTCCCAGTGGCGTCGAGGGGTCATGGAAGGAGACCCCCGTGCTCCCCCACCCATTGGCCAGGCCCTGTCTCGGTCAGTCCTCGGGGCGCTACCAGCGAGAGCGCCCGCTCCTGACGCGTGACGACGGGAAAACCGTACACGGCAGAGACATGGGCAGCCGCCTTCCCCGCCGCAAGACGCGCCGCCATGAACGCTTCGTGGGCGGCGAGCCGGCATTGTGCACGGCGCCGCCCCTCGCCGACTGCGTCGTGAAGCGCGGCCCCTATCCTCGGGGCCAACTGCTCACTCCGTTCCACCCCCACGCTGCTCCGCCCCGCCGCAAAGGCTGCCGCCATCGTGGTGCCCGTGCCCACAAAGGGGTCGAGGACGGTGTCCCCTTGCAGGCTGTACATGTGAATGAGCCGCCATGGGAGCTCGAAGGGAAAGGCCGCGCTGCGGTCGCGGAGGCCGTCGGCACCTAGCTTCTGGCGGATTCCGCGCACATCGGTCCACACATCCGAAAACCACAGGTTTCGTTCTTCCCAGAAATAGGCCGACTTGGCGCGTGCGGCCTGCTCCGTGCCCGAAAACACGCGCTTTCCGCCCTTCCGGAAAATCAAGACATATTCGTGTTCGTACGTGACGTAGGCCCCCGCAGGGAGCATCCCCGAGCCCATGAACTTGTTGGGCGCATTCGTCGGTTTCCGCCAGAGGATGTCGGGCAACGGAGTCAGGCCCAAACGCATCATCGCAGCGATGATCCTCGCGTGATTCGGGTACAGGGCGAACTCACCCCCGAGGGTGCGAGTGGCGTCGCCGATGTTGACACACAGAAAGCCGCCGGCACCCAGCACACGCAGGCACTCGGCCCACACTTCATCGAGCGCGCCGTGCATGGACTCGAAGGCGGCCATGCCGCGACCCTCGGCTAGCTGCCGCGACACCTCGGGCCCCGCGAGCCCGAAGCTCTCGTCCCACATCTCGATCATCGGGTAGGGCGGCGAGGTCACCACGAGGTGCACCGATGCGGTCTTCAACGCCGAAAGATCGCGGGCGTCGCCGATGTGGAGGGTGTGGGTGGTGCGCACGAGGGCCGTCAGCGGCGCGTAACGCCGGTGGAAGCCAGCGGCCTCGCATGCGCGACCATCGGCGCGAAGCCGTCGGCCGACGGGGCTACCGCCCGCTCAGCCGCTGTCTGCCCTCGATAGCTCCACGAGAAATACGCCGAACGCATCAAGCTCCACACCGACGGCGGGCGCCAGATTCACAGCGCGATCCCATCCGTGAGCACGCGGGCCCGGAGCGTGGGGTCGGCCAGTTCCAACACCACGAGGTCGACTACACAACCCAAAATCGCCTCCGTAGCCGCCGCGGCCGCATCGATGCGCAACGGGGAGATCCCTTCCACCGCGAGATCGGCGTCGGTCGCTTCATGCGGCGTGCCCACCACTAGGGAGCCAAAGCACCAAACCCTGACCGCGCCAAACTGTCCGCGCAGCATCGCTGCCGCAGCCGGCAAGCGCTCCACGATACGGTCCGCGCGCAACCGTGCTTCGGAGGCCCGGCTCTCCCGGCGGGCACGCAACGTTCGGGCGGCAGTCGCGGCACTCACAGACATGCGGTAGAGTAGCCACCGCCTCGTCGATGTTGAGCACCACCGAATCGGCAGAGCGCTGAAGTTGATCGCGGAGCGGTGACCGCCCGGTGGCGATTCTCAGCGACGGACAGGCGCGCGCGACCTCCAACGCGAGGCGGTAGACATCGAGATTCTCGTGATC
>CANKOI010000135.1 GCA_947484175.1 Deltaproteobacteria bacterium
ACACGACGCCCTCGTCGGCAGCGGGGCGCCCCACGGGTCGGGCGCCGGTAGCGTGCTGCCAGCCGGTGTTCGTAGCGACCGTGCCTTCGGCTGTGACCCAAGCCCAGCCGCCGTCGATCGGCACGGGCCACCCCACAACCGCCCCGCCGGGTTCGCTCACGGACACGTCCTTTCCGCTCTCCCGATCGAGGAAGTGAACTCGGCCGTCGTCGCCCCCGGCCACGATGCTGCCACCCGCGGCCACGACCCCCTGCACGCCCACGATCCGCGACTGCCAGAGGCGTTTTCCGTCGGCTGAGAAGGCGTAGACGGTGTCGTTGGCGGTGGCGTACACCTGCGACTCGTCGGCGGCGACCGCCGAGGTGATCGGTCCTCCGAGTGTGAACCCCCAGGCCTCCTCCACGTGCCGAAGCACGGGCTGGCTCTGCGTGTACCCCGCCCGAAAACTCGGCCGGGGCTCCGCCCGAGGGGGCAAAAGGGGAGGTGGCGCCGCCTGTACCGGCACGTCCACTACCTTGACCGTGCGCACGTCGTCGGGAGCTTTGGGGCAGGCGACGAGGAGGAGGGAGAGCAGGGCGGCGCGATTCATCGGCTGGACTCCAGGCGAAAGCGGTAGCCTACGCCGCGGACCGTGGAGAAGTGCTGGGGCTCCTCCGTGTCGAGTTTCTGGCGGAGCCGGGTGATGAAGTTGTCCACCGTGCGCTCCGTTCCGAAGTAGTTCAGGCCCCAGACCGCGTCGAGCACCATCTGACGAGTCACGACCCGGCCGTCGTTGCGGGCGAGGTATTGGAGCAGCTGGATTTCGCGAGCGGTAAGGTCGACCAGCTGGCCGCCCCGGCGAACCTCGCCCGCGGTGAAGTCAGCCTCAACGTCACCGAAACGCAGTACCGGTGCCGCGACCGGGCGTTGGCGCCGGAGGTTGGCCTTGATGCGGGCGAGCAGCTCGGCCAGACCGAACGGCTTGGTGACGAAGTCGTCGGCACCCGTGTCGAGCCCCATCACCTTGTCCGGCTCGCTCATCTTCGCGCTGAGGATGATGATGGGCATCGTAAGCTGGCGCTTTCGCAGCTCTCGGCACACCTCGTAGCCGTTCATTCCCGGAAGCATGATGTCGAGCAGCACCAGGTCGGGCTTCCATTCCGCAGCAGCTCGCACGCCGCTGGGGCCGTCGACGGCTGCCCGAACCTCATAGCCGTCGAGGCTGAGGTTCATCTCCAGCCCGCGCACGATGGAGGGGTCATCTTCGATGAGCAGGATGCGGTCGGGCACGTCGCCCGCATAACGGGTTCGTCTCAGCTCCGAATCGCCACCAGTTCCACGATCGGCCCGGCCGGGTTGGTGCCGTCACGCAGGTCGATGCGCCCCTCGATCGCCCAGCTGCCACCCTCGTCCTCGTCCTCGTCCACGCCGAGGAGCGCCTGTTTCACGAGCCACTGGTGAGGGCCGACCGGCTGCAGCACGGTGCGGTGGCTCAGGCGCGCGGCGTGGTCGAACCGCACCGCGCGCAACTCTTCGAAGAGCGGGAGCACCTGCGCGTCGAGCTCCGTCGGCGTCCACTCGGTTTCGCGCGAACGGAGCCCGGCGAGGAACTCGTCGGGATCGTTGCGGGCGAGCGCCCGAACGAGGTTGTGCAACTCGGCACGCACCCTCGCGTTGAAGGTTTTCCGGTTCGCGGAAATGTCGATGGGCGGAGGCTCGGCCACGTGATCGGCGCCGGCCAGCATCGCCTCCCACTCGTTTACCAGCGAAGAATCCACTCGCGCGATTAGGGCGCGCAGCCACGCCGTCAGCTCGGCGGTGCCGTCGTCTTGCAGCTCCGCCGGCACGTTCTGCACCAGCGCCTTGTACACCTCCGACAGGTACCGGAGCAGCACCCCTTCGCTGCGTTGGAGTCCGAGCTCGTGTACGTACTCGGGGAAGCCCATCCACGCTTCCGCCATTTCACGGGCCACCGATTTGGGGCGAATCCCCACGCCCTTCATCCAAGGGTGCTGCTCCACATACAGTGCGTAGGCGGGCACGATCTGGTCGGCGAAGGGCTGCGGCCAGGTGATGCCCTCGAGGGCGGCGATGCGCTCCTCAAAGGGCACACCGGCGGCCTTCAGTTCGCCCATCTTCTCGGTCTTGATGCGGTCGGCCTGCTTTTGAAGCACTACGCGAGGGTCTTCGAGAATCGCCTCGATCCACGTCATGATGTCGTGCGTGCGGGTGGGCGAAGCGGGGTCGAGGTTGCCGATGGCGCCCACGAGGAACAGGGACAGCGAGTGGTGGAGGCTGAAATCATGTTGGAGCGACGGTTCGAGGTGGACGGCGTCGTCCTCCCGGCGTGCCACACCGGACAGCAGCAGGTCGTCCAAGAAGACGGTGACGGCAGCTCGCAGGGCATCCCGCTCCCCCGCGGGAAGGTGGCAAGCGTCGATGAGATCGAGGAAACGACGGGCGCCGGCTTGGGCGTCGAACTCGTGTTCGTCGGCGTGTTGCATCAGCGACAGCAGGCGGCCGTGGTCGACGACGAACTGGGGCACCAGCGGCTCGGGCGGTCGGTCGCGAAGGGCCACAAACGTGGCCTCGTCCCAATGTTTGTACCCCCGCTCGGGCGGCTTGGCCTTGACCATCTTGCGGCGTTTCTTGGGGTCGGTCACCCGCACGTCGTTCCGCATGTTCTCGATCGTGTGCTCGGGAGCCTGCACCACGACGTTCCCGGTGGTGTCGAACCCGGCCCGCCCCGCTCGACCTGCTATCTGCCGGAAGTCCCGCACCTTCAGGATGTCGACCTTCTTGCCGTCGAACTTGCAGAGCTTGGTGAACAGCACCGTGCGGATAGGGACGTTGATGCCGACGCCGAGGGTGTCGGTGCCGCAGATCAGCTTCAACAGGCCCTTCTGGGCGAGCTTCTCCACCAGCAGGCGGTACCGGGGCAGGAGCCCGGCGTGGTGCAGGCCGATGCCGTGAGCGAGGTATTTGCGCAGCGTGGGGCCGAAGGGACTGTGGAACGAGAAACCCGCCATCGCCTCGACGATCAGTCGTTTCTCGTCCTTGCTGCACCAGTCGGTGCTCATGAACGCCTGCGCCTGTTCCGTGGCGTCGTTCTGGGTGAAGTGGACGAGGTACACCGGGCTCTGGCCGGTACGCACGAGATGGTTGACGACCTCCGTTAGCGGCGAGGTGCTGTACCGGTATTCCAAGGGCACGGGACGATGCGCGCCGCTCACTTCGTCCACCGGCCGCCCCGTCCGCTTGTGGAGGTCCTCCCGAATCGCTCGGGTGTCGCCAAGGGTCGCTGACATGAGGACAAAGCGGGTGTGCGGGAGCGTGAGCAGCGGGATCTGCCACGCCATTCCCCGGTCGCGGTCGCCGTAGTAGTGGAACTCGTCCATCACGACGCTGTGCGCGGCGGTCTTCTCGCCCTCGCGCAGGGCCACGTTCGCGAGCACCTCTGCGGTGCAGCACAGGATGGGCGCGTCCCGGTTCACGCTCCCGTCTCCCGTCATCATCCCCACGTGCTCGGGCCCGAAGATGGCGCACAGGGCGAAGAACTTTTCGGACACCAGCGCCTTGATCGGCGCGGTGTACCAACTCTTGCCGAGGTCGCAGAAACTCTTGAAGTGCTGGGCGATCGCGACGAGTGATTTTCCCGAGCCGGTGGGGGTGTCGAGGACGACGTGGTTCCCTGCGAAGATGGCGAGAATGGCCTCTTCCTGGTGGCGGTAGAGCGTGAAGCCCGCGTCCTGCACCCAACAGAGGAAGACGTCGAGCGCTTCGTCGGGGTGGGAAAATCCGGTCTCGGGGATGCGAGTGTCGAGGCGGGGAACAGGCATCGCGACCGTGGCTACTTTCCCGTGGCCAGGACCGTGGCGGCGTCGCGCGGGCTGAGGCGGATGAGGATGCCTTCTTCCTGGGTGATGCGGAGCCAGTCTTTTCGGGAGAACGACTCCGCCTTGTCGAGCAGCCGCTCCACTTTGCCGCTCTGCCGGTTCACCTTCTCGATCACCACCCGGCCCTCTTTGGCGGCGGCGCTCAGGTCGGCGAAGAGCTCATCGACCTCCGCCGGGCTCACGCTGCTGAGCAGCTCGTCGGCCCGCGTGACGGTGCCTTCAACGCGGGTAAGTGCCTGATCAGCATGCGACAGCACGGGGCGAGCTTCTTGGGCCGTGGCCTCTACGGTGGAGAGGGTGGATTTGGCCTTTTCGGCGATCTCCGGGAAGGCATCCGACGCGACGGCCGCGTTGTGGAGGAGGCGCTCGGCGTCGTCGAGCATGCGGGTGGCGCGCGCAGGGTCGGCTTTGAGTGCGTCGGTGAGGATCGCCAGCGCGGCGGGATCGAGGGCTTCCACCAGCGGACCCAGCGAGGTGACCAGTTGGTCGATCTCGACGGACTGGCCCACCGCAACGAGCGTGGCGCCGTCTTTCAGGAGCGGCGCGGTGTCGCCCATCGGGCTCAGCTCCACGTACTTTTCTCCCAGCACGGAGCGCGCTCGGATGGCCAGCCGCACGTCTTCCCTCAGGCCGGCCGACTCGTCGATCGAGAGCAGCGCCGTCGCACCTCCGTTCTCCACGCTCAGGCTCTCCACCCGCCCCACACTTACGCCCGACACGGAGACGACCGCGCCGTCGGTGAGGCCGGCGGCATCGGCAAACGCGGCCTTCACCTGGATTGTAGAGCCGAGGCCCCGCAGGGCGCCCACTTGGAGCGCCATGAACGCCAGCAGCCCGGCGGCACCCACCACCAGAAGACCGACCCCGACTTCGTAGCGACGCGTCACGAGCCGGGGCTAACCGATCCGGGGCAGCACAGCAGAACCGGCACTCCCGGGATCGGGAAGGATGAGGTTTCGCCCCAAAAAACGGCGGACGATGGGGTGATCACTGCGCGTGACCTCGTCGCGAGTGCCCCAGGCAACGAGCTTTCCCTGGTAGAGCATCGCGATGTGGTCGGCCACGTTCACGGTGCCCACGATGTCGTGGGTGATCACGAGGAAGGTGACGCCGAGCGTCTCTTTCAGGTGGCCGATCAGGGCGTCGATCGCGTCGGAGGTGATCGGATCGAGGCCGGAGTTCGGCTCGTCGAACAGCACCAGTTCGGGGCGCGTGATGATGGCGCGGGCCAGCCCCACGCGCTTTCGTTGACCCCCGGAGAGCGCGGGAGTGGGCCGATCGTAGAGGCCGGGCAGCTCCACCATCTGGAGCGCTTCTTCTACCCGGTCGCGGCGCTCGGACGCGCTCAGCTCCGGATGGTGACGCTGCAACGGGAACTCGATGTTTTCGCCGGCCGAGAGGGAGTCGAACAGCGCTCCGTCTTGGAAGAGCATCCCCAGCCGCTTGCGCACCTCGTACACCTTCGACTCCGGCGCGCTCGCCATGTCGGTGCCGAACACCCGAACTTCGCCACGGTCGGGGCGGATCAGGCCCACGATGTGCTTCAGCATCACACTCTTGCCGGTGCCCGAAGGACCGATGATGGCGGTGGTGCGGCCCCTCGGAATGTCGAGGCTCACGCCGTCGAGCACCGTGAGCGACCCGAAGCTCTTGTGTACGTCTACCAGCCGGATGGGCGGTTCGAGTTCATCCATACAGCACCTGAGAGACAAGGGTGTTGAACATCACGCAGGTGATGCAGCTCACAACGACGGCGCGGTTGGTGGCGCGCCCCACCCCCTCGGGGCCCTTCTCGGACACAAAGCCGCAGTAGCAGCTCACAAAGCAAATGATCACCGCAAAGATCACCGCCTTCACGCTCCCCGCAAAAATGTCGTTCATGGTGATGCTGCTCCTCGCGAACTCGAGGAAGGTGGCGGCGTTGAGGCCCAGTTGAAACACGCTCACCAGCAGGGAAGCGAGCACCGTCACGCCGACGGAAATGAGGCTGAGCGCGGGCATGACCAGCAGGATGCCGTATAGGCGGGGCGTGACCAGAAACCAGTAGGGATTCACGGCCATCACTTCGAGCGCGTCGATCTGTTCGCGCGTGCGCATCACGGCGATCTGCGAAGCCATCTCGGTCCCCGCTTTGGCGGCCACCATCGCGGCCGCAATGAGCGGAGCCAGCTCACGCACTCCGGCCATCGCCACGAACATGCCGACCAGCCGCTGGCCCCCCAGGGGCGTGAACGCCTTGTAGCCCTGAAGCGCGAGGTTCGTGCCCACGAAGATGCTGATGACGAGCAGCACGGGGAGGGACTGCACGCCGATGCGGTAGGCTTCTTCGAGGGTGCGGCCGGGCGGGGGGCGGCTGCGCAGGTTGGCCCGGAACCAATCCCAGGCGAACCACGCAAGCCCGCCGAGCCATGCGAGCGCGCTCATCCGAACATCGCGGAGGTGAGCACGTAGTTGGCGGCGAAGAAGGTGAGCGTGGCGCGCACGACGGTGTCGTTCACCGCCCTCCCCACTCCGGCCGCGCCGCCGGTGGTGAAATAGCCGTGGTAGCAGGCCACGAGGCCGATGATTGCGCCGAAGATCGCGGTCTTCACGAGCCCGAAGCCGAGGTCGGCCACACTCACAAAACTCCACAGATTCGCCATGAAAACGCCGCCCGGCTCGCCTTGGATGAGCACGCTCATGGTGTAGCCGCCGGCGAGCCCCGCCACGTCGCCCAGCGTGTTGAGGATCGGGCACGCAAGGATGAGCGCCAGCACCCTCGGAACGACGTGCCAGCGCAGGCTGTCGACGGCCATGATCTCCGTGGCGTCGAGCTCCTCCTTGATGCGCATACTGCCCAGCTCGGCGGCGTAGGAACTGCCCGCCTGGGCGGCCACGAGCACGCTGGCGAGCACGGGGGAGAGCTCGCGGAGCACGGCCACGGCGATGAGACTGGGGAGCAGCCGCTGGGCACCGAACAGGTCGAAGATGGCGAGCCCTTGGAGGCCGATGACCATGCCGAAGGGGAAGGTGACGCCCACCACAGGCCCCACGCAGCGCACCGTGACGGTCCACGCTTGCACGAAGAAATCGCGGGTGTTCCAGGGGGGGGAGACACAGCGTACGGCCACTCGCGCGGCGAAAAGCCCGAAACGGCCAAGGGCGGCGAGGGCGTTCTCCATGGGCGTGGTGGGTATACCCCGGGGGAGGCCTTGCCCACCGTGGGGGACACCTCGTGGTGGCTGCACACCTCGGTTTGCGACGAGTAGCGAGCTGCGCCGACCCCGTCAGCGCCGAGCGAAGTAGCCGACGACCGCCGGGTGCGCGTTCACTGCCAGCCCCAGCGCGAGCAACTTCGGCCAAGCGTTCAGCGTTGACGCCGGGATGTGATCGTAGGCGCCGGCGAGGAACGAGCGCAGGATGACGGCCAGCTTGATGTCGGCCACGTTCATCGTCTCCCCCTCGAGGAAGGGGCCCCGCACGCGAGCCTCCACGGTGTCGCCCCAGGTCTTCAACCAGCCGGCGGCGAATTCCTCGCGCGTCGTTCGTTTTTCGTCCTCGCTCATGTCGGGGCGCCCCGGCATCTTCACCCGCAGGTCCTCAACGCTCTGCATCACGGCCTCATGCTCGGCGGCGAGCCACGAATCCGCTGGGTGAAGTCCGTGTTCCCGCCCGACGTACACGAGGATTGCGTTGGTTTGGGAGAGCGTGCGGCCATCGTGTTCCAGCACGGGCAGCGCGCCATAGGGCATGGTGGGCTTCAGGGCCAACCACTGGGTGCGGTCGATCCGGATGTCGTTGAACTGTACGCCCGCAGCGGCGAGGGCCAGCCGGCACTCGAGCCCGCGGCTGCCGTCGAAGTTGAAGTAGGTGAGGGAGGTTGCCAAGGGAGGCTCCGGAGAGCCGGCGGCGTATCCCGGCCCGGAAGCCTTTTGCACGCCCGTGACTTTCCCCTCTGCGAGCCCGGTGCTATCGTGCAGCGCGAACGAATCCCCCGGAGTTCTCGATGCACCTCTTCACCTTCCTGCCCCTCCTCGCCTGCGCGCCCGCCACCCTCGATGAT
>CANKOI010000136.1 GCA_947484175.1 Deltaproteobacteria bacterium
AACGTGCTGCGCGTGATCGAGGCCGGCTGCGGAGGCTGAGGTCGGGGCGCCCGCCGAAGCGGCGTGATACCCGGCGGACATGGACGATCGCGCCGCCGTGCTCGCTGCCAACGATCGTTTCTACCGAACGTTCGAACGGCGCGACATCGAGGGGATGGCGGCCTGCTGGAGCGGCACCGACGGCGATGCCTGCATCCACCCCGGCTGGGAACCAGTGTACGGGCACGGGGCGGTGATGGAGGCCTGGGCCAACATCTTCGCCACCGGTGTTCCCATGCGGTTCGTGGTTGTCGACGTGGTCGTGCAGATCCTCGGCGACATCGCGCGGGTGCACAACATCGAGGACATCCGAGTGGCGGGCGACGAGGAGGTGATCGGCCGCGTGGCCGTCACGCACTTGTTCCTTCGGCGCCCCGGTGGGTGGCGGCTCGTGTTGCACCACGGCTCGCCGATCGCTGCGGAGCTCGACGCCGAGGAAGCCGCCGAGGACAACGAGTTCCACTGAGTCGGCAGAGGCGCGGGGCGATGCGAACTCCGCCCGACGCATGAACCGCTCTAGGCTTCGCCCGGCTCGGGGAGGGGCATGCCGCGAAGGTCACGAATGCCCGACTGGTCGCGGAGGCGGATGAGGGCCTCGCGCTCAATCTGCCGCACGCGCTCACGCGAGAGCCCCATCTCCTTGCCCACTTCCGAGAGCGTGCGAAACTCGCCGTCCTCCAGGCCGTAGCGGCGAGTGAGCACGAAGCGCTGGCGCTCGCTGAGCACGTTGTGGAAGGCCTTCGTCATCCGGGAGAGCTCCTGGGTCTGGATGCTCTCATCGTCCGGCGAAACGGCGCCCTCGTCGGAAAGGAAGCGCTCAAGGGGGCGAGGCCGCGGGCCATCGTCGACCGGCTGCTCCAACGAAATGGTGTTGCCCTGTGAGAGCAACAGCTCGGCGCGCTCCTTGTCGATGCCCACCTCTTCGGCAAGATCGGCCACGTTGTACTCGATGCCGGCGGCTTCGAAGCGCTTCATGGCCTTGCGCAGGTTGCGAGTCTGCTCCACCGCGCAGCCCGGGAGGCGCACGGGGCGACCCGTGTGGTCGATGGCGCGCGTCATCTGCGCACGAACCCACCAACGGGCGTACGTCGAGAACCGGATGCCGCGGTCCGGATCGAAGCGCTTGGCCGCACGGAGGAGGCCGATGTAGCCCTCCTGAACCAGATCCTCTTCGTCCATGAACGGACCGGCCAGCTTGCGGGCCTCGCCGTGCGCGATGCGCCGACCGCTCATGGCAAGGCGCCACCGCAGCTCTTCGGCCTGCTGCCAAGCGCCCTGCGCCTTGCGAGCGTAGGTCTTCAGGTCGTCTTCCTTGCGCGCAGCCTTCGCCACCGCGCGCACCGCCTCTTCGAGACGATCCACCGCACCGGCGCGGGTACGCTCCGCACGATCCGGACGGCGGCGAAGGATGCTCTCCGCCGCGTCGATCCCGGCCACACACTCGCGGGCCACCTGTTCGGCCTTGCGGATCTCACGGGCAATCATCTTCTCCTCTTCGGCAGTGAGACGCTCAGAGCGGCGACGGGCACCATCGGAGGAGGATGAGCGCAAGCGAAGCGACATGGATCACCTGAGGTAGGAGAGAACGGAAATTGCGATTCAGGGATGGGAGAAGCGGATGGCGGGGGAAGATTATTCCTGACCGCTTCGGGGAGATTGAGGGGCCGCCGCGGAAGGTGAACCCCGGCCGCCGTTAATAGGGGTAACGGAGGCGGCGAATTGTAAAGAAATCGTCAAGTAGCCACCGGCCGCCTTGCAGCTCCGGTCTTTACAGGTTTTTCGCCCGCGGGATCGGAAACGGCGGAGTGCCGACGCGCGTTCATGTTGAACTCAGGCGTGGCGCGGGAAGAAAGCCCGCCGCATCACGAGCCCGGCCCAGCACATTCACGGCGATCGCCCGCGCCCGCCGGCTCCCGTCCGCGAGGACAGCCTCGATCTCTTCGGGGTTGGCAAGCAGGTGCTCGTACCGATCGCGCGCAGGGCCGAGGCGCGCCTCGATCACCTGGTAGAGCTCCTCCTTCGCATGCCCGTAGCCGAGGCCTGGAGCACGGTACCGCTGTGCAAGCGCAGCGGTCTGAGCTGGTGTTGCGAAGAGCTTGTAGAGGCTGAACACGTTGCAGCTGTCAGGTTCCTTCACGTCATCGACCCCACGGCTGTCGGTGAGGATGCTCATCACCTTCTTGCGGAGCTGTTTGGGGGGCAGCCACACCTCGATCGTGTTGCCGTAGGACTTCGACATCTTGCGGCCATCAAGACCAGGAATGGTGGCAACCGCCTCCGCGATCATGGGTTCGGGCAGCACGAACACCTCCCCAAAGCGGCTGTTGAAGGCCTGCGCCATGTCGCGCGCCATCTCAACGTGCTGCTTCTGGTCCCTCCCGACGGGAACGGCCTCGCTGTCGTACAGGAGGATATCGGCGGCCATCAGCACCGGGTACAGGAAGGTGCCGACGTTGATGTCGCGCCCGTCCTGCTGGGCAGCCTTGTAGGCGTGGGCTCGCTCCAGCGCACCGGCGCCGAGAACACACGACAAAAGCCACGTCAGCTCGGTCACCTCCGGCACGTCCGACTGCACGAACAGGCAGGTGCGTTGGGGATCGAGGCCCAGCGCGAGCCAGGTGGCAGCGACCTCGCGGGTGTACTGCCGCATCAGGGGCGCGCTCTGCACGGTCGTGAGCGCGTGGTAGTCCGCGATGAAATAGAACCCCTCGGCCTTGTCCTGCAAGGCGAGCGCGGGTTGGATCGCACCCAGCAGGTTGCCGAGGTGCGGGGTGGCGGTAGGCTTGATGCCGGTCAGCGCGCGCATGGCCGGCGGGGATAGGCACCCGACTGGGGAGCGGCAAGCCCTCGGGCTCACTTCGGGCGCTATACTCCCCGAATGCGATTGTTTCGCCTCACCCTGCTCCTCTTCTGCGCTTGCTCGGCCGAGACCGACGAAGCGCACTACGCCGACGGTGACACGAGTGCCCCCGACGACAACTCCCCCCCCGACGACGCGGACGATGCCGCCCACGCCGAAGAGATCGTGTGGGACGAGCCGGAGGCCGGCACGCTCGACAACGACGACAGCGACTGGTACCGAGTGAGCGGCGTGTTGGCCGGGCAACACTTTCGCGTCCAGGTCGTCAATGACGACGAGAACGCGTCAGAAGACAGCCTCGACACGGTGGTCGAGGTGTTCGACGAGGCCATGGAACGCATCGCTTGGGAAGATGACCACCCCGTCGGCGACGTGGGCACCTACGATACCGTCTGCTTCGGATTCTTCCCCACTGCGGGAACCTACTACCTGCGGGTGACCGACAGGGGCACGTTCGAGGGTGTGGAGCGCGATGTGGACGAGACCGACTACACCGTGACGCTCCTCGCACCCACCGGCCCACCTGCCGAACCCGACAGCCTGCTGCGCCTCGGGCTCGCCTTCGGGATGGAGAACACGAATTCCTGGTACGCCTTGGCGGTGCAGGCCGACGAACCCGGAGACGTGGACTACGTGCGCTTGGAGCTCGCGCATGCGAACGGCGCGATGACCTTTGCGAGCTCGCACCACATCGAGTCGAGCGCGTACACACCGGCGATCACCCTCTTTGACTTCGAAGGCACGCCGGTCCTCTCGGCGGCCTCGCTCACCGAAACCGACTTCCGTCAGTACATCTCCCCGCCCTCCACCACCTACGTCCTCGGCGTTGCGGACAGCACCGGCGTGAGCGGCCCCGCGGAAGGGATGTGGCTCTTCATCGCGAACGGAGAAGCAGGGGTCGGGTACAGCCGAGAGGTCGAGCCGAACGACTCGACCGATGGCCCCATGGAGCTCACCCTTGCCGACCAGAACCCCAGTGCCGGCTATTGGGAAGCCGACTTTGTGGAAGGCCGCATCGCCACCGCTGGCGACCAGGACTGGTACAGCTTCACCCTGACCGACGACCGGTACGTGACCATCGAGCTCGGCGCGCTCAGCTACGGAAGCTTGCTCGAGGCGAGCGTCGAGGTTCACGGCGACGAGCTCGTCGTGGCGGGCAGCGCAGTCGAAGGCGTGGATCCGGACGTGCGTACCACCACAAAGCTTCCCGCCGGACGGTACACGGTGTCCGTGGCGCCGACCGACGGCGTAACGGGCGGAGAAGGTTCCTTCTACAGAGTGGCCGTGCACGCCACCAGCGTGCCGTTGTGACGCTCCTGCTCATGGTCGGCTGCACCACCGGAGAGCTCTCGATCAACTTCGGTGCGGAGTCCCTCCCGGCCAGCAGCGAGAGTGACGGGAAAGACTCCCTCCCCGGTGGTGACACCCCTGAGGATGAGCCAACCGAGGAGGAGTTCGGCTGCAGCACCCTCTTCGCCCAAGATCGGCTGCCCGTCTACGACCTGGCGGTCGACGAGGGCGACTGGCACTCCCTCGAGCGCCAGTGGCGCACCGCAGACGGCACGAAAGCGTACATTCCCATCACCGAGTTGCGCATCGACGGCCAGATCGTTCCGGACGCCATGATCCGCTTGAAGGGCAACAATGGCTGCTGTTGGGTGGGCGAGAAGATGCAGTTCGTGGTGGCGTTCAACGAAGTGAATGAAGACGCGCGAGTGGAGGGCCTCCGTAAAGTAGCGTTCGACGCACCGTACTACGAACCGACGGTACTGAAGAACCGCTTGGCGAACTGGTTGCTGCATCGCGCCGGCCTTGCCGGCAGTTGCACGAACAACGCCGAGATGCGGGTAAACGGCCAGCACTACGGAATCTACGCCCACATGGAGGAGCTGGACCGGGAGTTCCTCGAACGCAACTTCGGCAAGGATGCCGCCGACGGCGACCTGTGGAAGTACGGCTACGTACTCGACAACCACGAAGGCGAAGAGGTGGACACCTCGCGGATCGAGAAGCTCTGGTCGAGCTACGATCCCGACTCCTTCACCCCGTTGGGCGAAACGGACCAGTGGATGCGTGAATGGGCAGCCGAAGCGGTGCTCCCCGATGGAGACGGCTACTGGTGCTGCGGCCACAACTACTACGTGTACGACCACCCGGATCGCGGCTTCCTCTGGCTTCCTTGGGACAAAGACGGCACGTTCGACTGGGTGGCCTACGACACACCCCCCGACACCATCTACTACCCATCCGCAACCCCCCACATGGTCGGGCTCCTGCAGCAGGACGAAGCGCGCAGGCGGTACGTGGAACACATCGCAGAGATCAGCCAGCTCTACGGAAGCGAAGAGATGCTCGCCGCGTACGACGCCATGCGGGAGCAGACCGAAGTCCTCGGCACCGACGACCCGCTGCGCTACTACGACGATGCCACCTACCTCGCGTCGCTCGAGAATCTGCGGGCGTTTCTGCCTGCCCGCCGGGGCTATCTGGACGCTTGGCTGGCTGCGAACCACGAGTGAAACTCTCCGGTCCTTCCCTCCCCTCGTTGCCGTCGCTCGCTTGGCGAGGCAGCGCCGCGTTGCGTCGCCTGAGGGAGCTCTCGCAGGGCGCGGCGGTGCAGTCTGAATCGATCGTATTGCACTCCACAGTGGGCTACCGGCTGGGCGCCCGAATCGTGCGGCCCGCCTCGGGCACCGTCTGTCCCGGTCTCGTCGTGTCCCCAGCCATCCACCAAGGAATCGCCGCACTCACCAGCACTGCAGCGATCGTCAGCGCTTCCGAGATCGCTCGGGTAGGCTTCGTCGTCCTAGTCCACGACCCTGCGGGCCGGGGGGAGAGCTGGGGCGAAGAGGACTTCGGCGGGGCCGAGCACCAGGACAACATCCGGGTCGCCATTCGGGCCGTGGCCGCGCGATCGGACTGTACAGGGCGCGTGGGGGTGCTCTCCCTCTCGCTCGGCGTGGCCGCTGCTGCAGGCGCGTTGGCTCGATGGCCGGAGCTGCCCGTAGACTGGCTGCTCGACTGGGAAGGACCCTGCGATCGGGAGATCATCACCGCAGGCGGCACGCGCTTGGTGCCCGCGGCCGGCCATAGTCTGGACGATGAAGCGTGGTGGCCACCGCGGGAGGCCGTCGCGCACGCCGGGGCGCTGCAGTGTGGCTACGCCCGACTGCAGGCCTTCCCGGACCACGCCCAACCCGAGGAGCTGCGGCATGCTCGCCGGATGCTGGAGGCGGCGCGCGCGGGCGCTGCCCCCTGGGTTCAACTCAACGACCACCCACGCGGCGCCCTCCCCGATCGCCCGCACTGGCTCGCGGGCGGTCCTCTTGCGGCGAACCGCGCGATTCTTCGCAAACTCTCCACTCTCCAGGCGGCTCCCCGCGGCGAGTGAGATTTTTCGCTTACGACCAAAATTTGGTCGGTGCCCTTCGGAACGGTGGATACCGGAGTGGGGCCATGAGTTCCGTCACCCTGCTTCTCGGGCGTACCCGCGATCGGCGCCGCCGTGCTCTTCGCGTCGAGCACTACGCTGGCGTCGACGGACTGGGGCGTCCCAACTTCCTCTTCGTCACCGACTCGGCGCGAAAAAAGCACACCGTGCAGGAGGAGTTTGTCCAGTACCGGAACGGCGCTTCCTTCCTGCCCGAGGTCGCCACCCTAACGGAGCTTCTGGCCACGCTTGCCGCTCGATATTCCGGTGGGAATCCGCCTTGGACAGAGTCTGGCGTGAGTCTGTGGCTGGTGGCGAACCCGGTCGAGCGATCGCCCGCGTGGCTCCGCGAAGCGGGCCCCACCGAGCGCACCTCCCCGGCCGTAGCCGCAGCCTTCTTCGCCTGGGAGGCTGGAGGCCGCCCCTCGCTCCCCGGCGAGCGCGGCGCCCGTCTCAGTTCTCTGTTTGGCTCCATGGCCGCCAGCCTCGACGCGCACCCCGCGTTCACCACCCGGCACACCTGTCTCCGTCGCTTGATCATCGAGTTGGGGGCACCGGGTGAGGCGCTGACAGGGTGGTTGCGAAGGTCGAGTCTGGTGGTGATCGACGATGTGGTGGATCCCGCTCCGCTCGACCGAGAGGTACTGGTTGCTCTGGCCAAGGCCTGGAAGGTCGCCGGTGTGAACGTGGTGATCTCCTTTGAGTGCGGAGCTGACGGCGTGGAGGAAGAGCCGAAATACTTCGGGGTCGACGACGGCGGCGCCCGCCTCTCCCCCACCCTGTCGGCCACGCGGCCCTTCAGGAGTGCCTGCCTCGATGCCCTGATCGCAGACGGTACCGCCCACGTGCTCGTCGCCGGGCCAGAGTTCGGAGTCACCTCGGGTGAGGTCGCCGAGGAGCGCCTGGATCCAACGGATGTCTGGGGAACCGGAGCTCCCGCCGAAGCGCGGGGGCTCTCCCTGGAAACGTGGCCCGATCCTCAGACTGAGGTCTTAGGAATCGCCCACGCTGTTCGCCGCCTCCTCGACAGCGGGGTGGGGGCGGCCGACATCTGGGTCGCCTTCCCCGGCCTCCCCGCGTATGCGGGCCTCGTGCGGCGAGCCTTCGGTGAGGTGGGGATTCCTCACGCGCTGTCGCGGGGGGAGCCATTGGCCTCCCAGGCGGGCGCTCGGGTGCTGATGAGCGCGCTTCGGGCCGCGGGGCACCCCGACGAACCTCGGCCGCTGCTCGTGGCCCTGATGGAGCTCGATCTTGGGGCGCTGCCGGCGCCGAAGCTGGCCGCGATGGCGCGGCGGCTGCGCGAACAGGGAATTCGTAGAGCCCCCAACGAGCAGTGGCTTCCAATTGCCGCTGGGAACGACACCGCGGGCGCCGAAGTGCTACGGACCGAGCTCGCGCGGCTCGCCCGCGTGTGGGGTGCGCCCGATGCAGAAGCCTGGGGCGCGGCGATTTCCGCGCTCGCCGAGGCGTGGGGGCTTCGAGAAGGCGCGCCCCAGCGCGACGACCCGCGCCGGCGCGGAGCCGGCGCGGCGCTCCGCGCCGCAACCACGCTCACCGTCGAGGCGCGCGC
>CANKOI010000137.1 GCA_947484175.1 Deltaproteobacteria bacterium
GGGTGGGGCTGTCGCCGTTTTGAGTCCGCCTTTACGGTGCGACAGAGAGGTAGGTGAACGCGTAGCACATCTCTTCGTCCGTCCGTTCGCCGTAGCCGACGTCGATGGGGGGGCTGTGGGTCTGGTTGGGGTTCTCGGCGCTGTTGTCCCACGTGCATGAGAAATGGAACCGGTCGCCGGGCGCAATCACCGCAGGCTCAAGGTACTGGTAGGTGAGCTGGTTGCCAAAGTCGTAGCGGTCGGAGCGAACCAAGCAGGTGTCTTCGTCTTCGTGCTCTAGCCACGCGTGGTAGCCGGTGCCAAGCACGTGCATGTGCGGAAACATGCCGTAGGCGTTCAAGGAAAATGGGGTCCAACTGGGGATTTCCAGCTCGAACTCGTTGCTGTACGCTGGGTCTCCTGCAGGGATGGTGAAGTCTTGCCACCCGAGGGGCGCCATCTTCAGCTCCTCCGCAACGTCGGGCGTCAGCGTGAACTGGTACCCCGAGGCGTCGCCAGCGGCGGCCACTTCGGGCGTGGAGGCGTAGTAGTGCACCTGCATGACGATCAGATTTCCGGCGGGCACGGGCAGTCCCACTCCCTCTGGGAAGCGCACCGGCAACATTCCCGGCGCCCAGGCTGCCATCATGCCGAGAATGTTCCCGGCCACGTTGTCGATGCAGTCTTCCCCTACGGCCGGGTCGTAGTCGGCGGGCAGGTCTCCGGCTGGGGTGGAAAACAGCACGATGTGATGCACGAGCGCGTCGTTGTCGATTCGCGGGTGCAGCGCCGAAACGTACGCGGTCTCTTCGAGCCCTGGGTCGAGATAGAAACAGCGGTACTCGTTGTTCGGGTTCTCGGGGTCGGCGAAGGAAGGCACGTAGCGTGTCGGGATCGCCACCTCGAGGTCGACCTGTTCAAGGGTCTCGTCGGGTGGGGGAGGCTCAGGCGCCGAAGCGGGGTCGCCAAGGGGGAGGTCGTCTGCGATCCAGGCGGCGAGGAGGTCGCGCTGCGCCACGGGCAGGTGAAGCCGTTCGGAGCCGACGTAGTCGCGGCATGCGGGGTCGCTGGCGCCGGGGGGCATCCGTCCGCCGTCGATGGCGTCGAGCATGCTCAGCGCCATGGCCTGGCCCGCCTCGGGAGTGTTCAGGACGAAGGGAGCCAACCCGCCTTCCCGGTGGCATCGCTCGCAATACGTTTGAACCAGCGGCTGAATATCCCCGTACCAAGTGACGACCGGACCAGATGTATCGCTGGGTGTATCAGCGGATGTGTCGCTCGTTGCGTCACCACCGACCTGGATTCCGGCGGGCCCGCAGGCAGCCAACGGAAGGACCGCCAACGCTACAAGCAGCGAGGGGTGAGGGGCGGAGGGTAGGGTCAAGACGAATCCCGGCGGCGTGCGCAGTGTAGCCGGCCCCGTGGTCCGGTGGGGCGGCGCCCGCTGTCGCTCGCTCAGCGCGCGAGCCTCCCAGCGTGGGCAATGGCCGCCGGCAATGTCGCCTCCTGAATGCACCCCTCAAGCAGTCCAGCCTGCTTCAGCAGCCGCTCAGGTTGCTCCTGAAGGCCGGTGACAACGACCTGCACCCCGCCGGCAGTGAGGCGCGCCAACGCGGACTCCAGATTCACCAATCCGGTCGCATCCATGGCGGGCACCGCGCTCACATCGAGGATCACCACCCGGCAGTTCGCGGCTACGTTCGCGAGGCCCCCCATCGCCTTCTCCGCGGCGCCGAAGAACAGTGGGCCTCGAATTTCGTAGAGGAGCACTCCGGCTGGGAGCGGAGAGCGAAGCGCCGGGTGTTCACCCTCGGTCAGCCGCGCCCCTGAGATCTCTGCCATTCGTCGCATGAACAGGAAGGAAGCAAGCACGACGCCCACCGTCACCGCAATGACCATGTCGAACAGGACCGTGAGGGTGAAGCAGGTGAGGAGCACGAAAACGTCGCTTTTCGGTGCAATCCTGACCACTCGAAGGAGGTGGCGGGCGTCACTCATGTTCCACGCAACGACGAGCAGCAGGGCCGCGAGCGAAGCCATGGGCAGAAACGCTAGCAGGGGCGCCAGCGCCAGCACAGCCAACAGGACAAACAGGGAATGCACGACGGCAGAGATCGGGGAGTGTGCGCCGGCCCGCACGTTGGTGGCGGTGCGCGCTATCGCCCCGGTTGCCGCAAAGCCGCCTAAACAAGGTGCTACGACATTCCCCACGCCCTGTGCGAACAGCTCAGCGTCGGGGTCTGTGCGCGTTCCCGACATGCCGTCGCTGACCACCGCCGAGCGCAGAGACTCGATCGCCCCGAGCATCGCGATGGAGAACGCGGCCGGGAAGAGCTCCCGCAGCAAGTCGACGGTCAGGCCGCCTTCGAGGCCTTGCCCATGGCCACGCCGGTAGGGGAGGGACAGAGGGGATGCCGCCTTCGAATCGTGACCCCACAGTGGCCACCTCCAGGCCCAGCAGCGGAACCCAGGTTGTGGCGGCCAACAGCGCCACCAGCGGCGCCGGCACACGGTGCGTGAACCGCGGCCAGACGAGCAACACCGCCATCGTCGCCACGCCCACCGCCACGTCGGCCGGGTGCGCATTGGGCAGGGCCCGCGTCAGGGCCGTCAGCTTTTCCGGCCACGCGTCCGGCAGGGGGCCGGCGTTGAGCCCAAGGAAGTCCGAGGCTTGGAGGGTGGCGATCACCACGGCGATGCCGGCGGTAAAACCGGTGGTCACCGGGTGAGGGATGAACTGGATGAGGCGGCCCATGCGGGCGAGTCCGAGCCCCATCAGCACCACGCCCGCTATCATCGATGCGATCATCAGCCCGGCAAGGCCGTGTTCCCGCGCTACTGGCGCCAGCAGAACGACGAAGGCGGCGGTTGGGCCGCTGACTTGCATGCGCGAGCCGCCGAGCACGGCGATCACCGCTCCCGCTACGATTGCGGTGTACAGGCCGTGCTGAGGCGCAACGCCGCTCGCGATCGCCAGGGCCATGGACAGGGGCAGCGCCACCACGCCGACCACGAGCCCCGCCAACACGTCGCGCCGCACTTCGGCGAGTCCGTACCCGGCAGCGAAGACAGCGCGCAGCGCCGCTGCGGGGCGCACGCCAACGGTGGAAAGCAGGCTGTCGTCGTACCGGCGGCGGAGGCGGTGGAGGCGCTGCTTCATGGAAGCGGGATCACTATGCTCGCCCGGGGGGCTCCTGTCCACGGGCGGTGCCCCATCCCGTTGCGCTATAGTGGAGCCATGGATTCCGCCCTCCGCGACATCGCTCTCCGCCACGACGCCGCCGCCCTTGTGCGTTCGCAGCGCGCTGCGGCACGCATCGAGGCGCTGATGGCGCGGCTTCCCGCCGCCGCCGCCGTGCTTCGAGACGAGTTTACCGTCACTGAAGTGGTGCTGTTCGGTTCGCTCGCACACGGGGATGCGCACGAGGACAGCGACGTCGATCTGGCGGTGGCGGGGCTACCACCAGAGCGTACGTTCGCTGCGATTGGCCAGCTCATGCACGTGCTCGGAGCCGACGTCGACTTGGTGAGGATGGAAGAGGCCGGGCCCTCCCTCCTCGGGCGCATCCGGACGGAAGGCCGGGCGCTGTGAGGGTGGAGTTTGCCCGGCTGCGCGGGCAGGTGACCGACGACTGGGCCGCCGCAGAGGCGCAATTCCACCGCGTCCAGAGCCTCGGCCCGTTCGCCGATTCACCCGGAGCGGCTGCCTTAGGCGCCTTGGCTCTGCACCATGTGTACGTGGCGATTGAGTCCCTGATCGAACGTTGCACCCGCATGTTCGAGGGCGGGGTTCCGTCGGGGCCTGGCTCTCATCGGGAACTGCTTGAGGGCGCAGCGAGGGACGTGCCGGGGGTCCGCCCGCCGCTGTTGTCGCGAGACGCTGTGGTGATGCTCCGTGATTTCTTGGCTTTCCGACATTTTCTTCACCACGCCTACACCAGCGACCTCGACCCGCGGCGCTTGGAGGCCTTGCGCGCCGCGATCCCCGCCTTGCACACGCAGCTTCGAGCAGACATCGCGCACTTGGACGCACGATTGGCCGAGCTGGCGGGGTGAGAGACTCCGCGCAGCCCGCTTCAGTATGCCGCAGCCCGCAGCACATTTTGGGGGGAGGGGTCGATTCGGAAGGCGCTCAGGAGCCTTGCCGCCGGCGAGTCGCCGGATTCGGCTACGGCAAGGAAGGGGTCGAGGAGCGACACATCCTCGCCAATGGCGGCGAGCCCTCTCTGCGCGATAGCGCCGAGCTCTGAGGCCCACGCCGCCAGAGGTCGCCCGCCCCAATCACCCGCGAGACCCAGCAGCGAGGCGTAGGCGAAGCCTTCCTCCCGGGTGCGTCCTCCGTTGGCCGCGGTGAACGCGGTGGCGAAGTCTCGCGTTTCGGCGAGCGCACCGTACAGCGTCCCTGTCCACAGCGCACAGAAGGCCACGGAGAGGTCGAGGGGCACGGCATCGGCGCTGCGAATCTCGATGGTGCGTTTGACCCGCACCTCGGGAAACACACTCGTCTGGTGGAGCGCCCAATCTTCGAGCGTAGGAAATTGCCCCTCGATGCCCTCGGTCATCCAATAGCGGAAGGTGCGCCCCTCGCTCGGGCGCCAACGGCCGCCGTGGTAGTGAAACATCATCGGCGTGTCGAGCAGGTAGTCCACCCAAGCGGCGTGGGAGTACTGGCGGCTCACCGCTGCGGGGAAGCCGGTGCGCCGGGGGTCCACCCGCGACCAGATGTGCCCCCGGTAGCTCATCCACCCCAGCTCACGGCCCTCACCCAAAGGGGAGTTGGCGAAGGCGGCCACGTTGAGCGGGGCGAGGTCGAGGGAGGCGTGAAACTTTTGGGCGCAGTCCTCTTCACTGTCGAAGTCGAGATTCACCTGCACACAGCACGTTCCTTTCATCATCCAATGCGCGAGGTCGCCGTACTGGGGGAGGAACTGTTGCATCATGGCGTACCGCCCCTTGGGCATGAACGCGATGTCTTCGATGCGTGCGTAGGGCGTGAGGCCGGCGGCGATCCAGTGTAAGTCGTGCCCTTCGACCAGCTCGTAGAGCACCTTGCGATTTCGCGTGACCTCAGCTGCCAGCGCCGCGAGGGTTCGCATCGGGGCGCCCGAAAGCTCTACCTGACCGCCCGGCTCCAGCGTGATCGACGCGCCCTCTCCGCGCAACTCGATGAGGTGCTCGCCTTCGTGCTTCTCCGCCCAGCCCAGCCGGTCGCGCAACCCGCGCAGCAGCCACGCGATGCCGTCGGCCTCGTGGTAGCCAACCGCGCTCCCATCGCCACGAACCAGAGCTCGCTCGTACTCTCCGCCGATCAGCCAGCGCTCCCGCGGCTGGTGGTGGGCGTGGTAGCTGGCGAGGAGGGAAGCAGGGGTGAGCCGATCGGGCATGTTGCAGCCGCGTCACCCGCGCCGGCGCGGGCGTCAACGGATAGGATGGTGAGATGGTGTACCTGATCCTCGCTGCGTGCATCCCGGTGCTGACGACACCGGACGGCGAGAAGGTGGACAACGGATACACTCCCCCTGAAAACGCTTGGCCGGCCGCCGATTCTTTGCCGGCCATCGAAGGCGAAGGTTATGAGGACGGGGAGTTGGTGGAGCGCCAGTTTCTGCCCGACCAGAACGGCGAGGAAGTGGATCTGTGGCAATTCTACGGCTACGTCTGGGTGCTCGACGTGAGCACCATCTGGTGTCAGCCCTGCCAGGACCTCGCCCGCGAGCTGCAAGAAACGGCAGACGACTACGGGGATCAGGGATTTGTGTACCTGACCGTGCTCGCTGAGGACCTCGAGGGCAGCGTGCCGGACACCGACGACCTCCAGTATTGGGCGGAGAGCTGGGCGATCGAGGACCAGCCGATCGTGAGCGACACGGTCGGCTTCACGGCCACGCTCACGGGTGGGCAGTATCCCTTGGTTTTGGTGATCGGGCGCGACCTGCGAGTGGCCGGCCGGGTGACGGTGCCCGACGACGCCCTGGTCCGCGAGGCGATCGAGGCGGCGCTCTGAGATTAGGGCCGCAAGGATGAGCGCCTGGTGGTTGTTGGTGGCCGGATGGGCCGGGGCCGACCCCTTAGATGCGCTCGCTCCGGCGGCGCGCGGCATCTACACGCGGGCCGAGGAGCAGGAGGCGGCGGGTAGGTTTGCTACGGCTGGTAGCTTCTACCGTTTGGTGTTGGAGCAGGACCCTCGTTTTGTGCCGGCGTTGCTCGGACTGGGGCGGTCCCTGGAGGCTCAGGCGATGCCCGCGGCCGCGGAGGAACTGTACCGGACCTCGCGCGGAGACCCCGATGTACTCGAAGCGCTCGCCACCCTGCTGGAGGCTGAGCGGCCGGAAGCGGCCCTTGCGGCGTGGCGTGAACTGCAAGTGGTCCGGCTCGGCGACCCGGGACCTTGGCTGCACGCTACCCGCATCCTCACCCGGCTCAGCGACCTCGAGGGAGCGAACGACGCCTGGGACACCTACCTACGGCTCTTGCAGGCGCAGGAGCCCGACGGCGACACCTTGTTGGCGCTGGTCGATGCAGACCCGGCACACGCCGAGCTCCTGTTGCGAGCCTACGTCACCCATTTTCCGGACGGCGCGGCGGGGGCCGGGGTGCGCGAGCGGCTCGACCGAATCGAGGTGGAAGCCGCCGCCGCCCTCGTGGACCTCGGCGCCGACACGCCCCTGCCCCTCGCGCAGCACGACCTCGCTTCGCGGGTGGATGTGGCGTTGGCCACCAACGACACGGCGGCTGCGTTGGCCCTGTCCGGCCAGCTTGTGGCCCGTGCCCCGAACACGTCGGAGGCGCACGGCCGCTACGCCGATGCGCTGCTCAGTTCCGGAGACTGGGCTGGCGCCGAGCTACAGGCCCGCATCGCCCGGGGCCTCGCCCCCAACGATGCCGAGGCCAGAGCCCGCCTCGGTCGGCTCCTCGCCGACGGCTACGGCGGGCGTCGCAACACCGAGGCCCTCCGCGAGCTCGCAGCCGCTGTGCGACTTCGCAGCGGCGACGCCGCCCTCCGCTACCGTTTGGCGCTGGTGCAGCAGGCGGAGGGGCAGTTCGGCGAGGCCGCCGACTCTCTGACCGCGGTGATCAGCCACGAGCCGTCCGGTGAGTGGGCTGCCGACGCTCGCGGCCGGCTCGAATCGCTGAGGCGGGAAGCGCCGCCCATTCCCGTGGCCGTGCTGAACCCCGCGCTGCTTGTCTCCGAAGAGGCCGCCCACCGCTGGAAGGTGGGAACGGTGCTGCTCGACCTCGGCCGGCGTTCGGAGGCGCTGGTGGAGCTCGACGCCGCCCTCGGTCTCGCGCCTCGCCACCCCCCGCTGCTGAACTTGCGGGCCGGGCTCGAGCAGGAGGCCGGGAATCTGGCCGCGGCGGTGGCCCTCTGGCGGCGATCGCTGGAAGCCGAGCCTGCACAAGCCGACATCTGGTGCAACCTTGCGGCCCAGGCAATCGACCGCGACGAGCGCCGCCGGCATCTCGCGCGGGCCGCGGAGCTGGGGTACGCCGATGCGCACTACCTTTTAGCTGGCCTCGCTGGCGACATCGGCGACTGGACCACCACCCGCAACGAGCTTGCTGCCTATTTCGTGAAGGCCACCCCGAGGTCGCCCTACCGTCAGGCCGCCGAGGCGCTCAGCGCGGAGGTGGAACGACGGCGGCGGGGGTTGTTCGCGGTGTTCGGAGGCGTGGCGCTGCTCGGATTCGGTGTGCCCGCCGTTTGGTGGGGATGGCGGCGCTCCGGACGCACGCTCGCGGAGCTGCTCGCGGCGGCGCCGGACTCGTGGCACGAGGCGGCCCGCCTCCTCGCGGGAATCCGCCACGAGGTGCTCAAACACAACACGACCGTGCTCCCCGAGGTGGCGCGCGCGCTCGAGGCCGGCGATCCTGCGCCGTGGGAGAGCTTCGCAGCGCGCCTGCCTGA
>CANKOI010000138.1 GCA_947484175.1 Deltaproteobacteria bacterium
GGGGGCGCTCCCCAAACGTTCGAGGAGGGCAGCTTGGTGCGCGCCGACCGCCGCTGCATTTTCGCGATGCGCGACGAGCGGGGCCTGAGCTGCGGCCTGCACGCCCTTGAAGACGCGACGGCGCGCCCCCGCGGCACCCTGAAGCCGATGCCCTGCCGGCTCTTTCCCCTCGTGGTCGTGGACCTCGGGTCGGAACAGCTGCTGCTCACGGCGGTGAGCCGTAAGCTCGGCGAACGATTCGGACTCCCGCCGGCGCGGCTGTTTCCCTGTCTGGGGGGCGCGCAACGCCCGCTGGTGGACGAGGTGGCGGACACGATTCGCGAGCTGTGGGGGGAGGGGACCGTGCGGCGGGTGCGGCGTGCGGTGCGGGAGTGGAACCCGCGCCTGTGACCTTCCTGCTGCTCCTCGCCTGCACCCCGGCCCCCACGTGCACCGACGACACGCTGGAGCCGGACGCGCCCGGCTTTCCCTTCACAGAGGCCATTCCGACGTTCTCGCTGACGCTCTCCGAGGAGGCGCGCAACGCTCTGCCCGCAGTCGCCTCGGAGGCCGGGCCGGACGTTCCAGCCACGTTCGGGTGGAGCGGCGAGGAATGGGAGGTGGGGCTCGATCTGAAAGGCAACACCTCGTTCCGCACGCTGGAAGAGAAAGCGTCGTTCAAGATCGACTTCCACGAGTTTCACGAGGACGAGACCTTCCACGGGCTTCGACGGCTCAGGCTCGACAGCATGGTCGGCGATCGCACGATGCTCGCGGCGCACCTCGCGTATGACCTGTACGCCAGACTCGGGGTGCCCGCCCCGCGACAGGGGTTCGCGTGTGTGGAGGTCGACGGCGAGGACTTCGGGCTCTACAGCCTTGTCGAGACGCTGGACGAGCAGTTCCTCGAGCGGGCCTTCGAGGAGCCCGATGGCTGGCTCTTCGACCGCAGCGGGCTCGGCGACCTCACCCCCGAAGGGGTGGGTGCGTTCGAGATAGAGGAGGACGGGGAGGGGGATGGTCGGGGGGCCTTGCGTGACTTGGTGGTGGAGATCGACACGGCGCCGGCGCTGCTGCCGGTTCTCGAAGCGCGTTTCGATGCCGACGCCCTGCTCACGGAGCTCACCGTGGAGTACGCGATTGCGGCGGTGGACGGCTACGCGCTGAACGCCAACAACTTCCTCCTTTACCTGGAGCCGGCGGCGGGGCGGTGGTGGCTCCTGCCGTGGGGGATCGACCAAGCCTTCGGACTCCCGGCGAATGTGGTGACGATGGACGCCGAGCGTTCCGGGATGCTCGCGCGCCGCTGCCTCGAGGAGTCGGAGTGGAAACAGGCGCTGCTCACGAAGTTGGGACCGGTCGCGGACGCGATGGCGGAGCTCGATGCGCCGGAGGCTGTGGAGCGGATCAGAAGGTTCGCGGAGGCCGATCCGAGGACGGAAACGTCGGACACCGAGCGCTGGTTTGCGTGGCAGGACCTGCTTGCGTTCGTGGATGGGAGGCCTGAGGCGCTGCGGGAGGTGGGGGGGTGACAGCCGTGACGAGCGCGGCCGGCAGTGCGGCAGAAACGTGCGCGGCCCTCGATCTGGTCATCGTTCCCGGATGTTCGGCGACGAAGAGGGCGTCAATCGCCCGTGCCCGCGGCAGATCCACCATCGGCTTCACCAATGGCTACGAGCTTGTCATCGCCTCTGCGTTCAACCTCGCAGGGAGGCAGGCCTCCGTGCCTGACTGAGGGGATCGCGGCAGTGGCTCCGTTGGCCAGCCGCAATGGCGAAATCATCCCCTAATTCCTCCCGTGTCGCGCCGCGCGACCGAAGTCGTAGGGTGGCGGCTCACCCATCGACTTCGGTCGCACTAGCCGTCAACTGCACGCCGTCGGTCGTCCGTTGCCCGTCCGTGGACCTCAACCGACTGGACTCCGTGTCGTTCTGGGACGCGCTCGTGATCCGCGCCGCGCAACATGCCGCCGCTCACGCAACTTCACGACCCCTGCGGCTTCCGCCCGAGCCACCGCCGCACATCCACGAGAATCTTCGGGGCGCAGAAGTAGAAGATGATCACGTTGGAGAGCAAGAGGAACACCCACTCGCCGGCATGCCACGGCGCCATGGCTTGGGGGACCGTCATGACCAGCTCCGGGTGAGCGCGCCGCACACCACCACGCCCGCGAACAGCATCGCATTCACTGCCAGATGCCGGCCCACGCGCGTGGCCGCCGCCTCGTAGGCCACCGCGTCGTCCACCGCGCCATTCTTGTCGAGTTTTCTCGTGGGCTCCACCGTCCACACCTCAAGCCACACATAGCTCACCCACACCGCGAGCAGCAGCACCATTCGCACGCTGAGCAAGCTGTGGTCGGCCGTATCGAAACGAAGGGCGAGCGAGTGCGGCAGCGAGAGCGTGGGGTTGACCGCGTGAACATGGCGAAACAGGTCGGTGGGCACGAACGCCCCCAACGAAAGGCCGATGCCCGCGCCGAACGCCCGGTACACCCGCACCACATCCTCGGTGCGCACATGCGGAATCGCGCGCCGTGCGTTGATCAGGATGGCGAAGGTGAGCAGAGCGCCGCCGTGAACGAGCGCGGCCAGCTCGTTGAGGGCGTGAAGGGCGGTGATCACGCCAAGAGCTCGGAGACGAATTCACGAGCAGACATGTCGAGCGGGCGGGTGCTCAGCGCCGTAGCGGCGGTTTCGTTCCCGAAGCGGCCTCGCGCCGCGGCTTCGAGGTCGGGACCAGAACCGGTGGCGACGCGCCTGCGCTCCGGCCACCAGCCGCCGCGGGTGGTGTACAGCTTCAGCTCCGTGGGCCACACGGCGGCGCTCTCCAGCGCGCAGGCTTCCAGCCCCCCTTGCCGGCCGAGGCCCGTGAGCAGCGACAACGGGCGCTCGCGCAGGACGGCCAGCACAGCATCGCCGTCGGGGAGGCCCTTCATGCGTGAGAGCCCGGCCCGGATCGCGCCGCCTCGCCCGCGCCCGCCGAGGACCGGCCCCAACGCATCGGCGAGGGCCAGCGCCTTCCGCGCCGACAGCTTCCAGTCGTGGACCACGCTCACCCGTTTGCACACCCCGGCCACGTCGGCGCAGCGCTCGCCGGACGCACCGGCCTCAAGCCAGCCCACGGTCAGCTCGTGGTGCGCAACGAGCAGCGCCATCGCCTCGGAGAGGGAGTAGGCGCCCAGAGAGGGCGCCGCGAGGCCCCCCCCGCCCTCGTCGGCCCCCTCCGCGCCGAAGGCCACCCGAACTTCGATACGCTCCACCTGATCGAGCCGAAGGCGCTTCTCGCCGGCGCGGAGATGCCGACCGAGGATGGTGTCGAGCGCATCGAGCGCCACGGTGGTGGCCGGCAGGCCGGGGAAGCGCCCGACCGCGAGGTGGCGCGTGAGCCACGCCCGCGAGGGCGGGGCGAGCGCCGGCAGGGCGTCGCCGCCCAGCTCGCCGGGCTCGCTGCGCCCGGCCGCTACCGCGGCCGCGGCCGCGCCGCTCGCCGCCTCCGACGGCGTGACGCCGGCGGCTCCGCCCAGAGCGCTCCCGACGGCACGCTCCAGCTCAGAAGCGCCGGCTCCCGCGAGCCGGGCGCGCACCACGGCGGCGGCGACTCGGGGCACCAGCAGGTCTACCGCTCCCGGCGCCCGCCTAAACGTGGTGGCGAGCCCCACCCGGCCGGCGACCTCGTTGGCAGCGACCATGGCCACGAGCAGATCGCCCAGCGAGCCCCGGGCGGCCTCCCAGCCGGCCGGACCGCCGCCCGCGCCGGTTCGTCCGCCAGGCAGGTGGTCGTCGAAGGGCACGGCCAAGAAGCGGGACACCTGGCCCACGGCGCCCTCTCCGCGGCCCGACAACGACGGCATCGCGGCGAGCTGTTTCGCGGCGCCGGCGAGCCCTACCTGCTGCCAGCGGGCGGCCTCCAGCACATCCGGGGGCACGGCGCTCACACGCAGCGTGGCGGCCCAGGCGCAGAGGTCAGCGAGCGCACCATCCATTCAGTACTCGAGACCCCATTGCACGCCGGCGGCCAGAAGGTGGCCCCCGACCGGGATCGCGGAGCCGTCGACCGAATAACCCGCCGTGGGTTCTTCGGGCGCCCCGCGATCGAGCGAGCCGGCGGCGACGATGTGGTACTGGAAGAAGCCGTCGAGGCGAACCCGGCGCTCCTTTCCTGGTTTCCGGAACGGGTCGTCGTGTTCGAAGCCGAGCCCCACGGCAAACAGGGTGCGATCCCCATCGAGCAGCGCCGTGGCGCTGGACTGGCTCACCAACGGACTGGGCTCGAAGCCGAAGCCGGCGCGCACGTCGATCTCCCACTCCCCCCACCGAGGCCAAAGTGTGAACCGGGGCAGCCGCAGCTCGGCGCCGACGCGCGGGGACCACGTGGGTTCCAGCACCACCGAATAGGGGTTGCCATCCTCGGCAGACCCATCCTCGATGGCCAAGCCGCTCCCCTCCACGGTGAGATGGGTGACGCTCGCGATGCTCGGCGTCATCTCGTCCCAGGCGGTGCGTTTGACATCGGCGGTGAGCAGGAACGTGTCGGCAAAGGTGTAGGCGGCCCCGAGATTGAGCTGGCTCGGCGTGTAGTGATCGAACACGCCGAGGCTCAGCGCTGCCACGAGTGGAAGCGTGGTGGGGTCGAGGTCGCCGATGGCGCCGGTGCCGGCGTTCACCTGCAGGTCGATGTCCACGTCGACCGGCAGCCCGGCGTCACCCCGCCAGGAGGCGCCAATCTCCAGCCCGTCGAGGGCCGGCAAGGCCTCTCCGGCGTCCCAGTGCAGGGCCACCATCGGGGCGAATCCGGGCACGAGGTCGAGCTCCATGGCGTGTACGTCGAGCCCCACGGCCAACACGTCGTCGGCGCTGTCGTCTCCCTCACTCGCCTCCTGTACCTGCAAGTCGAGGGTGGCAGAGAGCCGGTACCTGGCGCGGGGGATCACCTGCACCCCGCCGCCCACACTCAGCCCCCACTTGGGCCGTACGCCCGCGCCCAGCGAGAGCTCGTACCGCTGCGCGCGATTTTCGTAGAGAAAGTACGTGGGGAGCTGCGGTTCGAAGGTCTGGAGCCGCAGGAGGCGGTCGGTCGGCAGGAAGAAGCCGGCTCCAAAGGAGAAGTGGTCGCCGATCGGGCGGGTCACGCCCACCATCAGGCCCTGAACGGGGTCGTAGTCCGGTCCCATCTCCAAGGGCGGGTCGGCGCTGTTCACTTCGCCATCCCGATTGGTGTCCCACCACACGGCCGGGATGGGCAGGAACTCACTGTCCACACCGACAAAGCCGACTGAGAGCTGCGGATGAGTCTGCCCCGGCAGCGCGGCCGGATTTTGCAGGATCGACTCCGGCCCTTCCGACAGCGCCACGCCGCCACCGGCACGCCCCATCTTACGCGCGCCGAAGCCGTAGAATTCCATGGGACTCGCCACGGCGGCCGCCACGAAGAAGAGGGTCACGCGTACCCGATCTCGGGAACCGGAGTGAGCGCCAACTGACGCAGGTGCTCGATGAGGTTCACCGGCGACTCGGAGGGCAGCGCCTCGCGCAGACAGCTGATGCGCCCACTCAGGTTCGCGGTGGCGAGGCCCGAGCCCTTGTACACCCCTGGGGCTCCGCTCGCCGACGCGGACGTGTACCCGTGGCCGATGAACTTGCCCGACAGGGCTCCCCACTCACGGGCCGGGAAGCGGTGCGGCGCGAAATAGTAGAACTTCTCGGGCGGGCAGTCCGGGTGGCTCGCCACGCCCACCGCTTCGGGCAGGTCGGCCGGGTAGGCACGTTCGCCCTTCGGGTGCGCCGCCGCGATCACCACCGCTCCCTTCTCCACCGCGTTGGCGCAGCAGTCGCGGAGCAGCAGGGCCTTGCCCATGTTGGGCGTGCCGAGCGACAGGTTGATCACGCCAGCGCCGTTCTTGGCCGCCAGCTCGATGGCCGCGGCCATCAGGTCGGCGCTGGTGCGCAGTCGCGCGTCCATGATCTTGATGCACATCAGCTGAGCGTGGGGGGCCACGGCGTGCACGGCCGCGGCGATCTCGGTTCCGTGGCCGTTCTCGTCCACGAAGTCCGACGCCAACAGCGCATGCGCGGTGGCGTTGAGTTGAATGTTCCAGCCCGTGAGACTGGCGCCGCGCAGGCGGGGATCCGAAACGTCTACGCCGCTGTCGATGATTGCGATGATCTGGCCCTTGCCCGTGTACTCTGTTCCGCGGAAACGCATCCCCGACACCCTCAGCAACGGCCGCCATCCTACGGGGTTCGTGCACCTTCGGCAAGCTCGCCGGCCCCGCGGTATGCTGATGGCGTGGTGATCGACACGAATTCCAGCGTTGGCGTTCCGGTGCGCCCCCGCTTGCACGGCGCGAGGGCCCGCGCCGGGATGCAGGCGCTCGCCGATCGACTCTCCGCGGCGGGCCTCCCCGCCCGCGTATTCGGCCACCCCGCGCGGCTGCCTGGCGATGGCAACGTGCTCATCGCGGCGGGCGGTGCCCTGATCGCGGCGTTGGCGGGTCTCGTCATGCCCGAGGTGGGGCGCATCGCCTCGCTCGCTGCCGTGGCTCTTTGCGCCGCCCTGTTCTTTGGGCTCAGCCTTTGGCCGAAGGTGGCGGCGTGGACGGTCATTGTGGGGAGTCCGGGCACCGCCACCCGTACCCTCCGCGTTCTTGCCCTCGACCATCGCGTTCCCCACCGGTGGCTCTTCGTGTCTGCAGCGGCGGCGTCCACCATCGGAACGCTGCTGCCGGGCTCCTCGACCTCGATGGTGGCGGCGCTGGCGGCGTTGCTGTCGTGCGGGGTGGAGCGCGGGCGCCCTCGGGAGCTCTCGCTGGAGGCGGCCATGGCCTGGGTGCAGCAGCGCCCACCGACCGCCGACTCGGTCACGCTGGTGAGCACGGCAGCGTCCGGGTTTGGCGAGGGGGTGGCCTGCGTCGTGGGCTGGCACCAGATCGATCGGGCGCGGTTGCGTGTGGAAGTGGACGAGCAGGTTTCCACCGGCGTGGTCGAGCGACTGCGGGCGGCGGGGATCGGTGCGAAGCCGGCGGAGGGGCCGGATGTGGTGGCTATCGATCACGTACGCGGCTGAGCTGAGCGGTACGCTCCTCGGCGCCGAAGGTGAGCCCGTGGTGGGCGCCACCGTGATCGTCTACGACTCGCGTTTCAATTACGGCTCGGCCACGACCCGCAACGGGGGCGACTGGGCCGTGGAAGGGCTGCCCGCCGACCGCTACCGGGTGCGCTTTCTGCCCGCGAACGCCGACCCGCACGGCGAGCGCTTCTACGGCGGCGAGTGGGACGCCTGCGAGGCCGAATCGGTGCTGCTGTCCGGCAGGGACACCGTGGTGAGCGGGGTGGATGACGCGCTCTCCGTCGGCGCCGAGGTTTCCGGGCGGGTGACCGACCTCGCTGGCCAGCCCATCGAGGGCGCCCGCGTCGTGGTGTACGGCGCCGAGCCGCGCACCTCACTGATCCTCCGCGAGACGGTCTCCGACGCCGACGGCGCCTTCTTTCTCGTCGGCCTCGACGCCGACCCCGCAGGTTCTGACTTCTTGGTGTATGTGCAAGCGGCGGGGTGGCCCGACCAATGGCGAGGTCCTGCCTACGATGCAGCGGCAGGGGAGGGGGTCACGCTCACGCCCGGAGCGCCGGTGGACCTCGCCACCCTGCCCCTCCTCGACGGCATCCGGGTCTCCGGGCGAGTGAGCGGCACGGACGGACCGGTGGCTGGCGGCACCCTCATCGCCTACAGCACGCAACAGGTGCTCACCGAGCCGATCGGCAGCGATGGCGCCTATGTCGCCGATGGACTGCCCCCCGGCGACCTCGTGGTGTGGGCGTCCTCGCCCGGTTTGGCCACGACCTATTCACCGGGCGGCGATCGGCCGGGGGGTGCGCTCTCCGTGCCCGACGAAGGCGACGA
>CANKOI010000139.1 GCA_947484175.1 Deltaproteobacteria bacterium
CGAGGCCCACCCGCGGCCGCCGGGAGTTCGGCGTGTGGAGGGCTTGGATCAGCTCCATCACCTCGGCTTGGTTCTCGTCGAGCGCGAGCAGGCGATTGAACAGCTGCAGCGCGCCGACCGTGTCGCCGTTTGCGAGGCGGGCTTTCCCACGTGCCAGCAGGGTGGTTTGCAGGTGGGCCTGGAGTGCGTCTTCCACCTCTCGAGGGTTGACCAGCCACGATCGGATGTTGATCCGGGGGTCGTCGAGCGGCACGGCCGACTCCTCCAACGCGGAACGCAGTGCGTCGGCGGCCTTGTCCGCGTCGGCGTACCGGTCTTCCGCACGGGTCTGGAGCAGCATGTCGACCACGGCGGCGAGCTCGGGCGCCGCCTCGGGATTCAACTCCAACACCTCGGCGCGCTGGCCGTCGATGATGTTGCGGAGGATGATGCTGGCGTTGCTTCCCGCGAAGGGGATGTGCCCCGTCACCGCATGGAACAGAACCGTGCCGAGCGAAAACAGGTCACTGCGGCCGTCGAGCGGGTCGTCCACGGCTTGCTGGGGGCTCATGTAGGCGGGGCTGCCCAAGAGCGAGCCGTCGAGCGTGATTTGCCCCTCGTCGGCCACCCGCGCCACGCCGAAGTCCATGAGTTTGATCACGCCGTCCCGGCGGACCATCACGTTCTCTGGCTTCAGGTCACGGTGGATGATCCCCGCAGCGTGGGCGAAGGCGAGGGCGTTGGCCAGCTCGATGCCCACGAGGAGCACAATCTCGCTCGGGATCTTCTCGTGCTCCTCAATGAGTTGGAGCAGCGTGGCCCCCACCACCAGCTCGGTGACGATGTAGCAGTCCTCCGCGTTCTGGCCGCTGTAGTCGAGGATCGACACGATGTTCTGGTGCGAGAGGCGTCCGCAGGCGCGCGCCTCCCGGTTGAACCGCTCGCGATAGCGGCTCGAGGAGCTGAGATGGGGGTGCAACACCTTGATGGCTACGTCTTTGCCGATGGCCAGATGCTGCCCGCGGTACACCGTGGCCGTGGCGCCTTCGCCCAGCTTCTCCAGCACTTTGTATTTGTCGCTGACGCTCTCGATCACCGGTCGGCCCTGCACATCATAGCTGACCCACCTCGCGGCGGTCGTTGATCACACCCTCGCCGCTGAGATGAGCCAGAATGAGCTGCGCTGTTTCTTCGACCGCCCGCCGGGTGACGTTGATCACGGGCCACTGGCGATTCCGTTTGAACAGCCCTTCGGCGTACTCCAGCTCCGCGAGGATGTAGTCGAGATCGCCGTAGGAGGATGCTTCGCGCAGCCGCATGGTTTTCAGGCGCTGGCGGCGGATCTGCTGAAGGCTCTCCGGGTCGATCGTCAGGGCGAAGACGCGCTTGGAATCGACCTCCCACAGGGTTGGCGGTGGCTCGTGGTCGAGCACGATCGGCACGTTGGCAACCTTGTAGCCCTTGTAGGCGAGGAAGACCGAGAGCGGAGTCTTGGAGGTGCGTGAAACCCCGACCAGCACGATGTCGGCCAAAGGCAGCATGCGAGGGTCTTTCCCGTCGTCGAGCTTCACTGTGAACTCGACGGCCTCGATCCGCCTGAAATATTCGGCATCGGTGCGGTGAAGCAGACCGGGCAGCGACTGGGGTTGAGCGCCGAGCCAACCCGACAGGCCGGTGATGAGGCTGCCGATCACGTCGATCTGGAGAATCCGGAAGGCCTTCGACAACTCGTTCGCGAGCGCACGCTGTTCAGCGCTCACCAGCGAGGTGACGACGAAGGCCCCTTGGAGCGCGGCCTGTTTGAGGATGCGCTCGAGCATCGCCCGGTCGCTCACGTTGGCGAAGACCTGCACGGGGTTGTTCGCGCCTTCGAATTGACGCAGCGCGGCCCGCGCTACGCGCGTGGCCGTATCGCCCGTGGAGTCGCTCACCACGAAGATCGGTCGGGCGGTCGGCTCCGGCGGCTCCATTCCGCCGAACTAACCGACCGGATAGGGCGCCGGGGTGCGTGTGCTCGATCTCAGCCGCCTCCTGCCCGGGCCGTTCGCTACTCTGTGCCTGCAAGGCCTCGGCGCCACCGTGCTCAAGGTGGAGGACCCCGCCGGGGGCGACTACCTCCGGCACCTCCCGCCGACCCTGCACCTCGACGGCAACGAGGTCGGGGCGTGGTTTGCGGCACTGAACCGGGGGAAACGCAGCATCGCGCTGAACTTGCGGGAGCCTGCGCACCGCGAGCGTCTCCTCGCCCTCTGTGACGAAGCGGATGTGCTGGTGGAGAGTTTTCGGCCCGGGGTGATGGCGAGGCTGGGCCTTGACCCGGAGGCGCTCGTTCGTCGCTTCCCCCGGTTGGTGGTGGCCTCGCTGACCGGCTGGGGGCAGAAGGGGCCGATGGCCGGCCTGCCGGGCCATGACGTGGGTTTCATGGCTCTCGCGGGCATGTACGGGGGCGCGCCGCCCGAGGTGGCTCGCCTCCAATGGGGCGACGTTGCGGCCGGGGGACTCGTGGCCGCGCTGCGGATCGTGGGTGCGCTGTACTCAGGCAAGGGCGGGTGGCTCGACATCGCGATGCTCGACGGGCTGGTAGGCCTGCAGCAGACCCAATTCGCCCAAATCGCGGCTGGGAGTGGGCCCGACACCTTCCTCACTGGCGGCCACCCGGTGTATCGCTTCTACCGCTGCGCCGACGGCGGCTACGTGTCGGTGGGTGCGATCGAGCCGCAGTTTCAGGAGCAGATTGCCGCCGAAACGGCTGGCGAGCTCTCGGAAGAAGCGCTGAAGGCGCTCTTCGCAGCCAAACCCCGCGATGCTTGGCTGTCCGTCCTCGGGCACGCCTGTGTTGTACCGGTGCTTCGCCCGGAGGAGGTGGCCACGCACCCCCAGGTGCAAGCACGCGGCTTGTTCACAGCTGACGGGCTGGTTCACCCGCCCACAGGGCAGGTTTGGGGAGTCGTGCCCCGGCTGGGCGAACACGACGGATTCTGACTTGAATCAGCTCGCCCAGGTTCGACAGAGGTCTGCGAGCCTCGGCATCGCTACCGTGACGTGCTTCACCCCTTCAGGCCTCAACTTCTCGTAGGCGGAGCGCGCAGGTCCGTGCGCGCGCCGTGCCCGTTCGTCGGTGATGCTCAGCAGCGCCTGCGCCACCTCGGGCCCGCGGCGTTGGAAATAGCTACGAGGCTCCGCACCCTGAGCCTGGCACTCGAGCCAGAAGGGATCAATCTTCTTCGCGAAATCGTCGATGAGGTGATGGAGTGTCATCGGCACGAAGCCCGGTTTGATGCCCTGGACGAGCCGAAAGGTAGCCTTGATCGCGAGCCCCGTCAGGCCGCTCTTGTCCGCGACCTCCTGCTCGATGACCTTCACCCCCGCATCGACGATCTGACGGCGTTTGCCTTCGTCCTTCAGTACTTCCGCTAGGCTTCCCATGCTCGCTCCTAGAACTCGATCTCGTTGGACGCGCCGCCGCCACCGCCGCTCGCGGCAGGAGCGTTGCACGGCCGGGGCTTGGCGTTCTTGCCTCCCAACTCGTGGAACCAGTCGTTGACGTAGAACTTCTGCTCGCAGGTCTTGTACCCGCCGGCACGGAGTGCCTTCTGCACGCAGTCGTAGCTATTGTTGAAGTCCCGGTCGTTCTGCGCGAAAATGATGTCCGCGGGCCCTTCTCGCGTAGGATGGTCAACCCCGATGTAGGTGTGCACCCAGAAGGGAATCGCATCGCAGAGGATGCCGGCAGAGGCGGTGCCTGCAGTGCCGCGAAGGGTGGCTAGCATCGAGGTGCGTACCAGCGCGTCGTCCTCGCGCTCAAGCATGTGGGCGCGCAGGCACGCCATCAGCGCCTCGTCCTTCGCGCTCTTCATCACTCCGGCCGCCACGGCACGCACGCCCGGATCCGGATCTGTCCGCAGAGCGGGACACGCGTAGTCGGCGAACGGGACGCCCGGCATTCCCCGGAGCGCGAGGAGGACCGCAGCCCGCACCGACGGGTCGGGGTCGGCCGCCGCGAGTTGCAGTTGCGGAGCGGCGGCATCGACTCCCACGAGCGCGCGCGCCGCACCGGACCGTACACTCGCCTCAGGGTCGGTAAGCGCGGCAGTCACGAGCTTGAGCGCCTCGGGGTTTCTCGCGGGCCTCACCACCGCCATGGCCGCACCGCGCACCGCGGGGTCGACATCGGACTTCGCCGCCGCCATGAGCCGAGACTCGACGGCGGGCACCTTGATCTTCGCGAGCAGGTTCACCAACTCGGTCCTTTCGGCGAGCTTCGGGTCGTCGAGGAGCGCGGCGGCGCAGCCCACGTGCGCGTCGTCGGTGCCCTTCTGAAGGCCGCGTACGACCGGCATGTCCCACGCTCCCTCGCGGAGCAGGCCCGCGCACAAGCACGGCTCGGGCACGGTGAGGGTGGCGAGCGTCTCGGCGGCGATGCCGCGCGTGGAGTCGTCCTCCATCCTCAGGCCCGCGCAGATCACGTAGTTGTCGCCCCGCCGGTAGGCCTCTTCGATCATCTGGCGGTCGACGTAGTTGGGCGTGGGCGGGTCGCAGGCGAACAGGAGGGCGAGCAGCATCGGCGCCGGCTTAGCTCAGGCGCCTACCTGACGCACCCCGCGCAGCTCCGGCAGCTCCTCCAAGAGCATCCGCTCAACGCCCAGCGCGAGCGTTGCGGTGCTGGAAGGGCACGTGCCACAACTGCCGATGAGTCGCACCAAAACGAAACCGTCTTCGATGCCGTGAAAGACGATGTCGCCGCCGTCCTGCGCGATCGCGGGGCGGATGAACTCGTCGAGCAGCGCCAGCACCTTTCTGGACAGCTCGTCGACCGGCGCGTCGACCGGGAGCCCGTCTTCCGGCACCGCCATGTCGCCGCTGTCGAGGAAGTCGCGCAGCGCATCCTTGATCAGCGGCACCAGGAGCGGCCACGGTGTGTCCTCCGCCTTGGTGACCGTGACGAATCGCGGCGCCACGAGCACACCCATCACCCCGGTGAGGTCGAAGATTCGCCGAGGCAGCGGTGCGTCGGAGGACTGGGCGACGCTCTTGAACTCGTAGGTTCCGATCGGCACCAGCGTTTCCGGCACCTTGAACATCAGGGCGTCGGGATTGGGGGTGGGCACCGTGTCGATCGTGTGCGGCGAAGTCATACTCCGTGGCTAATCACCCGCGGAGGGATCAGTTAGTACCGGCCCCCACACAGGTGCCACCATGTCCGTGAACTTCGGCCTCAGCGAAGAGCAGATCGCCCTGCGCGACCTCGCCCATGACTTCGCCAAGAATGCCATCCGCCCCGTCGCCGCACACCACGACGAAACAGGCGAATACCCTTGGGGAGTGCTCACTCAGGCCCACGAAGTGGGCCTCCTGAACACCCATGTCGGCGAGGAGAACGGGGGGTTGGCCCTTGGCGCCATGGACGGCATGGTTCTGGCCGAGGAGCTGGCGTGGGGCTGCTCGGGCGTGGGCACCGCGATGGAAGCGAACGGTCTGGCCCAGCAGCCGGTGATCCTCGGGGGCAGCGAATCCCTGAAGGCCCGATTCCTGACCCCGATGACCGAGCCCGGGCGGGAGCGCCCGCAGATGTGTGCGTACGCGGTCACCGAGCCGGGTGCGGGATCGGACGTGCAGGGGTTGAAGACTTCAGCGGTGAAGCGTGGCGACAAATGGGTGCTGAACGGCGCCAAGATGTGGATCACCAACGCGGGGGTCGCCGAGTGGTTCTTCGTGGTCGCCGTCACCGACGCCGCAAAGCTCGCGCGTGGGGGGATGACCGCGTTTGTCGTTCCCGCGAACACGCCCGGCCTGACGGTCGGCAAGAAGGAGTACAACATGGGCCAGCGCTGTAGTGATACTCGCGGGCTCACGTTCGACGACGTGGAGGTACCCGAGGAGAACGTCGTCGGTCAGGTGGGCGACGGCTGGAAACTCGCCATGGCGGCCTTTGACTACACCCGGCCTGCCGTCAGCTGTGCCGCAGTGGGCGTGGCGCGTGCGGCGATGGAACACGCGCTCCAGTACGCCACGGAGCGCAAGACCTTCGGCCAGCCCATCGCCAACCACCAAGCCATCCAGTTCATGCTGTCCGACATGGCGATGGAGGTCGATGCTGGGCGCCTCCTGTGCTGGAAGTCGGCGTGGATGAAGGACGCCGGCCTGCGAAACACGAAAGAGGCCGCGATGGCCAAGGCCTTCTGTGCGGACATGGTGATGCGAACCACCACGAATGCCGTTCAGATCTACGGCGGTTACGGCTACTCCGAGGAATACCCTGTGGAAAAGCTGATGCGCGACGCGAAGATCTTCCAGATCTACGAAGGAACTTCGCAGATCCAACGGATCATCATCGCCCGCGAGCTGCTCACCCGAAACAAGTAGGAGCCGCTTGCCGCGCACACTGCTCACCGGCGCTACCGGTTTCGTTGGCGCCAACGTGGCCCGGCACCTCCTCGCGGCCGGCCACGATGTCGTGTGCGTGGTGCGGAAGCCGAACCTCTGCGTGGAGGGCTTGCCGGTTCAGCTGGTGTCGGCCTCCGTAAGCGACGAAGAGGCGATGGTCCGGGCGATGGAGGGCTGTACCGGCGTGTTGCATGTCGCCGGCATCTTCGACCCGGGCCCCGGCGGGGCGGAGGCGATGTGGTCGCTGCACGTCACCGCAACGCAGAGCCTCCTCCGCGCTGCGAGGCGCCAGGGGATCGCACGCTTCGTCACGTGCTCGTCGTCGGTCACCGTCGGCTTTGGACCCCTCGACGCTCCGGGCGACGAGGACACGCCGCTGGACGCGGAGCGCATCTACGGCAGGTCGGGGAGCCTGCTCTCCTACTACCGGAGCAAGCTGGAATCGGAGCGGATCACGGTTGAAGCCGGGGGCGTGGTGGTGAATCCAGACTTCGTATTGGGAGCGTGGGACGTGAAGCCCACCAGCGGGCAGCTGCTCCTCAGCACGGCTCGGCGGTGGGCGCCCGCGTTTCCCACTGGTGGAAAGTGCTTCGTCGACGCCGACGATTGTGCGGCGGGGCACATTGCTGCGCTGGAAAGGGGGGTTGCCGGGCGGCGCTACCTGCTCGGGAACTGGAACCTGAGCTACCGCGACTTCATGACGATGTGTGCGCGCGCGGCCGGTCGCCGCCCGCCCCTGTTCCCGATCCCCAAGCCGCTGATCCTCGCGGCCGGGGTGGCCGGCGCGCAGCTCCAACGTGTCGATGCCCACCGGTTCGCGGGGCTCGATGCCAGCGTACTCTCTGCGATGATGCAGGAGCGGTATCGTAGCGGTCGCCGGTCGTGGGAGGAGCTGGGCGTGCCGCGAACATCGATGGAAGTGACGGTGGAAAAGACCCTCCGCTGGTTCCGCGACCACGGCTACCTGTAGGCGCGCGAGGCGTACGATTCCGGGTTAGCTTGCCGCCGTGCAGAAACAAATCACCATTCTCGGTCGGAACTACACTCTTCGCGCGGACAACGGTGATGAGCTTGAGGCCGCCGCCCGGGACGTCGACAGCAGGATGAAGAGCCTGATGTCTCGCTCGCCAGGCGTCGACCCTTACACGGTCGCGATGCTCACGGCGCTGAACCTAGCGAGTGAGCTCCGCGCTGCCCACCGGGGGTACCGAGGGCGTCTGGAGCTGATGGATCGTGAGGCCGCCGCGGTCGAGGCGGTGCTCGCGGCGGCAGTGGGCGAAGGAGCTCCGTGAAGATCGATGCGCTGGCCGAGAAGGTCAA
>CANKOI010000140.1 GCA_947484175.1 Deltaproteobacteria bacterium
TCGCAGTCGTCGGGGGTGAAGACGCCGTCGCCATCGGCGTCGGTGGGGCCGGTGTCCTCGACGTTGTCGCTGTCGTTCGGGTTCGCGGGGTCGGACGTGCAAGCGAGGAGGATGAGAAACATGGCGAGGTCAGTACACGTCGTAGGGGGACACCATCGTGGCGTTCGTCTCTCGGGTGGCCACGTACTCGGCGTATTGACCGTCGCCGTCAACGTCGCAGATGCCGTGTACCTCAAAGTCGCGCCCGCCATCGGTGACGACCACCCAGTAGATGCCGCGCACCATGCCGTCGGGCTGCCAGCCGATCTTGTCGAAGTCTGCGGTGTCCTGGTCAAGGAAGGAATGCGGTTCGCGGCCGAGGAGGTATCTGCCTTCCGTGGCCGACCCTACGGACTGGTACCCGTCGAACGCGGCGTCGTAGGCGAGCTCCGCCGTTTTCAGGCCGTCCACGTTCCCAGGCACCTCGGCCCGCTTGGACTTGAGATCCATCGCGACAAAGTTGGGGATGGCAACGGCGGCGAGGATTCCGACGACCGGAAGGGCCACGAACATCCCCACACCGACGACCATGCACCCGATGAGGATGAGCGTGTTGCGCTTGCTGCTGTTGGGAGCGGAGGTGGGGGTGAGGGAAGCATCGTCAGTAGACATCGGCGGAGCTTAACTGACTCCGGCCTTATGTGCGCGAGCATGGAGGGGTTCCCGGCGCCCGCGGTATCCGATCAGGGTCCGTGAACCAGAATCTCTGCGAAGCCCCCCGCAGAGGGCCCAACGGTGCGGCCGATTCCGGGACCGGTACCCGGGAGGGCCGCGCCGTCGGCGCCCGCGACCAGCACGACCCCAGCGCCGACTGGCTCCGCTACGCGCACCTTCACCAACCCGCTCACCGCCACGAGGATGGGGCCCGCTCCCAGCTCGACGGCCGCCCTCTCCACCACCACGCCGAACGGCACCTCGCCGGGGAGCGCCCGTCGCACGGTCACACCCTTCCGGCCCGACTCGGCCACCACGACATCGCCGTACCCGAGCGCCTCGCCTCCCATGCGCAGCGCCACCGCTCGCTGCACCCCCGCCGCTCGTCCCGCCCGCAAGGATGCGGTCACGGCCACCGACCCCTCCACCTTGTTTCCGACGACCAGATCGGCGCCGGAGCGGGCGTTCACGAGCAACGGTCCGTCCCGCTTGCTGGCGCCCGCGATGCGCCCCTCGATGTCGTGGACCACGAGCCCGCCGTCGGCCACGTGGAGGCCGCCGCGCTGCACGGTGAGCGGGCCGGGAAATACTTCGGGTGTGGCAGTTGGCGGCGGTGCCGACAGCTGGTTGGCGACCAACTCCAAGGCCCGGCTCAGCGCGTCGACGTTGCGCTGCAGGAGCGTGTTCTGCAGCTCGACGGCGGCGAGGCGAGTTGCGAGTTGGGTATCGCCGGCGAGCCGCATCGGGCCCCCGTGTCCGCGCTCCAGAGCCTCCACGCGCTCGATGAGATCGAGGATGTCGCCGTCGGGGCCGACGATGTCGCGCACCTCGTCTTCAAGGAGCACCACGCGCCCGCGGTCTTCGTCGTCCAAGAGCCTGACCCTCACCTGCAGCTCGGCCACCGCGCCTCCGACTCTTGCGACTCCGATCGCCGCCTGCTCCACGCGCTTGAGGCGTCGGTGTACCTGCAGAATCCGAGTGCGCGCCTCCGGGTCTACGTTCTCGCGGCTCGTGAAGCGACCCGCCGTCACGACCTCTGCGGCGGCCACCCGGACGGCGAGGCTCTGGAGCGCCCAGTACAACCGCACCGAGGCGCCGGTCAACTGCACCCGGTGGCCCACCTCCACTCCCGACCCGTCGCGACACACGTACACCCCCAGCCAGCGGGGTTCGTCGAAACTAGATTCGTCGAACGACTGGGCCTCCCCGAGCAGCACGCTGTAGTGGCCACCGGCACGAACCGAGACCGCTCGATGGGTCTCCTCCCAGATCGCTGCCGCCCCCTCGGAGCGAAGATGGAGCCGGAACTGCAGGTCGAACTGGCCGGCCGCCACCTCGCGGCCGTCGCTGCGAGCCAGGCGTCCGTGATGTTCCATGACGTTCGCCAAGCGACTCCCGCCGGAGGCTAGGATACCGCACCGGCACCGGGGCCTTTCTCGCTGGCGGCATCCACGCAGATGATCAGCCTGTCAGGCTTCGAAATCGGGATGGCCTCCGGAGGGGTGGCGGGCAGCCTGCCGGCGCGCGCCTCAGTCCGCGAAGATCCGCGCTCGCTTCGCCGTGCCGAGGGGCAGTTCCCGCCAGAGTCGACGCAGCTCGTCGGGGTGGAAGAGGACCGGGTAGAGCGCCAGGACCGTCCACGGGAAGATGCCGAGGTGCATGGTCGCTGCGATGCCGAGGTGCATCGCCACGCCGAGGACGAGCCACGGCCGCAGCGGTTCGAGGCGGTTGAATTGGGCCCGGAGCCAGCCGCCGCGGAGGCGGGTGTGACGGTACCAGTAGAGCAGCGGAACGAGCCCGGCTCCCCACTCGAAGGCCATCGTGCTGGCCGTGAGGAGCTGGGTGAAGGGGTAGACCTGCCGAAGGCTCTCAAAGGGAATTCGCGCGACCGCGGGGTCTTGCAGCACGAGGTAGAGCGCGGAGAATCCCCCCCATGGCCACCACGCCACGGCCGCTTTCTGCAGCCCGGCGGTGAAGTAGAGCACGACGAGCTGGAGGACAAGGAGGCGTCGGGGCCACGAGGACGAGCGGTCGAGCGGGCCGAACAGGAGCGCGTCGAGGCCGAACGTGCGGCCGGAGGGAACGAAGGTGAGGAGGAGCAGCACGTTCCGAATGAGCATGTCGATGCCGCGGTCGGCCCCGGGGAGCACCAGGGCGAGCTGGGCGTATACGAGGAGCGCGACGAGCGCTGCCGGCTGGGCCAGGAGCCCGAGGGCGAGGCAGACGAGCGACCCCACCAGGACGAAGAAGGCCCCCCGCCCCACGGCAACGGTGTTGCCGAACCACGCGTAGAGCTCGGGGGGAACCCTCTGTTGTGCAGGGTTTCCCATCCCCCCCGCGTCGCCCGGTCCCCACAGCGGGATGATGAGGTGCAGCCGCCATACTTCAACGAGGTCGGCGAGGAGGACCACGGCGATCAGCACGCGGATCAGCGAAAGCACCCCCGCGGCTTCGTCGCCGGCCCAGAGCGCGCGCCAAGTTCGCCACACGCCCCTCATGGCCTCCGCCGCACCCGGGCGCCGCGTGTGCCCTCCACCCGCTGGTCCGAGTCGGCCTCGTTGGGCTCGAACGTGCGCAGGCGCCGGAACTGAACGCGCACCTCGTAGGCTTCGGGGTCGGCGGCGAACACCTCGCCGGCGGCCCAGGACACGAAGGGGTCCCAGGTGGCCCCGAGCTTGTCGCTGTTGCTGTCGTACACGCCGCGCACCCGGCGATACACGAGCTTTTCCGCCCCGAGATCGGCATCTTGGTCTAGCGCGGCGAACCGGAGTTGGTAGGCCCCGCCCCGCGGGCGCGACTCCACGATGAGCTGAGCGGGGAACCGGTCGGGGTAACTAAACAGCCCCCAGGCCTGCCCGGTGCCGGTGATGCGGAAGAAGGGGCGCGCCGGGGCCAAGAGGGCGTTTCGGAAGGCCACCTCGGCATGGGCCGCTGCGAAGACAAAGTCGGCCATCTCTTCGTGGGAGAGGGTCCAGCCGAAGGTGCCCGCCAACTCCCGGAGGCGGGTGAATTCGTCGCGGGCAACGGCGGTGTCGAAGTTCTTTCGAGAGGCGGAGCGGGCCAGCGGCAACGAGGCGAAAAGGTTGGGCGCCAGCACCACGAGAAGGAGAGCGGCTCGGGCGTCGTCCCAGGTCATGCTGGGGGGAAGGAGAGCGCGGTGATCGTGACCTCGCGGCGGCCTCCCGGGGTCTGGAACACCACTTCGTCGCCAATCCGCTTTCCGAGGAGGGCCCGCCCGATGGGGGAGGCGTACGAGAGCACGCGGGCGGCGACGTCCACCTCGTCTTCCCCGCGGATCGTCCACACCTGGGCTTCGCCCTCTTCGTCCTCAATCGTGACGGTGGCACCGAAGAGCACCAGGGATCCCGCCAGTTCCGCCGGGTTCACGACCGCCAGCACCTCGATCCGGCCCTTCAAAAAGCGCAACCGCCGGTCGATCTCGCGCAGGCGCTGCTTGCCGTAGATGTACTCGCTGTTCTCGCTGCGGTCGCCCAACGAGGCGGCCCAGCCCACCTCGGCCGTGATGCGGGGGCGCTCGCGGTTGATGAGCCATTCGTACTCGGTCACCATGCGTTGGTACCCGGCGGGCGTGATGTAGGCGGCCATGTTCCCGCTTATCCCGAGGCCCCTTCCGCCGTTTCTTCATGGCGAGAAGCTTCGGGGCGTGTGAAATCGCGGCTCGCCCGGGAAAGCTGATGAGAACGGCCCGCGTCTCCGTGCTGTGCGCGCTCTTGCTTGTTTCGTGCCCGGCCACGGTTGGCGGCGACGTGGTGGCCGACGGCGAGCAGGTGATCGTCAACGGCGACACGTACGAGGAGCGAGCGCGTGCGGCGTGGTCGGCGGCGCGGAGCGCGGGGTTCGCGGAGGCGCTCGTGCAGGTCGAGAACGACCGTCCGGTCACGCTCGACGGGGGGGCGCTCGCTCTCTTCTCAGCGGTGGGCGGAAAGATTGCTTCCGACGCGCCTGGGAAGCTGGTGGGTCTGCCCGAGACGGCCGAGCTGGTGAACCTCACCGACGCCGAGTTCGCCGAGGTGGCGATGGGGGTGGACGAAGCCAAGCTCGCCGACGCTCTCCGCGCGGCAGGCGCCCGCGTGCTCGTCTTGCACTCGCCGTTACGCCCCTCCTTCGACCGCGACCGCCACGTGCTCAGCCGGCTCTACCACCACGACCACCTCGACCGCTTTCAGCTGGCCCGCGTGGAAGAGGGGCTCCTCGTCTACCTCATCAACGAGTCGCCCGTTCGGTTCGAGGCCGAACTGGCGGATGCGTCGATCCGGTGGCTGCGCGAGGAGCTTTCGGGGCGGCGTCCTGCCCCGATGCCGGCCTTGCGTTCGGAGCACGGTCCGTGGATTCTCGTCACGAGCCTGCGGGGCCACGGCCAGGAGATGGTGTTCTCGCTGTCGGAAGGAAAGACCCTCGATGTGGCGCTGCGGGAGACAGCTGCCGACCTTGAAGCCGCGCACCGTCGCACCCGCGAGGTGATGGGCTTCCCGCGGCTGAGCGCGCACATCGGCGAGCTCGTCTTCGAAATCCAGCGGGTGAAGGAACGCGCGATGGTGGTTCCGCGCGGCGAGAGTGAGCTCAAGGACCTGTGGGAGATGGGGTTGGACGGAGCGATCCTTCTCGACAAGGTGGGAGACCGGAAGAAGGCTGGCGTGTGGCCCGGCTCCGTGGCCGTTTCACGCGGCGTGACGACGGCCGACTCGTTCCTGCGTGGGCTGGCGCGGGAGGCCACGTGGGACATGGCTCGGCCCTGGCGCGACGACCCCGACGTTACCCTCGAGCTCATCCGCACCGCGCACTACCGGGAGGTGCTCGGCGAGCCCGTGGTGGCGATGTACCGCGGCAGCTCGATGATGCCGATGAATGCGGTGACGCTCTCGGCGGTGAAGAGCTCCATCGTGTACGCGGGGGAGTGGTGGCTCGCAAACCTGCAACCCGACGGGACGGTGACGTACAAGTTTTGGCCGGAGGAGAACCGCTTCTCCAACGAGTACAACCACGTTCGACACGAACTCGCCACGTGGAATTTGTGGCAGGCGTGGACGCTCGACCCAAGGCCGGAATTTTTGGAGGGTGCAATTCGGGCGCAGGACTGGACGCTGCGCTCGTTGGTGCAGCGCGATGGCGACGACTTCGAGGCTTGGGAGCGGGTTCACATCGACGCTTCGCCCCACAAGGACAGCATCTACAAGGAGGGAATCGCCTACTTCACCTACGCCAACAACACCAAGCTTGGAAGCGCTGTGGTGGGGCTGTACGGGATGATGGAGGTGGCCCGAGCCACCCAGGACCACAGCAAAGACGAGCTGATGCGCGACCTCGGGCGCTACGTGCTGCTGAGCCAACTGCCCGAGGGCAATTTCCGGCCGTACCACGTGCCGCCGGGACACCCCTACGAGAACGAGAAGAACGACATCGTTCCGGGTGAAGCGGCGCTCGCGTTGGTGCTGCTGTCCGAATATTTCGAGGACCCCACGTACCTCGACGCGGTGGACCGGTTCTTCGCCTACTACAAGCCCTGGTACGCCGAGAGGGCGGTAAAGAAGAACACCCGCGCCCCGTGGCCCGCCTACCTCTACGATAACCAGACGCGGCTCGACCTCGTGCAGTTCGGCCCGTGGACGGTCATGGCGGCCAACGCCTTCACCCGCAACCGGCCAGAGCGTACCGACATCGTGGACTTCGGGCTGGAGGTGGCGCGCTGGATGGTGGAGACGTACGAGTACACGAGCGAGCGCGCTCCCTACCCCGACTACATCGGTGGGTACTACAAGTTTGAGGGGGAGCTGCCGGCCATGCAGGCGTTCTGCTACGGCGAGGGCACGGCGGCCGCCTACCAGATGGCGCTCCGGGCGCGTCCGGCGGAGGCTGCCTATTTTGAGAAGGCTACCCGCGAAACGGTCCGCATCGCCATGCAGATGCAGCACGACCGGCTCGACTCCCTGTACTTCTCGCGCCCCGAGTTGGTGGAGGGCGGCGTGCGGTACGCGCTGAACGAACCGAAGGTTCGTGTGGACTACACCTACCACGCGCAGAGCACGATGTATCAGTGGTACATCGCGGCGAACGGCGACACCACCCTCCCGGCCTCGGTGCGCGCCGAGCCGAGTGAGTCCGCCCTGCTGATGCTCCGCCTAGCGGACATGCCGGGCTTTCGTGGGCCGGGCGCGCCCGTTCGCACCAGTCAGCCCGCCGCGCCCGTGGTTGCGGGCGCCCCAGTCGCGGGCGCAGTGAGCCCCGCGAGCCCGCCGGTGCGGGTGTCGGAGGAAGAAGGGGGGGAGTAGGGGCCAAGTGTACAGCGGGCTCTGGTACCATGGCCCTATGTTCCTCCTCCTCGTCTCCCTCCCGCTGTTTGTTCTCGGTTGCCAGGTCGACGACGGGGAGCCCGACGTCAAAGCTCCTGACACGGCCCCGGGACTCGTCGACGGCGACGGCGACGGCTTCACCACCGAGGACGGGGACTGTGACGACGCCAACAACGCCGTCGCCCCCGGACAGGCCGAGCAGTGTGACAACATCGACAACAACTGTGACGGCGACGTCGACGAGGGTCTGACCACGCCGTGGTACCCCGACACCGACGAAGACGGATTCGGTGACCTGTCCGGCGCGGTGACTGCCTGCGAACCGCCCGATGCCGGCTACATCGCGGATGGGACGGACTGCGACGACACTCGCGACGACGTGTACCCCTTGGCCACCGACCTCTGCGACGAGCTCGACAACGATTGTGACGGCGCCATCGACGA
>CANKOI010000141.1 GCA_947484175.1 Deltaproteobacteria bacterium
CGCCTGCATCGACCACTTCGGCTTGGCGGGGAGCCCGATCTACGCGCTCTCCCCGCTGCGAGCGAGCGGGATCGTGCTGCTCGGCTTGGGAGCAACCATGGTGGTCAGGGGATGACAGGTCCCCTCACCCTCATTGCGCTGATGTGCTGTTCGGCGGCAGCGCCCGTGGCCCCTCCAGCGCTCGGCTTCCGGCTCACTCGGGTGGCCGCCGTCGAGCAGCCCACCGCCCTCGCCACCCCCCCGGCCGGCCCCGACGTGTTGTGGGTCGCGGAGCAGGCGGGCCGCCTCCTCCGCCTCGACGCGACGGGTCCGGCGCTCGCCCTCGACCTCCATGACCGGGTCACCAGCAGCGGCGAGACGGGGCTTCTGGGCTTCGCCTTCGCCCCCAACTGGCCCACCGACGCCCGGGTGTTCGTGAACTACACCACCACCAAGGGCGGGCAGCTCTTCACCCGCATCGCCAGCTTTCGCAGTGCCGACGGTGGGCGCACGCTCGAGCCGGCATCGGAAGCCACCGTGCTCCAGGTGGCTCAGCCGTGGAGCAACCACAACGGCGGCCCGCTCCAGTTTGGCCCCGACGGAATGTTGTACGTAGCGCTGGGGGACGGCGGTTCCGGCGGAGATCCGCGCGGGACCGGCCAGGACCGCAGCGACCTGCTCGGAAGCATCCTTCGACTCGACGTGAGCGCGGCGCCCTATGCCATCCCCACCGGCCAGCCCTTCGCCGCGGATGCAACCGTGCGCCCGGAGGTGTGGGCCTACGGCGTGCGGAACCCTTGGGGCATGCACTTCGACGGCGCCACCCTCTGGTTCGCCGACGTAGGGCAGGACCGCTGGGAGGAAGTGAATCGGGGGGTGGCGGGCGGCAACTACGGGTGGAATCGCCGCGAAGGGCGCCACTGCTTCGCGGCGAGCCCGTGCCCCGGAACTTTCGTGGAGCCGGTAGCGGAATATGGCCACGACGAGGGTGCGAGCGTGACAGGCGGGCTGGTGTACCGTGGCCCCTCGATTCCGGGACTCGACGGGAAGTACGTATTCGCCGACTTCGCCACTGGACGTTTTTTCGCCGTCTCCCCGTCGGGGGGACCCACCGAGCGCCTCGGAGACAGCGGCCTGAACCCCAGCAGCTTTGGCCGCACCCGCGAGGGGCGAATGTATGTCGCGCACTACGGCGGAGAGGTGTACCGGGTGGACCCACCCTGATCCTACCCGTCGAGAACCTTGGCCATGAACAGCCGCCGGTCGGTGCGAAAACTGCCGTCGGTGCGACGAGACGGCACTTCCATGTACACGCCGGTGTCGTCGAAGCCGAGGCGCAGGTACATCTCGTAGGCGGCGTTCTTCGTGGCGCTGGTGCGAAGAATCACGTGGGTGAACCGCGCTCGGTCGATGAGGCGGAGACGCTGTTCGATGAGGTGCCGGCCCAAACCGCTCTGCCTCCACTGCTCCATGATGCCGAGCTCGGCGAAGTAGAACGTAGAGTCGATCGGGAGGAGCCCGCGAATGTCGCGCACCACGTCGGGCTTGCTCGCAACGGGGAAGGCCATGGCGAAGCCGGCCACCACCCCCGTGTCGCGCACCGCGAGCAGCGTGATCTGATCGGAGATGCGCAGCGCCCGTTGCAACACGGCGCCGGCTTCCTCTGAGGAGAACCGCTCGTTGTACGGCGGCTCACTCCAGATCGACTGATAGGCGCCAGCAAACGCGGCGATCCACGGGAGGCCGTCTGCGACCGACTCGGGCCGCAGGATCTGGAGGCCGTCAGGTCGTTCGGCCAACGTGAGCATGAGGGAGCCTAATCCGAAACGGGGGAGCGGTCAGGCGGCAAACACTGCGGTGACCACCACGCGGCCCGCGTGCATCCCCACGCGGACCCGCATGGGAGCGCCCCCGAGGCGGGTGTGGGCATCGGCGACCTCCCCCAGCAGCCGGACATCGGCCAGCCCTCCCTGCACTCCAAGCACCTCAATCTCGCGAGGGTTGAGGGCCATGCCGGCGCCGAGCGCCTTCAGCACCGCCTCCTTCACGCTCCACACCACGGTGATCTCCTCGTCGGACAACGCCCATGCCCTCTCCGCCGGGGTGAACCACTCCTGCACAAAGCTCTCGGGGCGCGGCTCCACGGACTCCATGTCCAGCCCCGCTCGTGCGCCGACCACCGCGAGGGCAAGCGCCTCGCCCTCGATGTGGGTGATGCTGACCTCAAGGTGGGGAGGCCCCCCGACCACGATGGGCCGGCCTCCGCTCTCGCGCTCCACGCCTACCGGCACACCCGGCACCAAGGCGCTGACCGCACGCAACGCCGCGACCTGCCCGGCAAGCCGATCGGCCTGACGCTTCGCTGTGCCGCGAGCCCGCATCTTTTCCTGGTCGGGGGCGGGTAGCTCCGCGGACTCGGCCGCCACCGCGGTGGAAGCCGATGGCCAGCCGCCCTCGGGCACCGGCAACCTGTCGCTCGGGGGCAGCGGTCCCTTCTCGACCATCCGGAATCCGCGCACCCGCACGATCCGCCCGTCCGGGCCGTCCACGTCGATGTCGTAGCAGCCCCCTCGAGCGTGCACGACCACCTGCATCGGCTCCCCGTCCACGACCGTCCGCACCAGCTCCACCGCGTCGATGCTGGCGGGAAGGGCCATCACCCCCTCCAAGGCAATCCGGTGCAGACCGGCAGCCTGAAAGGCGGCTTCCAGCACCAACGGCTCGGAGATCAGCCCCTCGGCGATCGCACCATGCTCCACCGCGGCTTCGGCGAGCAGTCCCTGCACGGTGACGGCTTCGGCTGCGCGGAGCACCTGGAACCGGGGGCCGTGGAAGAACCGCCGGTAGATCTCCTTCTGCGAGATCCGCTCTTCGGGGAACCAGGCTGAGGGAAGCGCCGGCAGGAGCGGCATCTCGACCAGCTGCACACAGGCCTCGAAGTGCCGGGTGACCTGGGCGCGACCGTTCTTCAGGACCCGTGAACTCGAGAGGGTGCATCGCCACGCGCCGTCATCGTCAGGCTCGGCGGTGATCTCGATTTCCGCGGACTGGTCGCGGTGGAGCTTCAGCGGCGCCGAGAAGGTGACATTCTCGAATCCAGCGAACCGCCCGGTCGGGTTGCACGCGAGCGCCGCACCCACCATCATTTCGAGCCCCATCACTCCCGGGAGCACCGGCACACCGTCGATCGCGTGGTCGACGATCCACGGGTCCTGTTGCAGGCTCAGGGTGCGCCGGGCGATGGCTCGGTCGCCCACGAGCTCCACGGTGTCGAGCAGGGGGTGGAGGGAGGGGGACTGAAAGTCGCCGAGGCGGCCCGCCACGACCACCTCACCACAGACGCCGGCGGACACGAGATCGCAAAGCAGGCGCGCACCCGCCACAGGGGGCAAGAGCTCCACCCCTCGCGAGGTGAGCAGGCTGTCCATGCCTCCGCGAACGGCCATGCCGACGCCCGCCCAAGCCGTCCATGCCACATGGAGCGAATGGGGGCGGGCCAAGCAGACCTGTGCCATCGCTTCGTTCGCGGCGCTGTAGTCCACCTGTCCGGCGTTGCCGAAGCGCCCCGCGATGCTGCCCATGCTCACAAAGAACGTGCCTGCGTCCAAGCCCTCGGCGAGCACGAGCCCGCCTTCCGCCTTGCCCTCGAAAACACGCAGGAAGGCCTTCTCGTCCTTGTCGGGCAGGAGCTTCGACTCCTCCACACCGGCGCCGTGCACGACGATGTCGATTCGTTCATGCTCCACGCGCAGCTCAGCCACCGCGATGCGCACGGCGTCGGCGTCCGCGAGGTCGAGGGCCCTCACCTCCACGTGAGCCCCCGCGGCCCGCATCGCCTCCACGTTCTGGCGCGCCTCCTCGGCCACCCGAAGCGGCTTCAGCCGGTCTTCGAGCATCTTCGGCGTGACCCGTTTGTGGGTCTCTTCGAGCACGGTCCGGATCTGCCTGCGCTCCTGTTCTTCGTCGAGGGGACCGAGACCCGGGAGGGTTCGGGCCACGAGCACCAAGGTACAGGGGCCACGGCGCGCCAACTCCAGCGCCACTTGCGCGGTGATGCCTCGCGTGCCGCCGGTGAGCACGACAATGGGGTGTTCGGGCCAGGGCGCAGCCTCAGGCGCCGACTCCACTGCAAGCGCGGCCACGGATCGCTCACCGGGGCCGATCCACACTTCGTTGGCACCACCGCCTTCGCCCAGTTCGTGGACGATGGCACGGGCCGCCTCGACCGGCTGCCACTGCGCATGGACCGACACCACGCGGGCGCGACAGCCTTCCCACTCCCGCCCCAGAGCCTTGCAGAGTCCAGCGCGCGCACCATTGTCGCGGGCCTCGCGGAGGTCGGAGGAAGGAGTGACGACGGAGAGCCACTTGCGAGGGCGCTTCGTGTTGAGATGCTGCGCCTGAGCGAACAGCTCCAAGAGCGGAGCCCCGCAATCGATCACCACATCGGGGTCGCCATCGGAGCCCCCGCCCGCGAACTGAACTTCATGGCGCAGAGCGGCTGCGAGCTCGCCACCGCCAACCACCCACACGATCTGGCCCCGCAGCGTGCTCACGGGCAGCTTCACTTGGCTCACTCGCACGACGCGCCGCACCCGGAAGTCGGCGGGGAGCTGGTCCGGCGGCACGGCCACCGAGGCAGACAGGACCGTGGGCTCCGCCGCTTCGAACGTTTCGGCCGACGACTCCTTGGCCGACGGCTCCGTGGCCGCCGGCGCCGCAGCTGCGGGCACCGTCCGTGACGACTGCGCGGCGACCCGACCGGCCAGCCAGCCCGCCAGTTTTTCGACCGTCGGGTAGTCGGCGAGGCGGAAGTCGTCGTCGCGATCCAGCCCGTAGGCGTCTCGGACCTCGCCGAAGATCTCGGCCTGCTTGACCGTGTCGATGCCGAGGTCGGCCTCCAGCTCGTAGTGAGGGTCGATTTCGGAGGGTTCGTAGCCGGTGCGGGCCGCCACGACGCCAATCAGGCGCGCGAGCACGTCGGCATGGCCGGCGGGGGCCGCAGCTGTGGGGGCAGGCGCGGTGGTGGGGACAGGCGCGGTGGTGGGGGCAGGCGCGGTGGTGGGGGCAGGCAACGGCGCCTCTGGCGCTGCGGCCGGCGGCTCGCTCGCCGCCCCCGTGGCGCCGGCCTGGACTGCCAGCCACCCCGCCAGCTTCTCGACCGTGGGGTAGTCGGCGAGCTTGAAGGTGTCGTCGCGCTCGAGCCCGTACGCGTCCCGCACCTCGGCGAAGATCTCGGCCTGCTTCACCGTGTCGATCCCGAGGTCGGCCTCCAGCTCGTAGCCGGGGTCGATCTCCGCTTCGTCGTAGCCGGTCTTGGCAGCGACCACCTTGATCAGCCGGCGCAGCACCGCCTCCCTGCTCGGCCCTGCCGAGGCCGACGCGGCGGGAGGAGAGGCAGGCGCGAGCGCCACGGGCGCAGGTGGCGCGGCGGAAACGGCGAGAGGGTCGACATGGTAGCGGAGCTGGCGGTGCTCGAGCACAGTCTGCCCCATGCCCCCGCCCACGCGCACCAGCCACGCTGTATGCTGCGCGGCGTCGGCCACCCGCCGGTCACCGTCGGCCACCTTCTTCCACGCGGCCAACGCCAGCTGACTGCCGAAGCCGGCGGCAAGCCGCAGGGCGTAGCGCACGTCGTAGTGCCCGCCCTTGCTCAAGGTGAGCTCGCCGAGGTCAGGGTCGGGCTCTTTCAGGTTGGGAATCGGCGGCACCTGCTGGTACTGCAAGGCCTTCACGGCCACGGTGTCTTCGACGCCGGCGCCCATCGGGTGCCCCGTGAAGCCCTTGGTGTTGGCGATCACGATCTTGGAGGCTGACGGGCCGAACGCGTTCGGCAGGCTGGCCATCTCCGCCGCGGCCGAGCCGCCGCGGGCCGGCGTGTAGGTCTCGTGGCTGAGGAAAACGCAACGCTCGGCGAACGCTGCGTGGGTGACCCCGGCCGCCTCCACCACACGATCGACGAGCGCCTTCACCTCGCGAGAGATGTGGTCGGCATCGAGCCGGGTGCCGTGGAAGGCCGAGTTGGCGAGCTGGGTGCCGAGGAGCTCGGCGACCGGCACCATTCCCCGCGCACGCACATCCTCCCCACGTTCGAGCACCAGACCCACAGCCCCCATCCCGAGGATCATCCCGTGGCGGCGGCGATCGAAGGGCAGCGCGGCGTTCTCCACTTCGGCCGTGGTGGTGGCGGCACCGGCCGCCATGAAGCCGGCACCGATCCACTGCAGCAGGTTTTCGCTGGTGACGTCGTCGGCGCCCACCACGATCACCCGCTGGCAGCGACCCACTTTCAGCCAGTCCTCCGCCACGGCCAGAGCCTGCGTCGTGCTCGCACAGGCCGCGTTCACCGCCGTGTTGGGACCGCGAGCGCCGAGGAACTGCGCGAGCTGGCTGTGCCCCATGGCGAGCACCTGGAACAGGAAGCGCCGGTCGAAGTGCCCCTCGCCATCGCCGCCGTTGCTGGCGAGCTTGCCGACGAGCTGGTCGTAGCCTGCGAAGGCGCTGGCGAAGACGATGCCGGTGCCATCGCGGAGGGGCTCGGGGAGCGCCCAGCCAGTGGCCACGTCCTTCCCGGTCGTCGTGCGCCGGTAGGTGCGAACGAGAGGGATGCCGGCGTCGCGTAGAGCCTCGATCGCGGCGGCGATCGCGAGCTGGGTGGTGATGTCCAAGCTGCGGACGAGGGCGGCGTCCACGCCGTAGTCGGCCACGAGGTCGAAGTGGGACTTTCGCCCGGCCAGGCGGATGACCTGTTCACGGCTCTCCACCGGGAGAAAGCTCCCCTCGCCCGTGTGGGGGTCCTTCGTGAGACGCACGAGGTTCTTGTCCACGAAACGATCAAGAGTGGCCTCGTCGACCGACCCGATGCGATTCTCGCCTCGCAGGATGCGCTGGATGCCGTCCGCTTCGAAGACCTCCGCGCCGCCGGGCAGGCCGAGCGATGCACCCGAGCAGACGATCTCGAGCCGTGCGGCGGCCGGAGGCACGGATGGCCGGGGCGCAGCCGGGGCCGGCGGAGGGGGCGCGGGAGCCGCGGCGGGCGCCTGAGCAGCCTGGAAGGCTGTCCACGCCGCGCCGAGAAAGCCCTGCAACGCCGGCAGCATGGCCGTGGCGAAGGTGGCGCCGTCTACACCCCGGAGGTCCTGACCTGCGATCTCGGCAAGGAAGCGTGCCGCGCTGTCGGCCGGC
>CANKOI010000142.1 GCA_947484175.1 Deltaproteobacteria bacterium
CCGAGCGAGTGGGCCCGGTGCCCTCCCTCTTCGCGATCATGGGCAGCGAGCACCGGGAGCGCCCCTTCAACAACGTGCTTGCCTGGCTGTGCGACCCCCGCGCCTCGCTTGGCGGTTGAGCTGGGTGTAGGCCGGGCGGGCGACGATGCCCACGACGTGCTTGTGGAAACCGTGGCGAGGGCGGGCTCGCGCGGGCTCGCTGCGGTGCACGCGACCGGTCGGCATGGCCCGCTCACATGGGCCATTGTCGAGCGCCTCCACGGCTGGCCGCTCCGGGTACTTCTGGGTCGTCACGGGCTGGCGTTCAGCGGCCGCCGACTCGCGGGACTGGGCGCAGAGCTTGCCGACGGGCTTGCCGCGCTCGCCGCGGCCTCGGCGCCCCGGCGGCTGGTCCACGGCCGACTGAGCGTCGGTCACGTGGTCATCGACGTGGCCGGGCGGACCCGGCTTGTGGGTTCGCCCGTCGAGGCGGACGCGCCCGACCTACTCTGTGACGCGATGGGGCTCGGGGTGACGTTGGCCTGCGCGGCGCTCGGCGCTGCCCCCGCCGCCACCGTTCTTGCTCCCGCGGCGATGCGTTCGCTCGCCGCTTCGCTCGACCGGCCGGAAAACGCCGGGCGCATGACGGGCTCGCTCCGGCGGCTCGTGCAATCCCTGCTCACCCTGAATCCCCGCGGGTTTCTGCCTTCGATGTCGGTGCTGCGTGACGAATTCGCGGGTCATATGGAAGGGTTGCCGATGGGCGTGCCCGACCCCGCGTGGGGGCGCGCTCTCTCCGAAGCCGTACGAGGACTGCTGCCTACACATCGCCCGACCGCCGCGGATGCTGATGCGGTGATCACAGAGCTTTTGCCTTATCTTCCCGCTTTGCTATCGCCGATAGGGCACGACGATCCCCCGTCGTCGTCGCCCGTCATCGATGGAGCTGACCTACCCGCGGACCGGTTTGGTCGCTTTCCGCTTTTCGTGGCCGGCGCCTAACGGCGGACGGATTCCAGAAGCCGCTCGTAGGTCCGCCAAGTCGTGTCCCACCGGTAGCGGCCCACCCACTCCCTCCCTTCCGCACTGCGTCGAGCGCGTTCAGCGGGGTCGGCAGCGAGTCGGAGCATCGCATCTCGCAGGCCGACCACGTCCTCACGCGGGACCGTGACGGTGTGCCCGCCGCTGGCCTCCCTGACTGCATCATCGTCGAAGTTGACCACCGGCAGTCCCACCGCCATCGCTTCGATGGCGCCGTAGCCGAAGCCCTCGGGCATGCGTGTGGGAAACAGGGCAACGTCGGCCGACTGGTACCAAGGAAGGACATCGGGAACGTCGAAGTGGAAGCCAACCGGTAAATTCCACGCCTGGAGTCGAAGTTGGTCGGCGTAGAGCTTGTCTACGACCGTGCCGACGATGTCGAGCCGGACGTGCTTCCTCTGGTCGGGGCGCATCCGCCCGAGCGCATCGAGGGCACAGTGCTGGCCTTTTCCCGGCATGATCCGGCTGACGTGAACGAAGCGGAGCTGGTTGTCCGGGGTGCGCGGGGCGGGGCGGAAATGGTCGAGCGCCACTCCGTTGTGAATGGTGACGACCTTGGCGGCTGGCACGCCGAGGGCAACGAGCGCCGCCCGCGTGACTTCGGACACCGCCACCACCCGCGCCAGAGCGAGGGATTGCGCGCGGTAGAAGGTGCGGCGAGCCGTCGAAGCGCCCCCGGTCCCTGTTCCGCCAAAGTTGAGGTCGTGCACGATGGTGACGGTCGGCACCCCCGGTACGACCACCTCGATCGAGTTGCTGAGCACCACCTCTGGCCCAAACCGCCTCGCGGCCATGATGGCGGCATGTGCCATCCGGCCCCATGCTGAGGTCGTTCGGCCACGGAGATCCACTGCCGTCGCGTCCGCCGGAACGCCGCTACGATCGTGTCGGAAGCCGCAGACGAGGTGGACGTCGTGCCCGGCGCGGCGGGCCTCGGCCACGAGATTCTCGAAAACGGTCTCGGTGCCACTCCGCACGTCGGGCGGGAAGCGCCTGGCAACAAACAGGAGCTTCAACGTTTCGTTCCGTCGTCGATGTACCCCAGCTCCCGCAACATGTCCTCGTTGACTCCGGGTGCGGCAGCGCCCACGGCCAGCTTGGACAGCAACCAGTCCCAGCTCGCGACGCGGGGTGCCTCAGGCCAGACCTGCGCCCGACCAGGCATGTCCATCGCGGCGGGCAGGCCGGCGCCGGCGAGGATCGTCGGCGCTGCGTCGAGCAGCGGAACGTCCCCGACGTGGGCTCCACGGGGCACACCGGCGCCAAGAGCAAGAAAGATGCCGTGCTTCTCGTGCATGCCCGTGTAGGTCGCAGTGAGCGTCACGTAGGTGGCGATCGGCTCACCACCCACGGTCTCGGTTGCGAGTCGCTCGACCGACAAAGCCTCGTCCGTCAAGGTCAATGCGAGACTCCCCTCGTCGCCCGGAAAGTTCACGACCTGATAGAAGGGGTTGCCGGCTGCATCGACCAACGACGCGAGCCATGCGCGTACGGTCGCCGCTCGTTCACTGTCGCCGGCGCCGACGACCAGCTTGTGCCCAAGCCTGGTCACATCAACTGGGGTGACCTCCGCTGAGATCCGCTCCCGGAGCCGTTCGGTCAGGGGCAAGAACTGGCCGGCGCTTCCGGCGGCGTCGACGGCCGCAAAACCATGGTCGCTCACCACGAGGATGCGACCGTGCGGGCCGATCCGATCCGCCAGCTCGCCGAGGAGCGCGTCGGCCTGCCGATACGCCGCGCGCAGCTCGGGTCCGCCCGCCTCGTAGCGATCCCAGTACAGGTGGCCGAGGCCGTCGACCGCGTAGTAGTTCAGGCTCGCGACGGATGGTCGCTCAACGTAGAGTTGCTCGATGAACACGTCGCGGTCGATGTCGCCGCGGAGCAATTGCAGGCTGACGTTGCGCGTGGCCTCGTCGGAGGTGCTGATCCACTCCCGCAGCGTCCACGCCGCTGCCTCGCCGAACGTGCTCAGTCGCACGCCCACGCCCAAAAGGCGCCGCGCCCGGTCCCAGCTGGCGCCTCGAGCGCCGATCGTCTTGCGTCGTAAGCGGTTCCCCAACTCCACCTCCTTGACCACCGCGAGCCGCGCTGGCCAGGTGTCGGGCGCGGGGGCAAGCCAGCCAGGCACCCAGAAGCCGCCGTGGGCAAAGGTGCGTGGTGGGTAGTCCACGAGCCACTTGTAGAGCCCAACCGCCGCACCGGACTCCTCGGCGATGTCCCACCAACGGGCGACCTTGCAGTCTTCGGTGTGGACGCGGAAGCCGCGCACGCCGTGGTCGTCGACAGCCCTGCCGCTCGCGATCGTAGTCCACAAGAGCGGCGAGAACATCGGCTCCATGGAGATCAGGTTCGCGCGCGTCCCGCGCGCCGCGAGGCGGGTGAAGTTCGGCAGCGGCTCGCGATCGATCACCTGCCAGGTCGCACCGTCGACGCCAAAGACGAGCATGCGCGTCGGCAACGGGCCGAGGCGGTCTCCGGAGGACGCCAGCCAGGCGCCGGTGGCAACGATGTACATGACGGCCGCCCAGCGTGCTCGGCCTCCCCAAACCACCCCGATCGTCGCGGCGAACGCGAGGCCGATCGCGACCCGGGGCAGGTCGTTGAACATCGGGTGGGCGGAGTCGATGGCCGCGACGCTGGCAGAGGCCACCAACGCCACGACGCCGCTGAGGAGGAACACGCTCTGGGGCAGCCGGAAGCTCATCGGAGGAGCCTTCCCGGTTGGAATTCGTCCCAGAAAAGCCAGGCCTCCGGGTGTCGGGCGAGGATCAGGTTCAGCCAGCCCGCCGTGAAGTCGGCGCCGGCCTCCAACGCCGCGGCGAGGCTGACGCTCCGGTCGACCGGGACCTCCGCACCGATGAAACTCGCGTGCCGACGCGGGTCGAGGGGGTCGCGGGCCGTGTACAGCGTGTGCACGCGCGCTCCGGTACGGTGGGCCAGCCAAAAGGGCGTCACCGGCACCCCCATGGTTTGCCCGAGGACGCTGCGCTCCAGCCGCCTGCCCAGCTCCCGTCCGCCTCCCGTTCCATCGCAAGCTGTAAAAAGCACGGAGCCCGATTCCAGTGAGCGCAGCAGCCCCCGAAGGAAGCCGCCCCCGTCGTGAAGTGTCGCGCGCATCCGGGCCTCGAGCCGGGTGCGCTCAAGGGCGGCCCATCGCCCGACTGGCGACCGCTCGACGTCCACGATCCCCCCGCCTACCTGTCCGACGTTGCGCCCCATGACGCCGAGCACCGCCAGCGGCAGTTGTGCCGGCCCCATGTGCGGGTGCATGAGCACCACCCCCTTGCCGTCGCCCGCGGCGCGGTCGAGGTGTTCCAGTCCTTCGATTCGCAGCCAACTCTGCCAGTTCTTCGCATCCAATCGGCCGAAGGCGAATGACGCGTATTGATTGCAGAAGTGGGAGCCGAAGGCCTCGATGGCGATGGCGTCGAGGTCACTCCGCAGCGGGAATGCCCGGCGTAGGTTCACCATCACCGCCGCCTTCTTGGTGGCGGAGGCCCGGCCTGCGGCCCGGCCCAGCCGGCGGGTCAGGCGGTAGTCCCAACCCGGCGGTGTAGCCTCAAGCGCCCGGCGCCACGGACCCCACACGATTCGGCGATACCCGTCCTTCATGGGTGACTCGGGGATCACCACGTCATGGCTCCAGGTACCCGAGGGCTTCCAGGCGTGCCCGCTCCTCATCGCCCACCGGGGCCGCCGAGCGGCTGCTGTCGCTTTCGAGCAGACGCTGGCTCAGCGCGCGGAGGCGGCCGGCTTCGGCGACCCGGCCCGCGTCGGCCTCCCAGGCCAAAGCCACGTCCGTCGTGCCGTTGGGATCGCTCCCCAGTTCAAAGGTCTCGCTGCGACCGTCGCGCTCGTGCTGTACCCAGCGGACGGTGCTTGTCCGCAGTCCGGCGAGGCGCCAACGGGGCTGCGTGATGCGGCCGGCCTTCCGTTCGGCGAGGTTGGTGGCGCGGTCGAAGCACATCGCGGCGGCGGTGTCCCGCACCTCTGCGAGCACGTTGCGGCCGGTCATCTGGTCGGCGGTGAGGCCCGCCAAAGCCAAGAGGGTGGGGGCGAGATCGCTGCCCTCCACCGGCGTCGAGACCCGGCGTGGGGCCAGCGTGCCGGGCCACCGGATCGCGAAGGGCACGCGCAAGCTGGTCTCGTACAGGTCGTCCCCGTGGTTGAACCAGACCCCGTGCTCGCCGAGCGATTCCCCGTGGTCGCCGATGGCCACGACGATCGTGTTGGCCGGAACGGCGTCCATCAAGCGTCCGAGTTGACGGTCGGCGTAGCTCACTTCCCCGTCGTACTGGCTCAGGACATAGTTGACATCGGTGATGCCGACGAGATGTGGCAGCAGGTAGCTGGCGACGTGGCTCACCGCCCCCATCGACGTGTGGCTGGGGTCGCGCGGGTCCCCGGCGTAGTAGGCCGTGTCCCACGGGGGCGGGGGCGCGTAGGGGCCATGGGCGTCGAAGAGGTGCACCCAGGCGAACCAGGGGCCCGACTGCGTCCCAACCCAGGACAACGCCCGGTCGGTCGTCTCGGCGCCGCGCCGCTCCAAGACCCAGTCCGGATCGCGGTTGCGGTGGGCCATGTCGAAGGCCCGGGCGACGAAAAGGTCGCGCGCGCCGGCAAAGAGGCCGAAGTCGTCGTCGTAGACGGAGAATCCTCGTGAGAAGCCGAGATCGCCGTCGAGCACATACGCGCTCACGAAGGCGGCGGTCGCCCACCCCGCGTCGTGCAGCCGCTCGGCTAGAAGCGGGCGTTCGTCCGGGAGGGGGACCCCGTTTAGCAGCACACCGTTTTCCCACGGCCCAGTCCCGCTGAGCATGGCCGCGTGGCTGGGACCGGTCACCGGCGCGACCGCGGAAGCCGCCTCGAAGAGCACCCCCTGCTCGCCGAGCGCGTCGAAGTTCCGGGTGTCGATCGCGGTGTTGCCGTACGCGCCCATCCGGTCGGCGCGGACCGTGTCGAGGGTGACGAGGAGAATATTGGGCGCATTTGCTGGCGGCGTGGCCGCGGGTGCGGCGAGTGGCGAGCGCCCGGCCCACGCCCAGGCCGTGCCCCCAAGCGACAGCAACATCATCGCGCCCGCGACGTGCCTCGGCACCCGGGCGCCCCGGTACAGCCCGAAGGCCGTGGCGCCGACCAGGCCCGTTGCGGCCAACCAGGCCAGCACGCTTCCTTGGAGGGGACCCGGCTCGGCGAAGGGGGGCGGGTCGGTGAAAATCGCGATGGCAAACTCAGCCGCGATCACGACAGAACTCCCGACCAGGAACGCTGCCCAGCGGGCCCGCCCGAGGGGGCTCCGAGGCAGCGCCGAGAGTCCGAACCCCACCAAGCCGCCGAGCACACCGGTGCAGAGCACGCCGGCGATGAGGAGCAGCGCCGCCCCGGCAGGTCCCGCATCGAGTCGGCCGGTGGCGGCTGCACGCACCGCATCAAATCCGCCGACAAATCCGGCGCCCAGGGCGGCGAAGATCACCCGCTCCCTCGCGAGTACCCAGCGTCGTGGCAACTCCGTCATCGGCCCGGCTCGTTAGCCGCGCGACCACGATCCCGCCAGCGCCTCGACAGTCCACGCTGGGCGTGACAAGATACTCGGTTGGTCCACGAGGTCCTGATGCGTCAGCCGGTTCGCTTTTTCTCGTTCGCGCTCCTCTTGTGCCTCCCGGCGGTAGCCTGGGCGGGTGGCACGGCGGTCGTCGCGCCGCTCGTGGCCGCGGGCGTCGATGGAAAGGTGACGAACAACCTGACCAGTCTCTTGGGGTCGGAGCTTGACTTCTCGGGGGTCTACGACACCGTCACCGAGATCCCCGCGCCGGCGTCGCTCAACAACTCCTGCCTCACCTCGACCAGTTGCTTGGGTGCTATCGCCAAGGCGAACGAGGCGGACGTGGTCATCACGGGCTCGATCGCGCCGGGGGGCGCGGGCCTGAAGGTCAACCTGGTGCTGTACGACGCGAAGAAGAACGCGATTGTGCGAAAGAAGAGCTACGACCTGACGACTGAGGTGTCGTCGATGACCGTGGCGGCGCCGCGCATGGTCAAGGAGATCACGGGCAGGGGGGCGGCCGCGGTCGAGGAGGAAGAGTCGGTCAAGGCTGATGTCTTCGAGGATGAGGAGGA
>CANKOI010000143.1 GCA_947484175.1 Deltaproteobacteria bacterium
AGCCTCCTGAGCCACGGAGCCGTCGTCGCACGCGAGTACCGCTTGCCCGCCGTGGCCAACGTGCGCGGCGCTACCCAACTGCTCCACGACGGCCAAGAAGTCACGTTGGACGGGCGGAGCGGGCGGGTGTGGGTCAGGGGCTGAGGAGGCGGCTGGCCGCCTACCCCGACCGCGCCACGTCCCAAGCGACCTTGCTGATCAGCGCGAGGATCACCAGCTGAAACACCCGCCGAACCCACGCGGAGCCGCCGCGCAGCGCGAGGCTGGAACCCACGAGGCTGCCCGCCATGTTCGCCGCGGCCATCGGCAGCGCCCAGTCCCACCGCACGTTGCCGCCGACCGCGAAGATCAGGAGCGCGGCGAGGTTGGTGGCCACGTTCACGACCTTCGCGCCGGCGTTGGCGCCGAGGTAGTCGAGCCCGAGGCTCGCGATGAAGGCGAAGATCAGAAAGGTGCCGGTGCCGGGCCCGAGGATGCCGTCGTAGAAGCCGAGCGCGCCGCCCAGCGCCGCCCCGAGGAGCAAGCGTTCGCGCCCGCGCGCCACCGCGCCGTACTCCGGCCGGAGAAAGGTGAACGCGGCCACGAGCAGGAGCACCACGACCACGGCGGGCTTGAAGGCGGCGGCGTCCGCGGTGCGCGCGGCGAGGGCGCCGAGACCGCTCCCGAAGAACGCGGCGGCGGCGGCGGCGGCGATGGACCGCCAGGGGAGGGCGACGGCGCGGCCATAGCGGTAGGCCGCGAGGCTCGTGCCCCACACGGCGGCCGCCTTGTTGGTGCCCAACACCGTCGCCGGCGCCTCGCCCGGCATCAGCACGAACAGCGCGGGGAGCTGAATGAGACCGCCGCCGCCCGCCATCGCGTCGACCATGCCCGCGAAGAAGGCTGCAACCGCCGCCAGCACCATGGCTCCGGCCTATCTCGCAACGCGGCGGGGGACCGAGCGAGATAGCTCCGCCGCATGGTCGCCCTGCTGTTCCTCCTCGCCTGCGCCAAGCTGCCGCCCACCCACCACGGGCCCGGCTTCGACGACCTGCGCGTCCGCCTGGCCACGGAGGGTGTGGAGCGCGTGCCGACCGTGGTGGTGGCCGAGCTGTCGGCGCCTCCTTTGCCCGCCGCGCGACCGTTGACGGTGATCGAGTCCCGGCTCCTCGCCGGCCAGGAACACCTCGGCGAGCCCACCCAACTCGACCCGGAGAACCCCGAGCACGCCTCGTTTCTACGGAACGACTACGTCGGCGCCGTGCGATTCGGCGGAGGCCTCATCCGCACCGGCGAAACCGCGCTGGAGGTGCGGGCCCGGTTCATCGAGTTCTCCGCCCAAACCGAACTGCGTACCCAAGCGACCGGTTGGCTCGACGACACAGCGCGCGCCTTGGTCGCGAGCATCAAGCTCCCCGAGATCGCCGCCTCCGCCGCTGTGAGCGAAGTGCCGACCGTGGCGCGAAGACCCGTCCGGGGCGCGAACGAGCTGGATGGGCGCGACAACCTCAACCTCCCGCGGGTCGCGATCGAGCCGACGGCCATGGCGCCCGCCGAGGGCGGCGCGCGCTGGCTGCTCGTGCCTTACCTGCGCGGCTACACGATGCACAACGGCGGCTGGTTCCTTGGGCAGGAGTGGGGCACGCCCGGCGGCGCGCGCGTGGAGGTGCTGCTGGTGCTCTACGACCGGCGCAGCGGCCAGCCGGCGTGGTGGCAGGCGGCCACGGGCCGACACCTCCAAGAGCTGAAGGGTCAGCCCAGTCGCGCCCAGATGGACCAGTACCTGCTGTGGGCCGAAGATCAGGTGGAGGCTCAGCTCGGCGCTGGCTTTTTGCGGTAGCTCAGACGGCTCTGCGCCCGCGGCGCCGGAGAGCGAGCAGCGCCACGCCGACAAGCGCCGGCGCGGCGGCGCCCGAGCCGCCCCCGCAGGCGCAGTCGTCCGGCTTGCCGCCCGTATCGTCCGGGTTTCCTCCCGTGCCGTCGGTGTCGCCCGTGCCGGTGTCGGCGGCGGTGTCGGGGGTTCCGCTGTCGCCGCCCGTGTCGGTGCTGCCCGTGTCTTCGAGGCTGGCGAGCACCTCGGGCTGCAGCTCCACGATGAACGCATAGTTGTGGAGCTGTTTGGAGTAGAGGGCCACGAGGCGGTCCTCTTCGTCGAACATCACGAAGGGCTGCATGCCGCCGTTGGGCGCCACGTTCTGGGAGAGCTGCACCTGGTCCACAAGCTCCCAGGTGGTCGCGTCGAAGGCCGACAGCGTGAGGTTTCCGTCCTGCTGCGTCCAGTTTCCGGCGAGATCGCGCATCATGTGGGCCACGATGAACACCCCGCCCACTCGGATCGTGGTCTGCGCCCAGTAGGCCTCGTACCCGTCGGGGGCCACGCTCAGCACGCGGCGAATCCCCACCTCCCAGTCAGTAGAGTACTGGGCCGCGATGAACCGCGTTGCGGGCAGCCCTTCGTCGGTGTAGCCGCCGAGAATCCAGAGGGTTCCGTCGGAGTCGTTGACCAGCGAGGCGCCCGTAGCAAAGGGGCCGTACATGAGGTCTACGGACTCGACCAGCGAGGCGTCGTCGCCGAGGGAAGCGAAGCGCGCCGGGACCGTGGCAGGAGGAAAGGGGTACGCGAAGCCCTGGAACTCGGGCCCGCACACCACGGGCACGTCGACGAAGTTGCTGCCGTCGGTGCTGGCCTCGGCGATGGTCGCGTGGCCCGCGATGGCGAAGTCGGCGTCGTAGCGCCAAGACCAGGCCGAGTCGTGATCACTCTTGGTGTCGCCGGTGGACACGTGCAGCCAGGTGCCGTCGGGGCAGGGGCGGATGTCGTGGTCCTTGAGGTCCTTGCGCCCCGTGAGCAGCCGATCGTCGAAGTGGTCGACTCGAAGCTCGGAGGTGGCGTGGGTGAGCTTGAAGTCGCCGCCGCCTGCGCTGAAGAGGAAGAATCCGTTTCGCTGGTGGTCGAGGAAGGCGCGCGGCCAGTTGCCGTCGAGATCGAGCTCCATTTCGTCGCTCGCATCGCCAAACACGGACCCCGCGAGCGCCGGCGAAGCCACAACGAACAACAGGACGGCGAAGCTCACGCGCGAATCCTACACGACTCGGCGGCGCGGGCCCCCGGAATTGTGGCCCCTCTACCGCTCAACCGTATCAGCGCGCTCATATCCCTCGGTACATCGCCGCAATCTGCGCCTTGTCATCGAGGCGCTCCCACACGGTATCGAGCACCCATTTGCTGAAGCGTTCGATCACGGCGACATCGTCGGGGCCCACGCCCAGTCCGAACCGCACCCGATCGGCCACTTCCGCCACATCTTCGAGGCCATGCACCTCTACCGGAGAGAGCTCGCGGAGCACAGGAGCGGCGCGCCGGGCGAGGCTCGCGGCGTCCTCCCCCGCTCGCAACTGCACCCCCGCGTCGCCGAGGGCGATCTCCACGAGCCGCCAGCACTGATCGATGCGTGCGGTGGGGGCCACGTCGGTCACCGGATCGCGGAGGTGACGCAGGACGATCAGCCTTTTCACGGGACGGTACGCGAGCAGCGCCCCCGCGAGCGCCAAGAGCGCGACAGACAGGACGGAGCAAACCGTTCCACCCGCCTGTTTGGCGGCCTCCACACCCTGCTTCACGAGCTCCTCCAATCGCCCCGATTCCTCCTGCCCCTGCCCCTCCGCCTCCCGTTTGAGCCGCGCCTGCTTCTCTCGCTCCGTCTCCGCTCGCTCCCCGGTGGTCTCCGGACCCTCTTCCGGGCTCGGCCCCGTGCGCCACAAGTACGGCGCAATGAGCGCTGTGGAGCCGGCCACCCCCACGGCGAGCGCGGCCAGCAGGGCAAAGCCGAGGAGGGTGACGCGCGGCCGAGACACCCCGCGCTCCTCCACCGAAGGCCGCAGGGGCGCGGTGGGGCCTCGACGCCAAAGGGCGAGTCGGTGCGTCTCCCGAGTGACCAAGTACACGAGGAACATCGCCACCGACGGCACGAAGAAGCCGAGGCCAACCAAGTCCCATATGGCGAACTTGTTGCCGGACTCCCACCGAGAGAGGCCACCGTGCCCTTCGATCCACACCAGGGCGGCCCCCACGGTGTAGACCATCGGCAGCCAGGTGCTCCACAACGAACGGTTCGTCTCGAGGCTCCACAGGCCGCCGGTCATCGCCACGGGGCCGAGAAACAGGATCGCGATCACGATGGCGGCCACCACGTCGTTGTTCATGATCGCGGTGCCGCCTCCGGCCAAGAAGACGAAGAACACCGTCCACATCATCGCGCCGAGAGCCAAGAGCACCCAAGTCCGGACACGAAGAAACGCGCAAAGTTGTCCGAGGGCAAGGCCCCCGAAGGTGCCCACTGCGAACGCGCCGAGGAACACCAAGTCCTGCATCTCCACGTTGCCCTCGAGCAACACCGAGATGCAGAAGCATGCAAAGGCGAAGCCCACCCACAGCCAGTAGGTCACCACGGGCACGAGCGCCTCGTTGAGCTGGGCCCAGAGCGACAGCGAGGACGCGAATTCGAGCGGGCCGTTCCAGCCGGTGCCCGCGCTCATGCCGCCTTCCCCCCGGAGTAGCGCGTAGCGCCGCTTTTGAGCCCCACGAGCCGGTGGGTGCCTTGCCCCGTGTCGAGGCGGTACACGGTGTCGCCCCGCGCGAGGATCTGCGCCAACACACGCGCGCCATCCCGCTTCGCCACGAGCCGCAGCCGCCGCCGCGCAGAGAGGCGCCCCGCCTGTTGCCGGAAGATGCGCAGCTGCGCGAGCAGCCCATTCTCATCGCTGCCCACCGGGTAGGGCAGCCGGAAAAACCACAAAAACGCGTTGGTCGTGGAGCCGGTGAGCGCCTCAAGGAGCGAGGGGTCCTTCCCCACCAAGGCCTGCTCGGGCGGCAGGTAGATCCAGGTGAGTGAGGAACCGTCAAATCCGCCGGGCGGAGGCGACTGGAACCGACTCGACACAATCACCCCGTGCGTGTCGCTGCCGGCCTCCTTCAACAGCGCCGGGATGTCCCAGCGCCCCTGCCAAATCACGCGCGCTCCGAGGTCCTGCCAGCGTACATGGCCCCCCTTGGTGGCCTGGAGCACCTCCAGTCCCAGCTCGCCCTTCCCGTTGCGGGCGGCACAAACCAGCGAGACTCGGTCGCCGCGGCTCACAAACTCCTGGGCCATGGAAATCCACGTCTCCACCATCTTGTCGAGCACCTCCTCCACGCCCACCGCGTCGGCCAGCATGCGGCCCGCGGGCAAGAAGCTGTCGAGCACCAACAGTACGTTCTTGGTGCTGATCTCCCGGGTTTCCGGCATGCGCAGCTGCATCTGGCCGGTCTTCATCGAGAGCTTCCAGTGGATGCGCCGGGTGTCATCACCGGACTGGTAGTCGCGGAACCGGAAGTGGTCTTCGGTCGGAAAGCGATGCGGACGCGTGAGGATGTCGGGTTTTTCCAGTTGGCTGCGCGGCGGTTCCACGATCTGGAGGTGCCGAAAGCGCGGCAGGACCTTCAGCTCCGCGGTGGCCAGCGAGGCGACCGAGATGCGCGTGAACCCGAGCGCGTCCTGGAAGTAGATGTGAGCTGGGCCCAGGCGGTACATTCCCCTGGGAGTCCGCCGGATTCGGCCCGCCACCACCAGCTCCTCCCGCCGTGCGCCGGCACCTACCGAATACCGGCTCGTCGTCGCCAGCCGAGGCGGCAGCGGATCTTCCACGAGCAGGAAGTAGAGCGGCGGGACCGAGACCCGCCGGAAGGTGAACCGCTCCTCCGCCACCTCGCCAGCCAGCACCACGGCCGGCGACATCTGGCGCTCCACGCTCGCCCGCTTCCGCAGCTGGGCCTCGAAACTCGACACGATGAAGCCGCTCAAAAACGTGGACAGCCCCACGACGCCGTAGAACGCGGTGAGCGCCAGGACCGCCACCATGGAGAGGTCAGCCCACTTGGCGGCCAACGACAGGATCACGAATAGGAGCCCCGCCAAGAACACGGACCACCCGCGAGGCGTCACCACCGACACGTGGCGGTGGATGCTTGCGATCATCGAGCGGGCGTCGGCCCGACCGGCCGCCCTCAACAACTTCAACTCCCGCCGGGTCTTCCATGCCACTCCGAACATCAGCATCAAAAAACTCGGCGCGATGACCAGACCGGAGATGATCACGAGGAAGGGGAGGGTCTCCCCGACCTGGCTCACCTCGAAGAAGAGCGCGCACACAAAGCCCACCACGAAGGGCAGCATGAACAGCCCGAAGAGGTTGAACGTGATGCCGAGGAGGTGGCGAATCACGACTGCGGCACCTTCTCCAACATGCGTGAAACGTAGCTGTGGCCGGCCTCATCGCCGGAGATGATCATGCGGTGCGCGAGCACCTCGGGAGCGAGGGCCCGCACGTCGTCGGGCATCACGAAGTCGCGCCCCTGCGTCATCGCGTGCACCTGTGCGACGCGGGCGAGCATGAGCACGGCGCGGGGCGAGGGGGGCGCCAGCGCGACAGAGTCGGCCCGGATGTGGTTCGCGAGCTTCACGAGGTACCGCTTCACCTCCTCGCCAAGGAAGATTCGGGTGGCCAGCTCCTGCCAGCCCAGGAACGTGTCGCGGTCGATCACGGGCCGCACATCCTCCACCGGCGGGCGCGAGCCGAGGTGCACATCGAGCATCCGCATCTCGGCATCCTCGTTCGGAAACCCCATCGAAAGTTGCGCGGTGAACCGGTCGAGCTGCGCCTGCGGGAGCGCGTAGGTGCCATCGTGATCGAGCGGGTTCATCGTGGCCATCACGAGGAACGGGGGCGGCAGCCGGTGGGTCACGCCCTCCACCGTGACTTGCCCTTCGGCCATGCTCTCCAAGAGCGCACTCTGCGTTTTCGGCGTGGCCCGGTTCAGCTCGTCGGCCAGAAGCAGGTTGCAGAACACGGGGCCGGGCTGAAACACGAACTGCTTCTGCCGCAGGTCGAACACGTTGGTGCCGGTGATGTCCATCGGCAGGAGGTCGGGCGTGAACTGGATGCGGCGGAAGTCGGCGGCCACACTGGCGGAGATGGCTCGGGCAAGCATGGTCTTGCCGGTTCCGGGCACGTCCTTCAACAGCACGTGGCCCTTCGCCGTCA
>CANKOI010000144.1 GCA_947484175.1 Deltaproteobacteria bacterium
GCTCCGCGCAGCAGCAGGGCGGACGCCGTGAGCAGCCGCGACCGCGAGGCGAAATCCGCGAGGGCGCCGGCACCCGCCGAGCGCGCCTCAAGCTGTTCGTGGCGCTGCCGCCGGGTGAGGGGACTGTCGACGGTGAGGAGGTCGTTCACCCCGAGGTACAGGATGACCACCCGCGGGCGTACGGCGGCAAAGGTGGCGGGTGCGGCGAGGGCCACATCGAAGCTGTCTCGGCCGCTGTCGCCGTAGTTCAGCGAGCGCACCGATAGGCCTCCGGCGCAGAGGAGGCGGTGGAGCTGGGCCGGAAAGAACGCATCGGTCCGACCGCGGAACTGCCACGCGCCGCCCGTGGAGCTGCCCCCGAACGACGCCACCACGGCGGGTTCGCCTTCGCCGCAGCGTTCGTCGGCGAACGGGGTGAGGGCGCTGGCGCTGGTGGAGGCTCCGATCGAGGCTCCGGCGAGGCTCCCGGCAGACCATGCTGCTTTGAGTGGGCCGATGCGCGCAAGACCCTCCGCGGCGACCGGCACGAGCAGCGCCACTACCACGAGCCCGTCCACACCCGCCTTGGCGGCTCCGCGCCGCAGCAGGATCGGGGCGTCCTGCACGATCTGGAGCGCGCGCCATGCGAGCGCGAGCGCCAGCCCGGGACCCCACCCGAGCGCCGCGGCGACAACTCCGGCGGGGAGATCGCGCCACCACACGGAGCCGGGCGGGAGCTGCGCCGCCTGGCCCACCCGCCAAGGCACCAGGGTGGCCGCGACGCCCGCGAGGGCGAGCGTCACTCCCCACCCGTCGAAACTTCGGGTCGCCGCAAGCACGAGCGCCGCGCGAACCCCCCAACGCACCGCGGCGGGGGGCGCGGGCCGGTCGACCGTTGCGTCGAGGGCGTTGGTGAGGAGGAGCACGCCGGCGGCCACGGGGAGGAGCGAGGCGGCGAGGGCCACCCGGCGAACGGTGCCCACGTCGACGCCCGCGAGCCGCGCCCGCTCGAGGAGGGCGGCCCACTCGCCGTACCGCGTGAGGAGCACGAGGAGCGGAAGGGCGCAGGCGAGGGCAAGGAGGCCGCGCCCGAAGGCGGTGGCGCCGCGCCGCGTGAAGGCGGCGTGGAGCGCCGCCGCCAGCGCCACGCAGGCGAGCGCCCACGCGAGTCGGTGCGCAACGGGGGGGGAGGCTACAAAGGTGTCGTCGAGGAGCACGGCGCCGTCGGCGCCCCGGAGGGTGAGCCCGCGGAGGCGGGCGGTGCCCGCGGGCCCGAGGTCGGCGTAGGGGGTGCTCGCGCCGAGGGCCACCCCTTCGGCAAACGCGGCGCCTTCGCGGAACTCGATGCGCGCCACGCCGGGGGTAGTCCACGGCCTCGCTCCCGTGCGCGGCGATTCGAACCCGACCTCGCTGAGGGTGGCGAGCGTCGTGGGGCCGCCGTCGACGGTGCGCCCCGTGAAGCCGAGGGGCCCGCTCCCCTGCGCGAATCGTAGCTCCAACTCCCGGAGCGCGGGCGCATCGAGAATGAGCCGCTCCGCGAGCCCCACGCCTCGCGCTTGCAGCACCAACTCGCCGTCGGCGAGGCCGCTCCACGCGCGCTCGGCGAAGTCCGCGTCGGAGGCGGAGGCGCCGGGCACCAGCAGCGTGTAGCGGTCGGGGTTGAGCGGTGTGCGCCCGGAGGTGCGCTGGCTGAGCCAGGGCGCGAACCACGCACCCGTGAGCGCCGCGACCAGCAGCAGCAGCAGCCTACCGGAAGCAGACGTCCGGCTTCTCGCGGAGCTACGGCGGCGCCGCATCAGAAATTGTAGCCGTTCTTGCGGAGCTCGAGGACGTAGGCGGGGTCGAGGGTGAGCGCCTTCGCCTCTGCGCCGTTGGCCACCCGGAACTTCTCCCAGCGGCCCAACAGGTCGTCGACCACGTCGGTGTGCAGGGGCGCGACGTTGTGCGCCTGCGAGGGGTCGGTGTCGAGGCGGAAGAGGCAGGTGGCGGGAGCGCCGGGTTCGCGGGCCTCACCGCCGCCGCAGCCGGGATCCTGTCGCAGGAGCGCCCAGGGCGGCGCGATCACGGCGCCGCGGGGTGGTCCGTCGCCGTGCCACCGCACGCCGCCCTCGATCAGGGTGGTGGTGCGGATCGAGGTGGCCTCGCCCGTGAACAGGGGCAGCATCGATGCCCCGTTCACCCCTGCAGGAGCCACGGCGCCGACGGCGGCGAGTATCGTGGGCAGGACGTCCACCTGGCTCACCAACGCGTCGTGCTCCTTCCCGGCGAGCCCAGGAATCCGGATGAGCATCGGAATGTGCACCACGCCGTCGTAATAGGCGTCGCCGTGCAGGAGCTCGCCATGATCGTCGAGGCTCTCGCCGTGGTCGGCGAGCACGACGAGCACGGTGCGATCGAGGCGACCGCGCGCTTCGAGCGCGGCGCTCAGTACGGTGAAGTCGGCGTCGAGCCGCGCCACGGCCTCTGCGTAGCGCTGTCGCCACACGGCGACGCCAGCAGCCCCCGCGGCGCGCACGCCCGCGGCCACCGGGTCGCCGTCCGCGACGTTGACGACGCCCCGTTGGGCGGTGCCGCCGGCGATCCCGGGCATCGCGGCCGTCGTGGAGGCCCCTACGCGGTCGGCGTTGTAGAGCAGCGTCGTTACCCGCGTGAGGTCGGCCGGGTCGTCTTGGATCACGAAGGGGTAGTGGGCGGAGCGGGTGTGGAACATCACGAAGAGGGGGATGTTCGCGGGCTGAGCGGCCACCCAAGCCGCGGCAGGAACGGCGCTCTCGCCGGGGGTACCTCGGCCGGCGCTGCCGCTCCTGCCGTCGGGGGTGCCGCGGGGCGGCGGGATGATCTCCATCCGTTGAAAGCCCCGATCAAGGCCGTAGTCGGGCCGAAAGCCGCTGGGGGCGTCGGTGGTGAAGCCGCCGGTGCGGTAGCCGTACAGCCCGAGCACTTCGGGGAGGGTGGGCACGTCAGCCACCAGCCCCTTGTCCCAGCCGGTCACCCCGGTCGCGCTGCCGAAGCGGCCGGTGAGGAGCGCGGTGAGGCTGGCGAGCGTGAAGTTGCTGGCCGACCAGGCGCCGTTCATCTGCCAGGCGCCCTCGGTGAGGCGGTCGAGGGCGGGGGTGAGGGAGGGTCCGTCGTGCCAAGGCTCGGTGTGGTCGCGGCGGAGCGAGCAGACCGTGACCACCACGACGTCGCAGCCGGAGCAGAGCGCCCCGGCGGCCGTGGCGCCGGCCTGCTGCGGGGAGGGGGTTTCCCAGGTTCCTGTCCCGCGCGCGGCGACGCCTGCGGCGGCCTCGGGAGCGGGCTGGCTGGCGGCGGTGGCGGCAGGAGGGGCCCCCGGCGCAGGTTTCCCACCTTCCCCCGAACTCATCTGCCACAGGCCATAGACGCAGAGGCCTGCGCCGAGCGCACCGATGGCGACGACCGCGGGCGGCAGAGGGCGAGAGCGGCGCATTGGCCCCCGGATATCCCGATCAGCCGACGATCAGGCGACTCGCCGCCGCCTGCGCAGGACCAGCGCGAGCAACCCGAGCACGGAGGGCTCGGACAGACCTGTGCCTTGGGTGGATTCACAGCCGCATTCGCCCTCAGTCCGTACCACGCTCACCCCGGAGTCGGTCGGGGCCGGCGGGACATCCGCGCCATCGCAGTCCTGGTCGATACCGTCGCCCGGCACATCGTTCCCGTGGGGGTGCCGCTCGGGGTCGCTGTCGTCGCAGTCATCCTCCGACGCGAGCCCGTACCCGTCTGGCGGGTCGCAGCTGGTGACAGTCGTGTCCGGGTCGGTGTAGCCGTCGCCGTCGGCATCCCCGTACCAAGTCTGCGCGTCGGCGGCGCCCACATCGATCGTGCCCTCGCAGTCGTCGTCAAGACCGTTGCACACCTCGGTAGCATCGGGATGAACCGCGGCGTCTTCATCGTCGCACTCCTGGCAGGCGGCGAAGGCGTCTTGGTCCTCGTCCACCCCGCTGGATGAGCCGTCGCAGTTGTAGTCGGCGGGGTCGGTGCAGTCGTCCTCGGGTGCGCCGGGGTTGTACGCGGCGCTGCCGTCGTCGCAGTCGCCGGAAGGGGCTGCGGCGGGCGCCTCTCCAGCGCCGTCGCAGAGCAGGTCTTCGCTCACGACCGTGGATGTGTCCGCGGTGTAGCCGTCGTCGTCCGCGTCGACGAAACACCATTCCTGACCGTCGCAGTCGCCGTCGGCCTCGTCGCCCACGAGCTCCGCGGCGCCGGGGTACGCCGCGGCGTTGCCGTCGTCGCACTCCGCACACGCCGCCCAGCCATCCAGGTCTGCGTCGGCGTACCCCACGGAACCGTCGCAGTTGTAGTCGTTCGGGTCGCTGCAGTCGGCCTCGTCGGCTCCGGGGTGAAACGCCGCCGCTGCATCGTCGCAGTCGCCGGTCAGGGCCGCGGCACCGGCCTCCCCGGCGTCGGCGCAATCGGCGTCTAGCGACTCGATCGTGGCGCCGCTGTCGTCCACGAAGCCGTCGGCGTCCGCATCGATGTAGCACTGTTCCCCGCCGTTGCAATCCTCGTCCACGCCCGTCCCGGCAAGCTCGGTCGCCCCGGGGTTCGCGTTGGAGTCGGTGTCGTCGCAGTCGGTGGCGTCGGCGACGAAGCCGGCGGGCAGCGTGCAGGCGGGGGCGCCCGCCGCGGCATCGCCGTAGGCGTCCCCGTCGGAGTCGGCGTACCAAATGGTGGCGTCCACAGCGTCGTCCTCGTCGGCCACGCCGTCGCAGTCGTCGTCAGCGCCATTACAACGCTCCACGGCGCCGGGGAAGATCGAGGCGCTCGCGTCGTCACAGTCCGTGGAGTCCGCGGAATGTCCGGCCGGGAGGTCGCAGGCGGCCTGGGTGGTGGCGCCGCCGTACCCGTCGGCATCCCCGTCTGCGAAGTAGGTGCTCTGGCCGATAGTCGAAGCGTCCGCGTCGTCCACCAGCCCGTCACAGTCTTCGTCGGTGTCGGCCGTGTCGCAGACCTCCGACGCCGACGGGGAGATACCCGCCTCCGTATCGTCGCAGTCGGTGCCGTCGGCCACGTACCCGGCAGGGAGGTCGCATGCCTCGGTGGTGTAGCGAGGCGAGCCGTAGCCGTCGCCGTCGTAGTCGATGAACCACGTGGACGGGCCTGCGGCGCTCGAGTCGTCGTCGTCGGACAAGCCATCGCAGTCCTCGTCAACGTCGGCGGGGTCGCATTGTTCTTCCGCTGCCGGCGAGATGGCCGAGTCGGTGTCGTTGCAGTCCGTTGCATCCGCCACGAAGCCCGTGGGCTCGGAGCAGGCGCCGACGGTGGTTGCGGGGTCCCCAAAGCCGTCGCCGTCGCCGTCGGCGTACCAGGTGGCCGCGTCCGTGGCGTCGTCCTCGTCGATCACGGTGTCACAGTCGTCGTCGACGCCGTTGCACAGTTCGGGGGCGCCTGGGAGGATGGCGGAGTTGCCGTCGTCACAGTCCGTCGCGTCGGCGACGAAGGCCGATGGGGAGGCGCAGGCGCTCGTCACCGTGGCGGGGTCCCCGAAGCCGTCGGCGTCGGCGTCGGCGTACCAGGTGGCCGCGTCCGCTGCGTCATCCTCGTCGGTCACGCTGTCGCAGTCGTCGTCGTCGCCATTACAGAACTCCACGGCGCCCGTAAAGATGGCGGGGTTGGTGTCATCACAGTCGGTCGAATCGCCGTCACCGTCGCCGTCGCTATCGTTGTCGCAGCTGGACACTTCGATGTTGTCGATCAGGTTGGTGTGTCCGTAGTACGCAGTCCAACAATCGTAGAGCCCCGTGACCACGTTGATCTCGGTGGCGGAGCCCAAGTACGAAGAAAGTTCGACGTCGTTGCGGCCACTCGAGCCGCTCGCGTACGCGTGGTACAGCGTGGCGCCGGATGAGTCTTGGATCAGGAGCGCGTTCTTTTGCCAGTACCCACCGCCTGCAGAAAAGTCGTACGCGATGCGCGCGTCGGCCGAGGCGAGGCTGAACGATTGTTGAATGCCGTGAAACGTACACCCGCTGGAGTCGCCGGAGATGTACGCCCCACCATACGCGGCGGTCGCGGTGAACCCGCCGGAGCTGTAGGTGCTCCAGCCCTGTAGGGTACCGTCGTCGAAGTCGAAGGTTTCGGTCTCGGTGATGGCGCAACTATGTGCCTTCGCAGCGGCTTCAGCGCCGATGGGGGCGAAATCGGGCAGCGAGGCGTCGGGAACGCACGCGCTGAGGATCGAGACTGCGAGGGTGGGAATCCAGAGACGCATTGACGACCTCCGAGCTCGCCGTGCGACTAGCGCGAGCAACCCGAGTACCAAGGGGAGGGACACGCCTGTGCCTCGGGTGGAGTCACAGCCGCATTCGCCCTCGGTGCGTCCGTCTGCGCCGGTGTCGGCCGTAGCCGGCCACACGTCCGCGCCATCGCAGTCCTGGTCGATACCGTCGCCCGGCACGTCGTTCCCGTGGGGGTGCCGCTCGGGGTCGCTGTCGTCGCAGTCATCCTCCGACGCGAGCCCGTACCCGTCTGGCGCGTCGCAGCTGGTGACAGTCGTGTCCGGGTCGGTGTAGCCGTCGCCGTCGGCATCTCCGTACCAAGTCTGCGCGTCGGCGGCTCCCACATCGATGGTGCCATCGCAGTCGTCGTCAAGACCGTTGCATACCTCGGTGGCGTCGGGATGGACGGCGGGGTCCTCATCGTTGCACTCCACGCAGGCGGCGAAGGCATCGTTGTCCTCGTCCACGATGCCCGACGAGCCGTCGCAGTTGTAGTCGTCGGGGTCGGCGCAGTCGTCCTCGAGCGCGCCCGGATTGTAGTTCGCGTTGCCGTCGTCGCAGTCGCCGGAAGGGGCAGTCGCCGCCGCCTCACCTGCGCCATCGCAGAGCAGGTCTTCGCTCATGACGGCATAGCCATCAGCGGAGTAACCATCCTCATCGTTGTCGACAAAGCACCATTCCTCGCCGTCGCAGTCGCCGTCCACCTCGTCGCCCACACGCTCCGCGGCGCCCGGGTACGCGGCGGCGTTGCCGTCGTCGCACTCCGCACACGCCGCCCAGCCATCTAGGTCTGCGTCCGCATACCCC
>CANKOI010000145.1 GCA_947484175.1 Deltaproteobacteria bacterium
AGATCATCCTCCTCGGCGAACACGCCGTGGTCTACGGGCATCGGGCGATCGCGGCGGCGGTGAGTCTCACCACGACCGTCACCCTGCATCGCCGCCCCGGCCCCTCCCGCGTAGAGGAGACCACCATTCAGGATGCGCGGCTGGCCGCAGCGCTCGCCACGCTGGTACCGGCCGAGGGAATCGGGGTCCAGATCACCAGCACGTTGCCGACCGGGTGCGGAATGGGCTCATCGGCAGCCCTCGCGGTAGCGGTGGTTCGGGCGCTGGCCCGCCTCGAAGGCCGCGAGGCAACCGTACGTGAGCTGGTCGAGCGAGGCTTCGAACTCGAAAGGGTGTTCCACGGAAACCCCTCCGGCCTCGATCACACCGTGAGCGCCAGCGGCGGCGCGGTCCTGTTCCGCAAGGGTTCGCCCGTCGAGGCGCTGCGCGTGGCCAAGCCGCTCCGCTTCGTGATCGCGAACACCGGCACGCCCTCGAACACCGCCGAGATGGTCGAGCGGGTGCGCCAGCGCAACCCAACCGAGCTGATCATGCGCCTCGGAGCGCTGGTCGAGATGGCGGCGGAGTACATCTCTCGGGGGGCACCCGTCGGCGGGTTCTTGAGCGAGGCGCATCGCTGTCTACGGCTGATGGGCACGAGCACCCCCCACCTCGACGACCTCTGCCGGGTGATGGAGTCGGCCGGCAGTACCGGCGCCAAGCTCTCCGGCGGAGGGGGCGGAGGCATCGCGATCGCGCTCGTCAACGAATCCACCGAGGATGCGGTGCGCAAAGCAGCCGAGCCGCTCGCCAGCGGCGGCGTGTTCCTCGCGGAGATCCCGGCTTCGCGAGGTTAGGAACTAGGCGTGCCCGTCGCGACCGCCATCGCCCATCCGAACATCGCGCTCTGCAAGTATTGGGGCAAGCGAGACCTCGCGTTGAACCTGCCGTCTGTGGGCAGCCTCTCGCTCACCCTCGCGCCCTTCTCCACCACCACCACGGTCGAGTGGGGTGCGGAACGTGACGAACTGGTGCTCAATGGCCAGCCGGGAACGGCCGAAGAGGCGCGGAAGGTTTTCGCGGTGTGCGACCTTGTGGACAGTTGGCGGCCGAGAGTTCGGGTAACCACCCAGAACGACTTTCCGACGGCAGCCGGCCTGGCCTCCAGCTCCTCCGCCTTCGCGGCGCTGGTGTTGGCCGCCTGCGCCGCCGCCGGAGAGAAGCGCACCCTCGAGCAGCTCTCCGTGATGGCGCGGCGCGGATCCGGCAGCGCGGCGCGCTCCATCTTCGGGGGATGGGCGGAATGGGCGCTCGGCGAGCGGAGCGACGGCATGGACAGCCACGCTTTCGAGATCGCGCCGGTCGACCACTGGGACGTTCGGATGCTGGTCGTGATCTTCGACGCGGGCCCCAAGGGGGTATCCAGTCGCGCGGGAATGTTGCGCACCCAGGAGACATCGCCCTACTACTCAGCGTGGGTGGCGAGCGCGCCGCGCGACCTAGCGGAGGGTCGCAGAGCGGTGAAGGAGCGTGATCTGAACGCCCTCGGCCGCGTGATGGAGCGTTCGGCGCTCCGGATGCACGCGAGCATGATGGCGGCCGACCCGCCCGTGCTCTACTGGAAGAGCGGCTCCGTGTGGGCACAGGAGTGTGTGCGCGGGCTGCGCGATCAGGGTGTGCCCTGCGCCTGGACCATGGATGCGGGCCCCAACGTAAAGGTATTGGTGAACGCTGCGGATGCGCAGACGGTGGCGGACAGGCTGCGCTGCGTGGCTGACGAGGTGCACATCTTGGAGCCCGGCGGCCCGGCGCGGCTGGTTCCGTGAGCGCGGCAGCCGCCCGCTACGGCGTGGTGGAGGCCCCCGGAAAGCTGGTGATCCTCGGCGAGTATGCGGTGCTCGACGGCGCTCCCGCTGTGGTGGCGGCGATCGACCGGGGCGTGCGCTGCACCGTCTCGCCGGGAGCGGGAATCTCCACCCCCGGCGATGACCGCTTCGTGCGCGCGGCGCTCGAGGGCGCAGCCGCGAGCCGCTATCACTTCGAGGACAGCCGACCCGTCGTGGGTATCGACGGCAAGCCGGGCTTCGGCGGGTCGGCCGCCGCCACCGTGGCGGCGGTCCTCGCGGCGGGGCGCCCCGCCGAGGACGCGTTTGCCGTCCACGCCGCGGTGCAAGGCGGCGGCAGCGGCATCGACGTTTTCGCGTCGGTGCACGGCGGGGTTCGCCGGTTCCGCGACGGCGCAGAGGTTCCTTGCCCCCCGATGGTGGCGGTGTGGTCGGGGCAATCGGCGGCGACCGGACCGCGCGTAGCGAGGTACCTCGCCTGGCCGGGGCGCTTCGCCTTCGTAGAGGCGAGCCGGGCCGTGGTGGGTGCCTTCGCCTCCGACCCCATGGGCTCAACCCGCGAGGCCTACGCGCTCCTCCGCGCCATGGCCGTCGCTGCCGGCGTGGCCTACGACCTGCCCGCCTTCGCCGCGATCGCCGGCCTCGCCGCCGCCCACGGCGGCGCGGCCAAGCCCTCCGGCGCCGGCGGCGGCGACATCGCCGTGGCCCTCTTGCCCGACCCCGCCGCCGCGGCGGCGTTCGCCGCCGCCTGCGCGGCGCGTGGGCTTCGGAGCATCGAGGTGAACGTGGCGCGGGGCGCGGGTTGGGTGGAGTGAACGCGAGTGGCGCCTAAAACGACCAGTCAAACCCCCCGCACGCGTACACCTTGGCGCAGTCCTGCGGGTAGTCCTCCTGGAGATCACCACACGTGGCCGCCTGCACCTTCTCTAGGCAGTCCCGCGCTTCGTCGTCGTCGAAGGTGCACTCGCCGTCAAGCGCGTCCAGAACATCGAGGTAGTGGTCGGTGCACTCCTCCATGTCGGCGTCGAATTGGGCTTCGAAGTAGCCGCGGGAGCACTCCATGTCCCGACTGCACTGGAGCGAAGCGTACTGGTCGGGGAAGCTGTCCTCATCCACGACGAAGAAACAACCGGCAAGAACGAGGCTGAGCATGGGCATCTCCGGGGCGCGGCCTAACCGGTTAGCCCGCGGGCACATGCCCGACTCGCCGGACATCACCTCCCGGAAGGCCGATCACCTCTCGCTCGCCACCGACGGGGATGTGGGTTTCCTCCAAAAATCCGCCGGCTGGAACGACCTCGACTTCGTGCACGACGCGCTGCCCGAGCTTCACCTCGACGAAGTGGACCTCGGAGTGGACTGGCTCGGGAAACGCCTGCGCGCGCCTCTGGTGATCGCCGCCATGACGGGCGGCACGCCTCGGGCCGAAGCCATCAACCTCGCGCTCGCCGCCGCCGCCGAGGCCCACGGCATCGGCTTCTGCTTTGGGTCGCAGCGCCCGCTGCTCTCCCGCGGCGTCGTCGACGGCTACCGGGTGAGGCACGTCGCCCCAACGGCCCTTGTGGTGGGGAACATCGGCGTCGTGCAGGCCGCTGCAGTGAGCACCGAACGACTGCGGGAGCTGTGCGCCTTCTCGGGCGCCGATGCGCTCGCGATCCACCTGAATGCGGGTCAGGAGTTGGCCCAGCCCGAGGGCGACCGCGACTTTCGGGGCGGACTCGACACGATCCGCCGGGTCGTGGCCGAGCTGGGCTTGCCCGTGCTGGTGAAGGAGACCGGCTGCGGGCTCTCGCGGCACACGGGCGAGAGGCTGGTGGCGGCGGGCGTGCGCGCCGTCGACACGGGCGGCGCGGGCGGCACGAGTTGGGTGGCCGTGGAGATGCACCGGGCCGCGGGCGAGCAGCGTTCGTTGGCGGAGCGCTTTCGCGAATGGGGCATTCCCACGGCGGCGAGCGTTGCCGGCCTCGGCGGGTTGCCGCTCACGATCTGCGCGACCGGCGGGGTGGCGTCGGGGCTCGATGTCGCGAAGGCGCTCGCCTTGGGTGCAACGTGCGCGGGCGTGGCGCGCCCCCTCCTGCAGGCCCACGCGCGTGGTGGCACCGCGCTCCACGACACGATCACCACGATCGTGAACGAGCTCCGAACGGCGATGGTGCTCGTGGGCGCCCGCCAGGTGGCCGACCTGCGACGGGTACCGCTGGTGATGGCCGAGCCCCTGCGGCGGTGGCTCCCCCCAGGCGCGCCCGTCCGCACGCGGCTCTACGGTTGAGCGCACCCCTCCCCGGCCGAATGCTGGTGGCGCTCGCACGCAACGGGGGCGTGCGGCTGCTCTCCGTGAGCCTTCCCGGACCCGCCAACGAGCTGGCCGATCGGCATCAGTTGGGCCCCGCCGCGCGTAAGCTCTCCGCCGAAGCGCTCGTGGCCACGGCGCTGCTGTCCGCACACATCAAGGGGGAGGAGCGACTCACCTTCGACCTCCAGTCCACGCTCCCGCCCTGCGCGGCCGTGTTCGAGGTGAACGGCGATGGAACGCTCCGGGGCCGCTTCCGCCCGGCGCACATGCCCGAGCAGGCCGAATTCCACGGGCTCCTGTCGGTGGCCAAGTCTCTGGGCCGAACGGAGCTCTACCGAGGCGTGGCCGAGGTTCGCGGAGAGGGAATGGAGGCCGCGCTGCAGCGGTACCTCAACGAGTCGCAGCAGGTCAGCGCGCGGGTGTGTCTCGCCGCGCTGCTCGACGACGAAGGTGCGGTCGAGTACGCCGACGGCCTGCTCTTGGAGCGGCTCCCCCACTTCCCCGAGGCCGAGTTCCAGACGCTCGTCGCCCTCCTCTCCGGTGACCCTCGGCGCCTGTTCGACGAGCTGGCGCTGGGCCTGTTCGCCGGCGAAACCGTGGAGCTCCTCGGCGACGCGCAGCTCCGCTTCCAGTGCGGGTGCAGCCGGGAGAAGGTGGTGACCATGATCCGCAGCCTCGGAGAGGCCGAAATCGGCGAGATGCTCGCGGAGCAGGGCAAAGCTGAAGTGGTCTGCCACTTCTGCAACGAGGTCTACCGAGTGGAAGCGCCGGAGCTCGAGGTGCTCCGGACGGCGGCCGCGGGGGTGGAGGGGTGAAGCCCTCGTTCCATCAGCGGAGCGCGTTCAGCCTCCGGCCAGCCAGGCCCGTGGGTCCTTGAATGCCGCCACGAGCGTCTGATTGCCGAGGTCTACCCACAGGAGCCAGTCCGACTTGTCGGTGACGGCGTGGGCGGCCACCAACTGTCCACGCCCCACGGCCGCAAGCGCCCGGAGTACGGCGAGCACGGATACGGCGCCGGCAACGTCGCCGCTGCTCACGAACCGAGCCCGATGGGCGCGCCAGAGCGCGGTGAGCACGCCCCGGTCGTCCATGATCAGGGCGCGGGCCACGTACACGTCACCGAGTCCCGGGAGGCTGTCTCCCGCGATGCCGCTCACGACGTTGACGAGGTCGTCGGCTTCGCGGTTGGGCTGTGATGGCATCGCATCGGCAGCGACGGGAGGGGCGGCAGGCGCGGTGACCGGGGGCGGCAGCTTCCGCTCCACCTCCGCGCGCGCCTCGTGGGCTTGGGCCACCCGCATCGCGTCGGCAGCGCTAAGAGCGCGCTGCGGCGGGGGGGCCGACGACAGACGCGAGGCCTCCTTCGCCGGCGCCGCGGGCTTGGCAGCCTTGGCCGGCTTCACCGGGGCCCCTGCCGGCGCTGGGACCAACGTGGATCCCCCGCCCGGAGGCTTTGGCGCGCCGGCCTTCGACAGCGCTGCGCGCGCCAGAATCTTCGCAAGCTCGGCCGGATCGGGGCCCAGCGGCGGCGTGGGCTTGACGTGCGTGGACTCCGGCAACTCGTCGCCCTTCACCGGGGGCGGCGCGGCCGGGGCCACCGGAGACGGGGGCACGGGCAACGGCTCCGGCAAGTCGAAGAGGCTGCCGAGGGGGTCGAAACCTTTCTTGCTCGTGGTCATGGGCGACGCCGGGAGGCGCAGCGGATATCGCGGGCGCGGCTCCAATGTCCACACCTCCGCTCCTCCTCCTCGTTCGCCACGGCCAAACGAGCTGGAACCTGAACCGGCGCGTACTCGGTCGCACGGACATTCCGCTCGACGAAACCGGACGAAGACAGGCGTATGACCTATCGAGTGTCGTTGGGGCGGTGAGCGCGCTCTACTCCAGCCCCCTCTCGCGAGCGCGCAGCACTGCCGAACTCGGCTTTCCCGACCACACGGCCACCCTCATTGACGACCTCACCGAAATGCACCAGGGCGACCTCGAAGGGCTCGAAGGGCACGAGTTGGGTGCGAGGTACGCAGACCTGCTCGCCGCATGGAACGCCGATCCGGGCACAGTGCGCCTCCCCGGAGGCGAAACGATGGCGGAGGTGCAGCAGCGTGCGATGCGGGCCCTCAGCGAGGTGGCGTCGCGCTCGGCGCCGGGCTCCCGCGTTGCGGTGGTCACGCACCAGCTCGTGATCAGCGCAGTCCTGACGGCCGTTGCTGGCGAACCCACCTCGAGTTGGCGCACCCGAACCCACCCGAACACCGCCTGGAGCGAAGTGCTGTGGGGGGAGTCCCCTCGGCTACAGGCCTTTCGCCTCGGTCCGCACCTGCCTCAACAGCTCCCGCGCTGACCGTCGTCGCACTCGTAGCGGCACTCCCCGTCCTCGTTGAGGCTGAACTCGCACTCGAAGTCGCCGCTGGTACACTCGTACTGCGCGGTGCCCTCGCCGGCGTAATCGAAGCTCTCGGTCACCTCGCACACGGTCTTGCCGTTCGCATCAATGTCGTAGGCCCTCGACACACTGCCGTCGTAGTCCACGAACTCGTTCCCAACGTACTCGTAGTCGGTCGTGGTGATGTGGAAGGAGCGGTCGCTGGTGCCGTCGGGGTGATGCACGACCGAATCGTCCTCGCCGCCGCCTTCGTAGGCCTCCGAGCGCGTGCCATCCTCGGAAAAGCTGCCCGACCACTCGGCGTCGTCCACCTCGGCCGTCCACAGCATCTCTCCCTTCGTAAAGGTTCCCTTGAAGGCTTGATATACGGGTTCGTCGTCGTCCTCGCTCCACGTGTACCAGGTCTGGTCGCAGCCCTCCCGGA
>CANKOI010000146.1 GCA_947484175.1 Deltaproteobacteria bacterium
CAACCCCGTTTAGGCGATGCACCCCTTCCAGCGTACAGAGCTGCTCGTGGGGCAGTCGGGATGGGCGCGCCTGCAGTCGGCCCGGGTGATGGTCGTGGGGCTCGGCGGCGTAGGCTCGTACGCGGTGGAGGCGCTGGTGCGCTCGGGCGTGGGCCACCTCACGCTCGTGGACTTCGACCAGGTCTGTCTCACCAACCTGAACCGCCAGCTCCACGCCACACGCCGCACGGTGGGCGCGAGCAAGGTGGGGCTGATGGTGGAGCGATGCCGGCTCATCAACCCCAAGGTTTCTCTGGTGCCGTAGCAGCGCTTTTTCGAGGCGGAGAATGCCGAGGAGCTGCTGGCGCCTGGCTACGACTGTGTGGTCGACGCGATCGACAACGTGACCGCGAAGATCGCCCTCCTCCATGCCTGCCACCAGCGAGGCCAGCGCGTGGTGAGCGCCATGGGCGCAGGCGGCCGGATGGACCCCACCCGCATCCGGGTGACGGACATCTCGCGCACCGAGAAGGACCCCCTCGCGCGCGTGGTGCGCAACGAGCTGCGCGCTCTCGGCGTGCCGAGCGGCATCGAGTGCTGCTGGACGGATGAGGAGCCGAACGTGCTGGACCCCGTGGTGGCCGACGCGTTCTCCTGCATCTGCCCCAACGACGAGAACGAGCACCACACCTGCAGCCATCGCAACGTGGTGCAGGGCACCGTGAGCTGGATGCCGGCGATGTTCGGGCTTGCGCTGGCCGGCACCGTGGTGAACCGCATCCTCGCTCGGCCCGTGCTCTCCAGCGACCGCACTCCGCCTACCGACCAGCCTCGTCGGAAGAAGATCCGCGGGAACGCCCGACTCCGCTCTGATGCGGTCCCCAGCGTGCCCGGCGCCTCCCTCGAGGGCTTGTGAAGGGCTGGTGAGGTTGGCCCCGAGCCGGCATCGGTTCAGGCGGCGGGGAGCATCTACGCGGTATTGACTTGCTCGAGGGGGTGGCGTGCTGGGGCTGATGTTCGTGATGGTTGCGTGTGTAGACGCGCCTGATTCGGGGGAGGGCGACGACGCGGTGCCCTGCTCGGGCGAATCCGTACAGGTGGCCGTGGCCGAAACCGCGATGCCCACCGTGCTGCGACTGACGTGGACCACCCCTGCGGAGAGTGTGGGACAGGTCGTGTTTTCGGGGGAAGGGCAGGTGGAGCGGTGGAGCGCCACGACCTTGGGGACCGAACACGAAGTGCTGCTCGTGGGGCTGCGTCCCGCCTCCCTCGTCTCCTACTCCGTCCTCGTAGACGGGGAGCGGGCGTGCGGCGGGAGCGGGACGGCTTCGACGGGCGCGTTGGAGGTCACCTTGCCTTCGCCGGAGGTGAGGGTGGCCACGCCGGGCGCGGCGGACGCAGGCCTCACCGTCGTACCGCTCATCGGCAACGGGGGCTCGGGCGCGGCCATCCTCGACGAAGGAGGCGCGATCGTGTGGGCGGCCCAGCTCGGCGGAGGCGGTGGCAGGCCCGTGTACCGCGCGGTGCCGTCGCTCGACGGCGAGGCCGTGCTGTTCAACGAAAGCGCCGACGGCTCACGAACGCCGGGGGTTTTGTACCGGGTATCGCTCGACGGCGAAGTGGGCGCGAGCTTCGACGTGCCGGGCGGGCACACCGACTTCGTGGAGTGGGCGCCGCGCGAGTACGCCATGCTCGGGTGGGAGATCCGCGACTTCGACGGGCGCCGGCTGATGGGCGACACGATCATCGAGTTCGACGAAGAGGGAAACTCCACGGTGGTGTGGAGTGTTTTCGATTCGCTCACGCCCGACCTTTCGGAGACCTACGACCTCGGCTGGTACCCGGACGATCCCACCGTGGAGGACTGGACCCACGTGAACAGCCTCGCCTACAGTCCCGACGAAGATGCGTACTACGTGACGATGACGCTGGATGACGGGGTGGCGCGAGTTGATCGCTCGACGGGCGAGATGACATGGCTCATGGGAACGGCTGTGGGTGATTTTGAGACTCCCGACGGGCAGCGACTCTTTGCGCGCCCCCACAGTGTGCAGCCCCTCGATGGGTTGCTCGTCGTGTTCAACCGCTTCAACGCGGGGCGCGAGGGGGGCTCGTGCGCGCATAGTGTGGAGGTGGCCTACGACCCGGCAGCCGGCACGGCCGCTTCCACGTGGGCTTATGAGCCGGACGACTGCGTTGAGGTGGAGTGGTTGGGCTCCGCCCAGCGGCTAGCGGGCGGCTCGACGCTCAGCTGTTTCAGTTCGGCAGGGCGGCTCGACGAGGTCGATGACGACGGCACGCTCGTGCTGAACCTCACTCTCTCCGCGGGGAACGCCTTCGGGTTCGCCCATCGGATAGAGGAGCCGGCGGGGTCGTTCCCGCGAGACGCGAGCCCTTAAACTTCGGCCGCGTGGCCGGAGCGCATTTGTCCCTCACCTCCTTCTTCGCTCGTAATGGCCCCAGTGGTTTCGGTGGCGGTTCCTCGGCCGAGCAGGTCACCTCCGGCTTGGATCTGGCAGGTCGCCACATCTTGGTAACGGGCTGCAACTCCGGCCTCGGCCTCGAGATGTGCCGCGTGCTCCGACTGCGCGGCGCCACCGTGACCGGTGCGGCGCGCACGCAGGAAAAGGCCGACGCCGCGATGGGGCCGATGGGGGCCGCAGGGGTTGCCTGCGAGCTCTCCGAGCCTGCATCGGTGCGCGCCGCTGTAGCCACGCTCAACGATGGCGCGCCGCTGCACGCGATCGTCTGCAACGCAGGCATCATGGCCCTCCCCGAACGACAGGTGAAGCACGGGGTAGAGCTGCAGCTGTTCACGAACCACGTTGGCCACTTCCTGCTCGTAACGGGACTCTTGGGCCGGCTGGCAACCGATGGCCGGGTGGTGGTGCTCAGCTCCGCAGCCCACAAGAATGCGCCGGCCGAGGGCATCCGCTTCGACGACCTCGGCGCCGAGCGGGAGTACGGCGCCTGGTCGAGCTACGGCCAGGCCAAACTCGCCAACTTGCTGTTCGTGCGAGAACTGGCACACCGCTTGGAGGGGGAGCGCCGCGCCACGGCGGTTCACCCCGGCGTGATCGCCACGGCGTTGGCTCGGAGCATGAACCCGGTGATGCAGGCTGCTTGGGCCTTAGCCGGGCCGCTCGTGCTGAAAACGATCCCCGAGGGTACGGCCACGCAGACATGGGCGGCGGTGCACCCCGGTGCCGCGGCCCTCAACGGCGAGTACCTCGTCGACTGCAACGTGGCGAAGTCGAGCAAGCTGGGCTCGGATAGGGCGCTGGCAGCGCGCTTGTGGGAAGTCACGGAGGGGATTGCGGCGAGGGTGTAGGGGGTCAACGCAGCCGCGCGATGGGGAACGTTGTCTTCAGGGACAGATCGCCGCTTCGTCGAGGTGCAACCAAGCTCCCCAGCCGGAGCTGAGCGTTTCTGCCGACACGGCGCCGTAAAGGGTGCCGTTGACCGATACCGCGGACTCGGGAGCGACGATCCAGCCCGCGAGTGTGGCGCCCTCGGCCACCGACACATCGTCATCGCCATCCACGAAAATCTGAAGCTGGTCGGGCGTTCCTGCCGAGTTCGCCTGCGTGCCCCAGCCCATCGACACCGGCCCGGCCATGTAGACTTCCGCCGTTGCGCCGCTCTCCACGACGACGGCGCCGCCCTGTATGTCGAAAGACTCCACGACCAACACGACCGTGGAAGCGATGGTGAGCGTGCCCTCGAAGGCCACGACGATGCTGTCGTAGTGCGCATCGTGGTCGATGATGGCACTCTCGCGCCAACCCACGGAGAGATCGCCGGCGTTGGCGAGGCCGGTCGGGACTTCCACCTTCGGGCCGTTCATTCGCGCGGCGAGCTGGTGTACCCCACCTGACACGGCGGCCCCATACTCCTCGCAGTAGGCGCCTGCGGGATCGCCGCCCACCCAGCCCGTGCCCCGAATCGTCGCGCCGACCTTGAGCGCGCAGTCCGCCCGCGAGTTCACGGCCACCGCGCCATCGCCGATGTTGCCGCCGCCGTACGCGCCCGCCGTGGAGTCGTAGCCGTCGACATTCGCGCCATACGCGAGCGCCGCAGACTCTTCCACGACGATGCCCGCGTCGAAACAGAGGGGCGCGGGGATGTCGGTGTCGCCGGTCTCGCCGGTGTCGCCGCCGGTGTCGCCGCTGTCGGCAGGCCCCCCCGTGTCGTTGTCGCCCCCGGAATCCCCGAGCCCGCTGTCGGTCGCCGAGTCGCTCCCGCCGGGCTCGCCGTCGAGCACGATCGTGCTGGATTTGCAGGCGGGGAGGGCGACGACTAGCAAAAGGAACAAGGGAGGGCCGGGGCTGCACCCATCCTAACCTCGTCTATCCGCTGGCGACCTCGTCTTCGCTGGCCGCAGACTCCACCGGTTCGCGGACCGATGCAACGCGCGCGAGAAGCCACTCTGCCAGCTCCACGTACTGGCCGGCGGCGCGGCTGTGCGGGTCGTAGGCGAACAGGTCCTTGCCGGCGAGTTGTGCCTTGGGGAGCGCGGCGTCGGCGCCGATCTGCACGCTGGAGAGCAGGTCACCGAAGTTCTCGGCCAACAGCGATGCGATCATTGCGTTGGTGGCCGCGTTGCGCTGGTCCACGCGGGTGAGCACGAGGCCAAGTACGGTGAGCGCGGGGTTGAGCGCTGCTTGCACTTCGCCCACCGCGCCCATGAGCCCTTCCACGCCCGACACCGCCAGCATCGCGGGATTGCACGGGATGAGCACACAGTCGGCGGCCACCAGCCCGTTGATGGTGAGGTTGCCGAGGTTGGGGGGGCAGTCCAGCAGGATGATGTCGTAGTGGGTGCGGCTCACGGTGAGGAGTTCGCGGAGCACCAGCTCCTTGCCGATCCGAGAGGAGAGCCGGTTCTCTGCTCGGGCAAGCTCCGGGCAGCCGGGGGTGACTTCGAGGCCCGGGATTTTGGTGCCGACGGCCACCTCCGCGACCTCCCGCGTGGTGGGCTCTTCCAACAGCTCCGCCAGCGAGTCGCCGCCGGCGTTCACCATCTCGCGGAGGGAGAGGTGCACGTGCGCCTGGGCGTCGAGATCGACGATCAGCACCTCCTGCCCGAGGTAGCGGGCGAGCGCTGCGCCGAGGGAAACGGTGGTGGTGGTTTTTCCCACTCCGCCCTTCTGTGCGGCCACGGCGATCACGACGGCCTGCTTGTTTCCGGGCGCGAGCGACTTGGCCGTGACGCGCTGAACACCTGTGAGAGAACCCATCGAGAGGCGCATGAAGTGACCAGGGTAGGGGAGAAGCGTGGCACGAAAGGGTTGACGCGTCAAGGGTGGTGCGGCTGTTTCGTGCGGGGCGGGGGAGCGCCGCGCCTCCCCCGTGTCTCCGAACTCGACCAAGCCTCGAGGTCTCCCCGAGTTCGGAAACACGGGTCGGCGGGGGACGGGCGGCTCGGCGGCAAACGCCGCCGCTAGTGGCACCGCAGCACGCAGGCTCATCTGCAGCCGGATCGCCCGCTCGGCACGCGTTTCTCCTCCGCTCGCCTGCTACACTGCCGCCGTGCTCCACCCCGGCCTCCGCCTGCGATCCGGCCGCTACCGGCTGCTCTCCCGCGTCCGGGCTGGCGCGACCGCGCAGGTGTGGCGCGCGCTCGACACCCGCGACGGCGTGGAGGTCGCGATCAAGGCCGTGCCTGCTGATGCAGGAGGGGCGGTCGCCGTCGAGCACGAGGCCGAGGCCGTCGCGCGGGTGCAGCACCCCGGCGCGGTGCGGGTACACGCCACCTTCGAGGAGGCGGGCCATGGGCTCATCGTCATGGAGCTCGCGGCGTGCTCGCTGGCGGACCACGTCGAGGCCCACGGCTCGCTCGACGGGCCCACCGCCCGCGGCATCGCTCTGGCGCTGGCCGAAGTGCTCGCGGCTGCGCACGCCGCGGGCGTTGTCCACCGCGACGTCAAGCCGCAGAACGTGTTGATCCTTCCAGATTGCACGGTGAGGCTCGCCGATTTCGGAATCGCGCGCGTGCACGCTCAGGGGCACACCCGCACGCAGGCGCTCCTAGGCACCCTCCCGTTCATGGCCCCCGAGCAGCGCCGCGACGCCCGCGACGTGCGGCCCGCCACCGACGTGTACGCCCTCGCCGCGCTGATCGCGTGGATGCGCACCGGCGCGCCTCCCGGGGACCTGTTCGTGCCCGAAGTCGTCGACCTACTGCGCGGCCGGCTGCGGGCTGCGAGGGAGCCGGACGATGCGCTCCTCGACCTCATCGTTGCGGCAGGGCGATATTCGGTCGCGGAGCGGATCGCGGACGGGCGGGCGTTGGCGGAGGCGCTGCGCGGGGTGGGGGCGCGGGTGGAGGAGGGGCGGGTCGGAGGGCTGTGGGAATCGGTCGGGATGGGTGGGCGCGAGGGTTTCGAGGGAGCGGGCGACAGGGCGGAGCGCGCCGTGCGCGATTCCGTCTGGTCGTGGCCTGCCATCGGACTGGTCGTCACGGCGGGGGCCGCCGCAGCCGCGCTGGTCGGGGTGGCGGTCACTCGACTGACGAACATGGAGTCGAGCGCCGCGGCGCCCCCCCCTACCGCTCAGGAGACACCGTGGTGCGCCGACGCGGCGCACGGCTTCAGCCCGTCGTATTCACGGAGGGGGGAGGGAAGCGATTTTGGAGTCGCGACGTGACCCGGTTCCGGGTCGGGCGGACGCTGTGGCAGGGTTCATGCGGTGCTGATCCGTTGGATGGGGTGGAGGGCGGCGAGGCGGGCCCAGATGGCGGACC
>CANKOI010000147.1 GCA_947484175.1 Deltaproteobacteria bacterium
GAAACGGGCGAGATGCCGCTCAAGTTCACGGTGCAGGTGTTGCCGCCGATGAGGATGCGGCTAGTGCCCGATAGCCTCGATCTCCCCGCCCGCACGCTCTCCGTCACGCTCGAACGCGACGCATCACGCGTGGACGTCTCGATTTTTGGCCCCGGCAATGCGGAGATCGGCGGTGCGATGGTGCCGACGAGCGCGCGCGCCGGCGAGTCGATCCAGGTGGCGTGGGCGCAGGCCAGCGGCGAAGCCCTGAAGATGAAGCTGAAGGGCTACGATGCCGATGGCTTCTATGCGGAGCTGGAGCTGAACCCTTGGAAGTACAGCATTCCCCACGAGGACGTGGTGTTTGCCACCGGCGCCTCAACCATCGAGGGCACCGAGGTGCCCAAACTCCAAGCGGCCATGGTCGAGGTGGAGAACACGCTCGCCAAATACGGCAAGGACGTGGTGGTCAAGCTTTTCGTCGACGGCCACACCGACACGGTGGGCGACGGCGGCAGCAACCAGACCCTCTCGTTGGCCCGAGCAAAGTCGATCGCCTCGTGGTTCAAGCGGGCCGGCTTCCCCGGCGACATCTACTTCGCCGGCATGGGCGAACGCGGGCTCGCCGTGCAGACGGCCGACAACGTGGACGAGGCCCAGAACCGACGTGCGGTCTATACTCTGGCAGCCACAGCGCCTACGCTGGAGGGCGGCGCGAGCTGGGACCGTTTGTAGGGGGCCGAGGCTAGGCTACGCCCCTTTCCCATCCACGAACACCTTCCCGTCGCGCAACTCTGCACGCCCGCCCGCGAAGGCCGTCTTGACCTTGTACTCTGCGCCGCCAAGACTGAGGTGGCCGTCGAGGCCCACGAAACCGTTGAGGTTGCCGCGGCGCCACTGCTGGTAGTGGGGCGAGCAGAAACCCTTGCTGCGAAGGGCGCCGGTGCAGCCGGCTACTTTGCAGCCCGCGGCGTGGGAGGTGGCGCCACCCGCAGTCGAGCGGGTTGGCGTGGGTGAACGGGGAGCAGCGACGGCGGCGGCTCGCAGCTCGGCAAGCTGTTTCTCCCACTCAACCCGGACGGCAGCGCTTGCAGTACGAGCGCCCTCCGCTTCCACCCGCGCCACCCGCACCGACTCAGCGCTGGCGGCCCGGGCTTCTTCCGCGAGTTTTACGGCGGCCTCGAGCCGGGACTGCATGCCGTCCACCCGCCCGCGCATGTCCCTCACCTCGTCGCGCAGCGCCTGCACTTCGGCGGGGCTGGCGTAGCCATGCTCTTTGAGGATGGCGTGAACGATTTCCCGAATGGTCGGGTCGAGCGCCTTCCCTGCGGGGCGGCTGAGGCGAGAAACCAGCGTGTCGATCACGGACATGAAACACCGTTTGATACGGCGCGCGTGTATCGCATGTGTCGGGGCGCCGCCAGCGAGAACTAACGACTGAACACGGCAAAGGCGCCGCTGTCGACTTCCACGGCCGCCGATTCGAGGTGATGCATGTCGCGCAGATACACCCGCGGCGGCTTGGAGAGATCTGCATGCCCGCCGCCCGCCGGGTATCCGGCGAAAACGATGTATCGACCGTCGCTGGAGATGGGTGGATGGCTCTGCGTGTATTGGTCGAAGAAGTGCAACACGAAGATCACCTCGCGGGAGGGCCAGAACGTGCCCAACTCCACGTCGGGGCTTCCGTCGAGGGCCACCCGCCACCACCGCAGGCAGTTGTCCGCCGGTGATACTTGCGCCGCGAGCAGCCAGTCGCCGGTGGGGGACCAGAAGAACGCCAGACACGCCTTTTTGGTGAGAGGCCGCAGGCTGCCGTCACGCAGATCGAGCAGGTCGATGCCATCGTAGGGATTGCCTTCTCCGCCCGGTGCCGACGACACCGCCAAGAGCGGTGCCCCGCGCGGTGCGGGAACCATGGCGAGCAAGCCCTTCCGGTTGAGCATCGGCCGCCAGATGCCGCGATGGGGGTCGCCCGCCACCACCAGGGTGCCGCCGTCTTCGGGAGTGCCCCAGACCGCGTCTTCGCCGGCGAACACCGGCGCGCAGAAGCTGCCGGGAGCGTGAGCGAGCACGGTATCGGCCTCGCTTCCGAAAACGTCGCGCAACACGAGGCGCCCGGCGGCGGCCCTTCTCTCGCTGCTGTGACAAAACAGTCGGGACCCGTCGGGCGTCCACTCGAAAAAGAGGGGCACGCCGGTTTCTGCCGGCCGCAAGCGCCCCAGCGCGGACCGCTGGATGGCGCCGAGCGCAAGCTCACCGTCGGTCTGGGTGAGCAGCGCCAAGGCTTCGCCGTCGGGTCGCCACTGCAGGTAGATGGGAACATCCACACCCGTTTCGTACCAGAGCACTTCTTCGCTGCCGTCGCCCTTGAGCGACATCACACGCACGGGGCCGGCCCGTTCATCCCCCGCCTCTACGGCGAAGGCGGCAACCCATTTGCCGTCGGGCGACCACGTGGGCCAGGACCAAGTGAGCTTGGACGGAGCGAGTTGAGCCCACGACGCGTGGCCGCGGAGGAACGTTCCCGTCAGCAGGTTCGCACCGCTCCCGTCAGCGTTGGCGACTGCGATCTGCTGGTCACCCGTGAGCCAGGCGAGACGGCTCATTCGGCCAGCGCCCGAAGGATCTGGCGGCCCGTAAAGCCCATCAAGCTCATCGCTGCGAGCAGGATGAAAAACGCGGCCTTCGGCGACGAGTGAACAGCGAGCAGGCGGGCAGGACGGACCGTCGTTTCGTGGGTGAGTTCTCGGGCCGCGGCTGCGGGCAGCGCGCCGAGCGCGGCTGCGGAACGCGCCGCATGGAGCGCGGTATCGTTGGCCGTGCCAAACGCGCCGAGCGAGAGCCCGAGGCAGCCGATCGCGGGGAGGATGCCGGCTGCGGGCAGGTTGCCCTTGGCCGCCGCGTACACAGCCACCGGAAGAGCCGGCAACGACAGCATGAAGCACCCGACTCCCATCCACCGCAGCCGTGCGAACTGTTCGTAACGGGTCAGGAGTTGAGGCAACGTCACGGCGCGGCCGGCTTGAGGAGTCCGTGGAGCAGCACACGCAGCCCGTCGGTGGCGAGCCGTTCGGTGTCGGGGCGCATGCCGACGGCGCTCTGCCCCGCGAGGCCGTCGATGAAGGCTTTGAGGAACAGGGCGACCGCGCGCGGGTCGTACTCCTGGAACGCGCCTTCGCGGATGCCTTGCGCGATCACCGCCTCGGTGGCGGCCACGAAATCTTCATGAACTGCGTTCACTTTTCGGCGTACATCCTCGTCGCGGATCGCCAGTTCGCTCATGAGTAGGAAAAACCTCGGCGGGGTCTTCAACCCGGCGAAGTAGTCAAGGTATCGGCGCCCCAGATCGAGCAGCTTGATGACCGCCTGCCGTTCGTCTCGCTCCGCATCTGCCAGAAACGAGCGGGTTACCGCGAGCTCTTCTTGTACGAGAGCATCGAAAATCTCCCGCTTGCTCTCGAAGTAGAAGTACACGGCCCCCTTGCTCAGACCCGCACGACTCGCCACGTCTTCCACGCGCGCCGACAGGTACCCGCGCTCGATGAAGATCGACCTCGCGGCGCGTAGGATCTGAGCTCGCCTCTCGCTCTCGGGCAGGTGCCGCGTCATTCATTCTGAACCTAACGCAGATCGTCGGCGTAGGGTCATTCCCTTTCTGTCACGAAGGTTGTACCATCGGGTTTGTGCAACGCACCCTCACCTCCACCCTCTCGATCCAGTCGCGCGGCGGGCTGGTGTTCGGAAGTGCAACGCACATCGACGGCATGAACCTCCTGTTCGAGCTCGAGGGGGCCATGGAGATCGGGGATGTCGTCGAGTGGCGCATGGAACTTCCCGGCCTCGACGACACCGCGATGGGTCGAATGCGCATCGTGTCGCGTCGGCAGGATCCGGGCTTCCCCCTGCGCTGGGGGGGCACGATCCAGTCCGTGAGCCCCGAAGACGCCGAGGTGTTCGAGGTTTGGCGCCGCGGAGTGGAGTCAGGTAGCCGGGCGTTCGCGGTATCGAAGCGGACGGGAGCTGACTCCTGGCTCGCCTCGACGACCATGGTGGGGTCGAGTGCAGCCGAGCGTAAACAGGCCGTGGCGCTGGAGGAGGCAAGGCGGAAGCAGCGTTTGGAGCGGGCCAAGTCGTTGGTCAAGAACGCCAAGAGCTGGCCCGATCCCGGAGACGCGCAGGCGGCTGCGAGCGTGGCGCAGGGGCTGTTCCGGTCCAACTTCGTGGGCAGCACCCCTCGCCCGGCCAGCGGCTCGGTCTCGCGCGACGGGGCCGCTTCCGGCGTCACGCTCAGCGGCGCCAACACGCTCGATCGTCCTCGTGGGGCGGTTGCGGCCGCGCTGCGGGCGAACATCGGCGAGGCATCTTCAGGCGCGGCGCCCGGCGCCAGTGCAAAGCCGCAGGCGGCGGGCTCCCCCTTCGCGGTGCCCACCGCCGCGTTCCAGCCTATCCATCCCATCGTGCTCTTCGACCGAGGCATGGCTAGCATACGTTTCCAGGACTCCGCTTCGTTCCGAATCCGGTACAAGCCTGCCCTTCTCGCTGGCATGCTCATCCTCGACCTCTGCCCGGCCGGTGCGGCGAACACCCGGGTGCAGTTCTTGTTCACGCTGCCGAGCGGGGTCACGGTGTTCGCTGCTGGGAAGGTGATCGCCCACACCGACGCGCACTCTGAGTTCTCGGTGGAACTCACCGTAGCGCACATGGCAACCATCGCCGCCGAGTAGGCGCTGGCGTGGCTACTTGATCTGGTTCGCCACGCGTTTCAGCTCGCGCATGCTCTTGATCTCGAACAGCTTGCCCTTCACCGCGAAGGTGGACAACTTCTGCGCCTGACGCACATATTCCCCGTACTGGTAGGCCTTGCCCCAGAACCAATCGTACTTCCTCTGGTTGAAGCTCCGTACAAACCTGTCGCTCGCCAGAAACTGCACGAGCTCCTTGGGCAGGTTGTTGAACAGCGTGAGGAAGAACAGGAAGTTCAGATAGTTTCCGTTGGGCGTGTGAAATCCACGCCGGTACACCTGATTGTACTCGTCCGTCACAAAGCCGTCCTCGATGCTCTTGTGGTAGAACTCGGTGCCTGGATAGGGGATAAGCGAGGAGGGGAGAAGGTTGTATGGCGGTGGCAACGTCCACAGCAGCCGCAGGCCCTTCATCACGTCCTCGGTCGTCTCCCACGGGTTGTCGAGGATCATGTGGTAGTCGGGAACTTGGATGTAATCCTTGTACTTGCTGATGATGTTCACAGCCTTGAGGAGCTGCTCGTTGGTCATCCCCCGCTTGTACATCTTCATCGTTTCGGTGCTGCCGGTTTGGATACCCAACTCAGTGAAGCAGAGTCCGGCGTCGATCAGCGCTTTGTATTTTTCTTCATTAATCGTGGTGGGGGAGCACTGGGCACGGAAGGGCAGGCCCACCTCACGCTGCCAAATCACGGAGAACTTCTGGATTTCTTCGGTGGACGTGCTGAAGAAAACGTCGTCCTGAAAATGAATGATTCCGATTTCGGGGTGCATGCGGGTGACTTGTTTCACCTCGCCCACCATGTGTTCCACAGAACGGCGCCGCAAGTAACTTTGGCCCTTGTACAGGTCGTGGTTGAACGCCACACCGCAGTAGCTGCACTTGTGCGGGCACCCGCGGGTGATCATCGTCTTGTACGCGGGGCGCAACTCGCCAGAACGGTCGGGGTAAGTAGGAATGATCTTGCGGTAGAACTCCCAATCGAGCCGCACGAGGTGCTGGGCCTTCTCGTCGTAGGTCCAGTCGTCGCTGAAATCGAAGTCTTGGAAGGGGAGGGAGTCGAGGTCCTGGATCAAGGGCCGGTGGGGATTGCCCACCACCTTACCGTTGGGCTTCTTGAACCAGAAGTTGCGGACATCGTAGTAGTCCTTTCCCTCCTCCAGCCGCTCGACCAACTCCAGAAAACTGTGTTCCCCTTCGCCCACGTGCACCATGTCCACGAAGTCGAGGCCCTGCTGAGGCATGGTGGTGGGGTGGAAGCCGCCCCACAACATCGTCTTCTTGGGGTACTTGGCTTGGATGGCGCGGGTGGCCTGCGCGGCCACATCGAACATGCTGGTGAGGAACGACATCCCCACCACGTCCACATCCTCCACGAGCCCCACCAGGTCGTGGATCATCGAGTCGGGGAGCTGCATCAGGTGCGACCACGTGTCGCCCCGCCAGCTGGACTTGAAGCGGTTGCCGTAGGTGTCAGCCGGGAGGAAGATCAGCCGCGTTTGATGGCCGTGCGCCCGCAGGTACGACGACAACGTGCGGATGCACGGGCTGTAGTGGTCCATCGGCGTGGGGTTGATCAGCGCGATCTTCATCGGTGCGGTCGCCTCTGTGGCCGACGTTAGCCGAGACGGTGCGTGCCCGCCATGGTTCCGGACGGTCAGGGCTGGCTGATGTGCGGTTCCCCACAAATACGCGCGAGGGGTCCGCCGCACATCAGGGCTCCGACGGGGGGTCGGCTTCGAGCATGAGCAGGTTCAGCCACTCACCACGCACCCGCTCGCGGTGGAGGAGTCGGGCGCTGGGACCGAGGGCCGCTCGTGCTTCGGGGAAAGCGGCGAACGCTTCGCTGAGCACGGTGTAGCCGAGCGGTGCGAAGGCCGGCAGC
>CANKOI010000148.1 GCA_947484175.1 Deltaproteobacteria bacterium
CCGCGAGGGGGGCCCAGTCGCCACGGGGGTCGTTGGTGAGGAGCCACTCCGCGGAGGCCCGGTCGGGGCCGAGCGTGAGGCGCGCCACGTGACCATCGCGGGAGTCGCCGGCCGCGGGGAGCCAGCGGCGAGCGTCGTCTTCGTGCTGGCCGCGCGCGAGGCGGAGGGCGGCGGCGCCAGCCGTCGCCGCATCCGCTCCCGCGGGAGGGCCGGCCGCGAGCTCCGCGAGCGGCGTCACGCTGGCGAGGCCGGCGCACCAGGCCAAGAGCGACGCCTCGCCGGCGTAGCCCACGTAGCGGTCCACTTCGTTGCCCGCGGCGTCGACGGCTACGAGGGTGGGGTAGCCGCCGACGGCGTAGCGCTCTTTGAGCGGCCAGCTGGCGGGCTGGTCGACGTCGACCAGCTCGAAGGCGAGGCCGGCCACGAGGGCGGCGTGCTCGGGGGCGTCGACCACCTCGGCCCGCATCCGGTTGCAGGGGGGGCACCACACCGCGCCGAAGTCGTACACCTTCGACACGCGGCCAGGCGGCGCCGCCTCTTTTGGTGCGGGGGCGCCAACGGCGAGACGCAGCGAACCGGAGCGCTGCTCGTTGTCCACCTTGCCCGAGGTCCACACGAGCCGGCACGCCGAGTCGTCGTCGGCACAGAGCGGCACCTCCACCACGACCTCCGTGCCTACGGGTGGCATGGGCAGCCGCACCCCTGCGAGGGCGCCGGTGCCGCGTACATCGAGGCCGCCCATCGTCCAGCGCGCGGGGGCGGCGAGGTTCACGTGTTCGCCGGCGGGGGGCTGCACGACGAGCTGCGCGATGCCGCCCTTCCAGCGCAGGTCCACGGTGGGGTCGGCCGCGAGGGCGTAGGCGAGGATCAGGAGCATGGTGGGGAGGGTCTTACTCTGCCGCGCTCGTAAGTGCCCTCAGACCTCGGGTCTGGTGCCAGTTATGAGCGCGACCGGCTGCCACCTCTCGGAGCGCGCTCCTCCCTCCGCTCGGATACGCCGGCGCGATGTCTCGCCCCCACCCCGCGGCCCTTGTCGCTACGCTCGCCGCGCTCGCGGGGTGCCCCGCGGTTCCCGACGGCAGCGGTCGGGACCGCGCGGCCCTCGACACGGGCGACGCGCTTCCGGGGCAAGCCGGTCCGTTCACCCGCGAGGAGGTCGCCGCGCCGGGGACAGTCACGTTCACGGAGCTGGCCTACCACCCCGCCGGCGACGGCGAACTGGAGTGGATTGAGCTGTACAACCCGATGGTGGTGGAGGTGGACCTGTCGGGGTGGTCCTTGGGCGGGGCCGTGGGGTACACCTTCGCGGAGGGCGCACGGCTGGGCCCGGGTGCCTACCTCGTGGTGGCCGCCGATCCCGTGCGGCTCGCGTCGGAGGGCGGCTTCGCAGCGGCTCTGGGCCCGTACGTGGGGCGGCTCGGCGACGACGGCGGCGACCGATTGGAGCTGGTGAGCAACGGGGGGCGGCTCATCGACACGATCGACTACGACGACGACGATCCCTGGCCGGTGGGGGCCGACGGCTCGGGGGCGACGCTCTCCAAGCGCCGCGCCGACGCCGCGAGCGACCACGCCGAGAACTGGACCTTCAGCGCCCAGCTTGGGGGTACGCCGGGTGAGTCGGGGGGTCTCGACCCCACAGCGCAGCCGGCCCGCGAGGAGCTGGTGGCGCACGACGCCGTCTGGCGCTTCGACGAGTCGGGGGAGGAGCCCGCAGCCGACTGGGCGCAGCCGACGTTCGACGACTCGGCATGGGCTTCGGGGCAGGCTCCGTTCACCGCCGGGGCAGGGGCCGCCGAGGTGCCCATCACCGTGCGGGTCACCGCCGACAACTTCTACGCCCTCTACCTCGGCGAGGCTGACGGTACCGACCTGCGGCTGTTGGCCGAGGACCCCAACGGCGACTGGACGACCGTCGAGAGCTTCACCGCGCCGGCCGGCCCCCGCGACCGGCTGTTTCTGGCCGCGTGGGAGGCCCCCGGAAACAACGGTGGGCCGCAGATGACCATCGCCGAGGTCGAGGTGGAGGGCGAGATCGTCGGCACCGCCACCACCACTGTGGAGTGGACCCTCGGGCCCGTCGGCGCCAGCCCGGGCTCCTCTCCGGCCGACCCGCCGCCCACGGAGGCCGAGATCGTGGAGCTTGTCGCGCAGGCAGAGGACGCCGCCGGCTGGGCGGTGCCGGCGGTCGAAGCCCCCCCGACCTCCGACCCCTGGGGTTGGGCGGTTTCCGGGGCGTTCGATGCCGACACGCGGTTCGTGTGGGCCGACACCTTCGGGGATGTCTCCGCCACGAACACCGACAATACCTACGCGCTGTTCCGAACGATCGACCCGGTGCTGGGGGCCGGCGGCAACACGGAGTTGGGCACCGTCGCCACCACCACCTGGTACCGCACCGCCTTTCGCCTCGACGCCGACCCCGACAGCGCCTCGCTTTCCCTGGCCTGCGAGCTCGACGATGGCGCCGTGATCTACCTCAACGGCGTCGAGGTGCTGCGGGTGAACCTGCCGGCCGGCGCGATCGACGGCGGCACGTTGGCGCTCGCCGAGGTGCTGGACGACGGCGAACTGGCCGCGTCGCTTGACGCCGCCGCGCTCGTTCGCGGCGAAAACGTGCTCGCGGTGGAGCTGCACCAGGCCGCCGACCCCGACGACGACCTGCGCGTTGCCTGCGCCCTGAGCGCCCGGGTCGCTGCCCCCGGGCGCGCCGCCTCTCTTCGCCTGAACGAGGTGGCCGCCGCCTCCACCGCTCCCTTCTGGGTGGAGCTGGCTGCCGTGGCTGCGGTCGATCCGGCCGGCATGCTCCTCGTTTCGTCCACCGGCCACGAGCGGGTTTTGGACGGCGCTGCGCTCGCGTCTGGCGACCTGCTGTTGGTGGACGACCTCGGCGCCAGCCTCGCAGCGGGCGACATCCTGTACCTCTACGATGCCGATCGTACCGTGCTTCTCGACGCGGTGCGGGTGGGCGAGCGCGCCCGCGCACGTGACGGCGAAGGCGTTTGGTGGTGGACAAAGGAGGTGTCCGCCGGGGGGCCGAACACGGTGGAAGCACAGAGCGACGTGGTCATCGCGGAGGTGATGTACCACCGGCCCTCGGGGCTCACCGAGGAGTGGATCGAGCTGTACAACCGCGGCGCCGCGCCTGTCGACCTCTCGGGCTGGCAGCTTGCGGACGCGGTGGGCTTCGTGTTTCCCGACGGCACGCGGCTCGACGCGGGCGCGTGGCTCGTGGTCGCCAACAACGCCGCGGAGTTGCGTTCGGCGGTGCCCGGAATCGAGGTGCTCGGGGGGTTCGTGGGCAGCCTCGACAACTCCGGCGATCGCATCCTGCTGCTCGACGCCCTGGGCAACCCCGCCGACGAGGTGCGGTACTTCGATGGGGGGCGGTGGGCAGCGGCAGCGGACGGCGGCGGCTCCAGTCTGGAGCTTCGCGACGTGTGGGCCGACAACGCGGCGGCCGAGGCGTGGGCGGCGAGCGACGAGACACCGCGGAGCGAGTGGGTGGAGGTGAGCTACCAAGGCGTCGCGGAGTCCAGCACCGTCGGCCCCGACGGGGTGTGGCAGGAGCTGCTGCTCGGCCTGCTCGACGCCGGCGAAGTGCTGGTCGACGACGTGAGCGTGATCCAGGACCCCGGCTCGGCGCCCGTGGAGCTCGTCCGGGACGGGGGCTTCGACGACCTCGCCCCGTGGCGCCTCCTCGGCACCCATCGCCACGGGGGCCTCGTTCCCGACCCCGACGACAGCGCGAATTCCGTACTCCGGCTCGTGGCCACGGGCGCCACCGAGCACATGCACAACCACGTGGAGACCACGCTCGGACGCCCCATCAGCGCCCGCGAGTACGCCATCTCCCTCCGCGCTCGCTGGGTGTCGGGCAGCAACCAACTCAACAGCCGCCTGTACTTCAACCGCCTGCCGGTCACCTCGCTCCTGCCTCGCCCCGAGCGGTCGGGCACGCCCGGAACAGCCAACTCGGCCGCCGTGGATAACTTGGGTCCCACCTTTGCGGACGCCGGGCCTTCGGTGGCGGTTCCCGCGCCCGGCGAGCCGGTCAACGTGGAGCTTTCCGTGGCCGACCCCGACGGGACCGGGGCGGTGACGCTGTGGTGGGCGGTCGACGGCGAGCCCTTCTCGGCGGTCGCGATGTCAGAGACTGCGCCCGGCCGGTATTCGGGCACGCTGGACGGTCAGCCCGCCGGAACGCGCGTGCAACTCTACGTCGAGGCGGTGGACGAGCGGGGCGCGAGCGCCACGTTCCCCGCGGCCGGCCCCGACTCCCGCGCCCTCTTGCAGTGGGACGACGGGCTCGCGGCCGACAACGGGCTCCACAACTTCCGCCTGCTCATGACCGACGCCGACTCCGACTGGCTCTTGGACGACCCCAACCTGATGAGCAACGACCTCGTCGGCGCCACGGTGATCTACGACGAGTCGCAGGTGTTTTGGGACGTCGGGGTGCGCGCCAAGGGGAGCGAGCGGGGGCGGCCGGAGACGCTACGGCTGGGGTACGGCGTTCACTTCCACCGGGAGCAGCCCTTCCGGGGGAGCCACACCAGCGTGCTCGTCGACCGTTCTGAGGGCGTCGGCTTCGGGCAGCGGGAGTTTTTGAGCAACCTCGTGGGCGCCCGCGTGGGTCTCGTTTCGGCCGAGTACAACGACCTCGCGTATGCGCTCACCCCGCGGTCCGAACACCGCGGACCGGTGGAACTGCAGCTCGATCGCAGCAGCGATCTGGTGCTCACCGCCCAGTTCGCCGACGGCGCCGACGGCCAACTGTTCGAATACGAGCTGATCTACTACCCGCTGACCACCGACGACGGCTCCGCGGAGGGACAGAAGCTCCCCCAGCCCGACTCCGTGGTGGGCACGCCCATCACCGACCTCGGCGACGACAAGGAGGCGTGGCGCTGGAGCTTCGGGCTGCAGAACAACCTCGACGACGACGACTACGACCCCATCCTCGCCCTCGGCAGCACCCTCTCGCGCTCTCCGGAGTCGGTGATCGACGTGGACCAGTGGCTCCGTGGCTTCGCCTTCGCGACACTCGTCGGCGCGATCGACAACTACGGCGGCGACGGCGCGCAGCACAACGCCCGGTTCTATGCGCGGCCCGAGGATGGCCGGGTGCTCTACTTCCCTCACGACATGGACTTTTTCGGCGGCTGGACGAACCCCGTGGTCGGCAACGGCGACCTCTCCCGGCTGCTCGGCGAGCCGCTCCACCGCCGCGCCTACCATCAGCACCTGCTCGACATCTCGGACCGCGCCTACAATCTGGACTACCTCGCCCCGTGGTGCGACCGGCTCTCCGACCTCCTCGTCGGCCAGAACTTCGACAGCCACTGTTCTTTCGTGCAATCCCGGGCCGACTACGTGCGCGAGGGGGCTTCCGACGCCGTCTTCAACGAGTACCCGGTGGTGGACTTCGAGATCACCACGGAAGGCGGCGAGGACTTTTCGACGTCGGATGCGGAGGTCGAACTGCGCGGCGAGGGCTGGATCGACGTCCGGGCCATCCACCTCGACGGGGAAGAGGAGGCGTTGGTCACGACCTGGCTGGACGAGCTGACCTGGTCGGTGCGGGTGCCGCTCTCGGTCGGCGTGAACGACCTCCTGTTGACGGCGACGAACTTGGGCGGCGAGGACGTAGGCGCGGACGAGGTCCGGGTCACGCGGGAGGGGGGCGATTAGCGGTAGTACACCCCCCAGCCACCCGACCCGCAGCAGGTGAAGGAGATGTGGCTGTCTCCCCCTCCACCCGAGGTCATGGTGAGTGACAGCGTGCGTGTGAGGTGCGAGGTGACCGCGGTCGTCGACCCACAGCTTCCGGAGATGGACTCCGTGGTGCCGTCGTCGAAGGTCACGGTGTAGGTGGCCGTCTCGCCGTCGTTACAGCCGACGCTGACGTAGATCGTGTCCACCGGGACGGTGGCGCCGATGTCGCACGAGAAGGTCTCACCGACGTCCATTGCGGACGATCCGCCGCAGCTGTAGAACGTCTGGGAGCAGCCGTTGGAGTAGGTGCCGTCGCAGTCGTCGTCGACGGCGTCGGCGCAGACCTCGGTCGCACCGGGGTTGACGCCCGAGGCGCTGTCGTCACAGTCGGCAGCGGCGCTCGCGTACCCCGAGGGCACCGAGCACGCCGTGGTGGTCACGCTGTCGTCGCCATACCCGTCGCCGTCGGCGTCCGCGTACCAGGTGGACGCATCGGCGGACGAGTCGGGGTCCGTCACGCCGTCGCAGTCGTTGTCGATCCCGTCGCAGACCTCGAAGCCGCCGGGGTTGGCCGCTGAGGTCGTGTCGTCGCAGTCGCCGGAGATGGCGACGTACCCGGCGGGCACCGAGCACGCCGTGGTGGTCACGCTGTCGTCGCCATACCCGTCGCCGTCGGCGTCCGCGTACCAGGTGGA
>CANKOI010000149.1 GCA_947484175.1 Deltaproteobacteria bacterium
CTCCCCCTCGGTCATGGTCGGCGTAGCCTCGTAGGTGAGCGCCGTTCCGAGCACCGCCGCACCCCCCACCGCCGCGAGCAGCACCCCGCCGATGGTCATCCCCCGTTTGGAGGCGGGCGTGGCCACGGCGCCCGTGGACGACCCCTCGAGCCGAGGGGCGTCGTCGACGTCGCGAAACTCGGCCATCGGCGACACGCTCGCGAGCAACGCCGGCGCCGGCGCCTCCACGGTCGTGTCGGCCCAGGAGAGCGAAAGGGTCTGAGCAGCCGCGTCGACAGGAACGCCAAAACCGAGCCCCTCCAGCCCCTCGGCCGCCACCTTCCAGCTCACCACCGCGAGCAAGGTGCCGTCGATGGCGATGAGCGGACCGCCGCTGTTGCCGGGGTTGAGGCTCGCGTCGGTCTGCAAAAAGCGGACGTCGCCCACCCGGCGAGCCCCCGACACGATGCCCTTGCTTACGGAGAACTCCAGGGCTTCGCCCAGCGGCGATCCGACGGCGTACAGCTCGGTGCCCACCTCGGCCGGTTCGCGGGTGAACGGCAGGCACGACCAAGCATCGCCTGGGGCCCGCAACAGCGCGATGTCCTGCCGGGGATCGATGGCGAGGAGGCGCGCAACCACGGCGGTGCCGCGCTGGGTGCGCACCTTCACCTCTCCAAGACCAGCGACGACGTGCGCCGCAGTCAGGATCACGCCGTCCGGCGAAATCACGACACCGCTGCCGCTGGCGTCCCCATGTTGCACAAAAACGGTGGCGCCGAGGGCGGCCTTCATCCCGGCGGGGAGCGGCTGAGCGGCGGCGGCGCAGCGGCGCACTTGGGTAGCGGCGGGGGGCGGGCCCGTGCCGGCGTCGGCCGCAGACTGGAAGGCAACTCGACCGAGGAGGCGCACCGCGGCGTCGCGCGTAGCGGCTTCGAGGTTGGAGCCAAGGCCGCGGGTGAGCACGCTGAGCGGGCCGCGCCGGTGGCGACGTCCACCAGCTTCCACCGCACGGCGACTTCACAGCTGCTCCCTCCCCGGGCGGCGCACTCCGCGCTCGAAACAAACGCTGTCAGCGCGAGGGTGCCCTCCCCGGCGCGCCCGGCCTTGTCCACCTCTTCCCGCACCCACCCTCGGACACCCGCATCGGCCGCGGGCTGCTCCTGAGCGATCGAGGACCACTCCACGGGCTCCACGGCCACGGGGGTGCCCGCAACAGCGGCGGTGAGGAGGAACGGAGCGAAGGGAGTCATCCGTCCGGGACTACTCCGCCCCGTCGATCACGTACACCGCGCCTGCATCGGTGGCGACGAGGTCGCTCTGGTTGGCGGCGAGCAGGAAGTCGATCTGGCCGTCGGCATCGAAGTCGGCGCCCCCCGCCATCGACATGCCCAACTGATCCCCGATGGACTCGGCGAGGAAGATGGCGTCTGCGCTGCCGAGGGAGACCGATGCGGCCAGCGGCCCGTAGAGCAGGTAGGCGCAGCCCGCAGACGACCCTGACGTGGCGTTCAGATAGGCGCCCACGAGCAGATCGGGGTGGCCGTCGCCGTCGAGGTCGCCCGCCGACGCCAGAGAGGCGCCGGCGTAGTCGCCGCTCGCCTCGCCGAGCAAGACGGCGTCGGCGTCCGAGGCGGACTGGGTGCCGCTCAGCGGACCGAACCATGCATAGACGGCGCCCGCATTGGCGACGGCGCCGTCGGCCTCCCCGGCACCGGCGAGCAGGTCGTCCCATCCATCGCCGTCGTAGTCCCACACCAGCGGCGTGGTGGTGCCGAGCCGGTCGGAGGCCGCACCTCCGGTCAGCTTCGCGTCGGCGAGGCTGAGGTCGAGGCGGCTGGCTGGGTCGGCGACCACGTACACCGCGCCCGCCGCGGAGCCTCCGTCGTCGTCGCCGCTGGCACCCACCACCACGTCGTCGAGCCCATCGCCGGTGAGGTCGCCGCCGCTGGCAAGGCTGATCCCCGCGTAGTCGGAGGAGGACTCGCCGGTGAGTCGGGAGTCGGCCAGCGAGGCGTCCATATCGGCGGTGATGCCTCCGTGGAACAGCCACACTCCCCCCGAGGCCGCGCCGCCACCATCGGCCGCGTAGGCACCCGCAATCACGTCGGCGTAGCCATCGCCGTTGATGTCCCCGCCGGCGACCGACTCGCCGAAGCTGTCGCTGCGGGACTCCCCCACCAACTTGTACGACGCGGTAGACACCGACCCGCTGGCGACCGTCGCGGAGGGAATGACGTACACCGCCCCGGCGCCCGTCCCGCCGTCGTCGTCGTCGGAGGCTCCGGCGACCACGTCGTCCAGGCCGTCGCCGTCGAAGTCTCCGGCGCGCGCATCGCCGCCGAAGGCATCCGACGAGCTCTCACCGCCGAGGCGAATCGCGGTGGAGGGGCCGAGGGTGAGGTCGCCGGTGATCGGCCCCAACACGAGGTACAGGCCGCCCGAACGCGATCCGCCACCGTAGTTGGCGTCGGGCGCCGTGACGAAGACGTCGACCTGCCCATCGCCGTTGAAGTCGCCGCTGCCGACGTCCATGCCCACGCCGTCGTCCGTCGTTGGGCCGTAGAGGATCGTATCGGCGCTCCCGACAGACACGAGCCCCTCGTAGCGGCAGGCCGGCGCGGTTCCGTCGCAGTCTTCGTCTGCCGTGTTGCCGCAGGTTTCGGTGGCCCCGGGAAAGGAGCCCGCGTCGCCGTCGTCGCAGTCGTCGCAGGCGCCAACGCCGTCCGCATCGGCGTCGTAGCCTTCGTCGGCCGTGCCATCGCAGTCGTTGTCGACGCTGTCGCACAGCTCGGTCGCCGCAGGGCTCAGGCTGGCGTCGCCGTCGTCGCAGTCGGTACCGTCGGCCACGGCCCCAGAAAGGGCGGGGCAGGCGTCCGAAGCGGTGGTGGGGTCGCCGTACCCGTCGCCGTCGAAGTCGGTGTAGCGGGTGGCGAGCAGCGTCGTGGCGTCGGTGTCGGCGCAGTCGAGGGCCGTGCCGTCCCAGCAGGCAGCCACGCCGTCGCCGTCGGCGTCGGCTTCGTCGGCCGAAACGTCGCCGTCGCAGTCGTTGTCGATGCCGTCGCACAGCTCGGTGGCGGAGGGGTAGCGAGCGGCGTCGGCGTCGTCGCAGTCGGCGTCGCATACGAAGTCGCCGTCGAAATCGGCGTCCACCTCGTCGGCGGGCAGCGCGAGGTCGCAGTCGTTGTCCACGCCGTCGCACGCCTCGGTCGCCCCCACGAAGCGGGCAGGGTCGGCGTCGTCGCAGTCGCCGCACCAGGGGTTCTGCCCGTCGCCGTCGGAGTCTACGTTCTCAGTCTCCACCCACGAGACGTTCAGGGACTGGTAGACGAGCGCGTTGCTCGACGCGGAGGCGACAAGGGTGGCGGGCTGACTCGCGGCGGTGGACTTCACGAGGCCAGACGGCGTGAGCTCCGCCACCGCGGTGAGGCTGGGCGACCGTTCGTACCGCAGCCCGAGAGCGCTGTCGGCGCCGACGCCGATCAGGTACTCTCGGCCGACCAGGAGCGGGAGGTCGAGGCTCCCGGAGGCGTACCACCCCACGGCGCCGCTCGTCGTCAGCGTGGAGGAGGCCACGAGGCTCAGCTCGCCGCCGGCGGAGGTCGCTTCGTACACGGAGAAGAGGAGCTTGTCGGTCGGATCGACGTACACCTCGAAGGAGGTGAGCGTGAGGTCGCGGGAGGGGCGGTACAGGTTGCCCCAGAGCTGGCCAGACACGGTGGCCGACAGCGTGGCGGAGGCCACTTCGCCGGTCGCGGTGGTGGGAGCGGCCGAGACGTCCGCCTCGCCGTCGCAGTCGTTGTCGATGCCGTCGCAATCGTCGACGGCGGCGGGGTTGACCGCGGCGTCGGCGTCGTCACAATCGTCGCCGGAGGCGCAGCCGATGTCGTCGAAGTAGCCGTCGAGGTCGAGGTCGAAGTCTTCGTCGGCCGCTCCGTCGCAGTCCTGGTCGAGGCCGTCGCAGAGCTCCGTTTCGTCGGGCGAAACCCGAGCGCTGGTGTCGTCGCAGTCGGTTCCGCCCCAAGCCTCGGCGTCAAAGCCGTCGCCATCCACGTCGCGGTTCACCGTGATGGTGGTGCTGGTGTTCACCTCCGCTCCGGCCGCGTTCGTGGCGTGCACGGTCAGGGTGTGTGAGCCGTCCGCGAGCGCGGCAACGTCGAGGTCGGCCGCGAAGAGGGTGCACAGGCTGGCACAGTCCGCGCTGCAGCTCGGATCGAGGGTGCCTACGGTCTCGCGCGCGACCTCCACGCCATCCACCGACCAGTCCACCTCCGTGATCGCCTCATCGTCGATCGTCCACACCCGCAGCGACTCGCTCGCAGTGAGGGAGCCGGAGGGGCCGCCCATCTCGAGGTCGAAGGGCTGGTCGACGTTGATCGTGGCGGTGTCGGTGCGGGTCTGCCCTCGGGAGTCGGTGGCGGTGGCGGTGAGCGCGTAGCTGCCGAGTGGGGTGGTGCACGTGTCCCACAGGCCGGCGAAGGGCGTGGACGCGTCGTCGTCCAGCCACACGCCGTCGAGGTCCCAAGCCACGGAGGCGAGGGCGAGGTCGTCGGTGGCGCGGGCGCCGAGGGTCACGAACCCGCCGACCGTCTCGCCGCCGACCGGGTCCGTCTGCCAAACCGAGGGAACGTTGTCGACGGTGACGAGGGTGCTGTCGCGCGCCGTGCGCCCCGCAACGTCGACAGCCTCCAACTCCAACTCCACTTCGCCCGCTGCCGTGGTCGTGTCCCATGCCCACTCCCAAGGGGGAGCCGTGAGCTCGCCGACCGAGTCGCCGTCGATGTAGAGGGTGGCCGAAGAAACACCCGTGGCGTCGGTGACTTCGCCCTCCACGACGACCGCTCCCTGCACCACTTCCCCGTACGCCGGAGCCAGAATGCGCGCACGGGGCGCGGTGGTGTCGACGTAGACAAGGTTGCGGGTCTGGGTGCTCTGACCCGCCGAGTCGGTGGCGATGGCGGTGAGCACGTGCGCGCCCTCCGCGACGCCGTCGGTATCCCAGGTGGTGGTGAACGGCGGCGTGTTCCACTCGACGAGGACCGCATCATCCAGCCACAGGCGCACCCCCACCGACGCGTCGGCGTCGGCCGCCGCCACCTCCACCGCAATGTCGTCGTCGACCATCGCGCCGTAGGAGGGCGTTACGATTCGCACCGTTGGAAGCGTGTCGCAGGACCCCGACTCGTTCTGGGTGGTGACGGTGATCCGGTCTGCGAGCAGGGTACCATCGGGCAGAGTGGCCACCACCGAGATCACGTGGGCCCCGTCGGAGCGCCCGCCCGTGGACCAGGTCCAGAAAAAGGGCGCATCCTTTTTGGGCTCCTTCTCGACCTCATCGATGAAGAGCAGCACCTGCTCCACCGGACTCGCGGAGTAGGCTTCGATCGGAACGTCGCCGCACACCGTTGCGCCGTCGAGGGGCGACACTAGGCTTACGGAGCCGAGGTCGCCATTTTGGACGAGGGCCCGCACCGACGAGCGGCCTTCGTTGCCCGCCGCATCCACGGCAATCGCGGCGAAGTCGTGCTTGCCGTTGGGGAGGAGCAGGGTGTCCAGGGGGGTCGTCCACGGCGCAGCCGTGAGCTCAGCGACGAGGGCGCCATCGAGCTCGTAGCGAACTCCGATAACGCCGACTTCGTCCGTAGCGCCCGCGTCGAGCAGGGCGGTGCCGCTTAGGGGGGCGCCGTCCTGGGGGGTGGCCCAGGAGAAGGTGGGGGCCGTCGTGTCCACGGGATCGCGGCCGGGGCGCTGGCCCGTTTCGGAGGGGGGGGCGGTGTCGGTGTCGGCGTTGTTCCCTGTGCACGCGAGGAGGGAGAGGGCGAACAGCATGGGGGCTCCGGTTGGGGTGGGGTGTATCAGGGCGGGGGACTTCTCGGCGTGCGGCCGGGCGACGACGGCGACGGCGACGAGCTGGGCGACGAGGAGCCGGCCGTGCCGGACGCGGCGCCGTTGGCGTGGGGATGCTCGCGGGCCAGGGGGCGGCGGGGAGGGTGGCAAGGGCGGAGAGTCAGCGCGGGGGCCTGCCGGCACGGTCCGGCGCTCCGAGCCAGCCACGAACGAGACGAAGAGGCCCGAGAGCAGCCCACTGAGGCTGGCTGCGACGGCCTGACGTTGGTGGGCGAGGCGCGGCGGCGGGGGCGGCGAGCCGAGGGGCGGAGCGGGCGGAGCGGGCGGAGGCGGGCGAGGAGGCGGAGGGGGCGGAGGGGGCGAGAGGCGAGAGGCGAGAGGCGAGAGGCGAGAGGCGAGAGGCGAGAGGCGAGAGGCGAGAGGCGAGAGGCGAGAGGCGAGAGGCGAGAGGCGAGAGGCGAGAG
>CANKOI010000150.1 GCA_947484175.1 Deltaproteobacteria bacterium
CCCAGGCCGAAACGGCGTGGATCGCTTGGGGCGGGCTCGACCTTGTGCGCTGGCCGGAGGCTGCGCAGCTCAAGGCTACCTTCGTGCCCGATTCGGACGGCACCGCGCCCGCATCTTGGCCCGGCGTGGCCTCGGTGAGCGGCACCGTGGGAATCGGCGACGAAGTAGAGGTTCTCGTGCGCGACGGCACCCTGGTGCGCGTGCGCAAGGGCACGGACATCGGCTGGGTTCCGGCGGCTGCCGTGTCGGCGACCGTGGTGGAGACGCCGGTGGCGATCCCGTTTGACCTTTCGCGCGGCCTGCCGCCGGGCCTGAGCTTCCCCGGGGCCCCCGCCGCCCTGCCGGAATAGGTCGCGATGGGGCTCTTCGCCCGAGACGTGCAGGTGTGTGTGGTGTCGTCGGGGTCGAGCGGCAACTGCACCTACGTGGGCGATGGGCACGCCGGCGTGCTGATCGACTGCGGCCTCGCCACCAAGCAGGTGATGTCGCGCTTCGCTGAGGTGGGCCTCGCCGACGCGCCGATCGACGCCGTGCTGATCACCCACGAACACAGCGACCACGTGGGCGCCGCCGGCGTGCTCTCTCGCGCCCTCGCCCGCCGCGGCAAGCCGGTTCCCTTCCTCATGACCGCGGGCACGGCCGGGGCGTTGCAACCTCGTTGCACGCCCGATGGCATCGAGATCGTGGAGGCGGGCGACACCGTGGAGGTGCGCCACCTGCGCGCCGAGTGTTTCCCCGTGCCGCACGACACGCGGGACCCCATCGGGTGGCGGGTGCACATCGGGAATGTGACGGTCGGCGTGGTCACCGACCTCGGCCGGTCCACGCGCCTCGTGGTCGACAAGCTGGCCGGGTGCGACCTCGCTGTGTTGGAGTTCAACCACGACGAGGACTTGCTCCTCGACGGCCCCTACCCCTACTGGCTGAAGCAACGCATCAAGGGCAACCACGGGCACCTCAGCAATCGCCAGGCTGCGCAGCTCCTTGGCGAAGCGCTCAACCCGCGCTTGCGTACCCTCGTGCTGGCCCACCTCTCAGAGGAGAACAACCGCCCCGAGATGGCCTTGGCGGCTGCTGGAGAGGTGCTCCGCGCGCAGGGTGCGCACGAGCATGTGGCCGTACATGTGGCCGAGCAGCATCGGGCGCGCGGGCCGTTTGTGGTGCGCGCCGACCGGTGGTGAGGCTCCCTCTGGGCACGAGGCCTCACATCCGATAGCTTGCCGCCCCCACGCTGGAGCCCCCATGCCGCGCCGCACGCCCTTTCACGAGTACCACCGCGATGCGGGCGCCCGGCTCATCGACTTCGGGGGCTGGGAGATGCCGGTGCAATACCAGGGCATCCTCGCGGAACACACCGCCTGCCGCGAGGCGATCGGGTGTTTCGACGTCTCCCACATGGGCGAGGTGCGCTTTCGCGGGCCACAGGCGCAGGCGGCGGTGAACCACCTCGTCACCAACGATGTGAGCAAGATCGCCTTGGATCAGGCGATGTACACCGCGATGTGCAACGAGCGCGGGGGCATTGTCGACGACCTGATCGTGTACAAGATCGGCGAAGAAGATCTGCTGATTTGCGTGAACGCCGCGAATCGGGAGAAGGACTACGCATGGATGAAGGCGAACAACCCCTTCGGAGCGGAGATCACCAACGAGTCAGACCAGTGGGCGCAGCTCGCTATCCAGGGACGGCATGCGATCGAACTCGGCGAGGGGCTCTTGGGCCGCAGCCTCGCGGACGTGAAGAACTACTGGTTCACCCGGGGCAGTTTCGCCGGGGTCGAGGGCTGTATCGTGGCGCGGACCGGCTACACGGGCGAGGATGGCTTTGAGGTGTTCCTGCCGGCCGGCGCGGCCGACATCATCTGGACGGCGATCCACGAACGGGGCGCTCGTTTCGGCCTCGCTGACATCGGCCTCGGCGCACGCGACACGCTGCGGCTAGAGATGAAGTACTGCCTGTATGGAAACGACATCAGCGACGACACCACCCCGCTCGAAGCCGGTCTGGCTTGGGTAACGAAGCTCGACAAGGGCGACTTCATCGGGCGCGAGCCGCTGCTTGCCCAGAAGGCCGCCGGGGTGCCCCGCCGCCTCGTGGGGCTCGAGGTGCAAGACCGCATCGCCCGCCAGCACTCCGCCGTGCTTTACGAGGGGCAGGTCGTGGGCGAAGTGACGAGCGGCACCCGCTCTCCGACGCTCCAGAAAAACGTTGCGATCGCTTACGTGCCGGCCGGGCTCTCCAAGGTCGGCACCCGCTTCGAGGTCGACATTCGCGGGAAATCCGCGAGCGCAGAAGTCGTAAAAACTCCCTTCTACACCCGCAACTACTGATTCGGAGCCCCCATGGCCTACCCCAGCGACCGTAAGTACAGCACCGACCACGAATGGGTCCGCGTGAGCGGAAACGTTGCCACCGTGGGCATCTCCCACCACGCTCAAGACGCTCTGGGCGAGATTGTCCACGTGGAGCTCCCGGCGGTGGGCAAGACCTTCAAAAAGGGAGACAGCGCCGCCGAGGTGGAATCGGTGAAGGCGGTCTCCGACGTATACGCGCCCGTGGGCGGCACGGTTACTGAGGTGAATGGGGCGCTCGATGGCTCGGAAGGCACCGTGAACAGCGACCCGCACGAAGCGGGCTGGCTCTTCAAGCTCGCGCTGACCAACGCCGCCGAGGTGGAGGCCCTCCTCGACTCCGTGGCCTACGGTGAGCACGCCGGGAACGACTTCTGAACCGTCGGGGGCTGGCGCTCGCGGCCGGCCTCTGCCTGCTCGCGGCGTGGCCTCTCCGCGACGCATTCTCGCGCGGCGAGGTGGCCGGCGCCGGACCTGATGTGGGCGTCACGGTGTGGGGCCTGTGGTGGTTTGCTCAGGAGTGGGCGGGTGCCGCGCTCAACGGGCCATCGGCGCTGGTGAATCATCCCTACGGCGCCGAAGGAACGGTGCTTGCGCCGGTATCGTCGGCGGTGTTCACGGTGCTCCGCGCGGGCGTGGGCAACATTTTGGCGAGCAACCTGCTGGGGGTGGTCGTGCTCGCCGGCCTCGCCGGCGCCGCCGCCTGGACAGTGCGCGGGCTTGGCCTGGGCTGGAGCGCCTGCGTGGCGGCCGGCCTCGCGATGTTCGTGTGTCGATATCCCGTGTATGGACTGGGAGAGGCATCGGTTGTCGGCATCACGGCGGTGCCTCTGGTGGTGGGGCTCGGAGCGTTCGTGCGCGGGCGGGTGGCGTTGGCGGCGTTGTGCGCCTGCCTCACGGCGGTTGAGTATCCGTACTTGATTTTGGTGTTGCCGGGGCTGCTGCTGGCTCGAGGTGGGCTCGAACGGTCGGGACGGTGGGTGGCGGCGGGGTTCCTCGCCCTTGGCTTGGCTTGGCTGGGGACAAGGTTTGTGGGCCGCGGGCAGGTCATGGGGTTTTCTTCGGCTCACTTCCACCAAATCGGCTGGCTCGGTATGGATTTTCCGGTGGTGGAGGAGGCCAAGGCCCGTTCGGTGCTTGGCGACCTGTTCTGGCCCGGTTCGGTGCGATGGCGCCTCTCCACTCGGCCGGAGGACCTCGCTTGTGGCCGAGACTACCTCGGCGTGAGCGTGATCCTGCTCGCGGCGCTGGGGTGGCGGCGGGGCAGGTGGTGGGCGCTGCTCGCTGGGGTCGGCGCCGCCCTCGCCACCGGCTCAAACTGGTGGGGTTTCCCGGCGCCTTTCTCCTGGCTCAACTTGCTGGCCAGCTCGGTGGTTCGCGGCCTCACCCAGCCCACGCGCTTTCTGTTGCTCGCCAACGTGGGACTGGCGATTGCCGCCGCCTACGGGGTGGAGCGGTTGGGGCGCTGGCGGTGGGTGGGCGTGGGGCTCTTAGGGTTGGATGCCGTGCTGCTTGGTGGCCTTGCCTTACGGATGCCCACTCTGCCGCTGCCTCAGGCCGAGTGCGTTCGGGCGTTGGCGGGCCGATCCGGCGTGATCGTCTGGCCCTGGGACGCGCGCGCCAGCGGGGACGCCAGCCTGCAAACCCGGTACTGGCAGATGGAGCATGGCCAGCCGGGGGCGAGCTTCGGAGTGGGGTCGTGGCGCCTCGGCGAGGGTGTGCGGGCGATCGACTCGCTGGCGAGGGCGGGGCTGCGTGAGGGGGCGCCGATTCCCGTGGAGCGCCTAGTCGCGCTCCGGTACGACACTGTCGTGGTGGACCGAGCTGCAGCGGGCGAGCTGGTGGGGCTCGGCGAACCTTTCGCGCGTTGTACCGGGGCCGACGTGTACTTTCTGGACGGTTCCGGGCGGTGAGTGATTGGGCGCGGGGCCCACGATCGGTTCTGCGGCGAGCGCCAGGTTGACGATATAGATGATAATGTATAAAGTCAGGCCGTGGATTCCAGTCTAGGCGAGATCTCGGCCTTCCTCCAGCGCGCTCGCGCCGCAGTGGAGACGGGCCGGATCGAGGTCACGCTGAAGGCTGACGACGAGCTCATTGCGCTCGGCTGGACCCGAGATGACCTATTCCTTCAGTTGGCCGAACTCGCCGTATCGGACTTTGGATCCGGCTCTTCGAGCGCGGCCGCGCGGCGCTGGTCGCGGTCAGCATTCACCAAGCAACGGGGAACCCATGGAAAGCGTGAACTTGAGCGAGTGCAATCACGGTGACGCGGCCACCTTGGCCCGGGCGGTCCAGGTCCGCCGGGGGAATCGCGTCGTGGAGACGCGGCGCTCCTACCGTCGATGTGAGCGATGCAGGGATCCCGACACAGGGGATGCGTACGAGTTCGTCGACGCCGAGCTGATGGCGCGAAACGACGAGGCGGCCTCGGAGGCGTGGCGTGTCAAGTTCGGCGAGGCGCTTCCATCGGCCGGCCCGCGAGGGCGCCCCACGCGGCAGCCCCGGGTGGAGAGGGTCACGGTGCTCCTCACCAGCAGCGAACTCGCGGAGATCGACCGCGACCGCGGGCCACGGACGAGAAGCGACTTCATCCGGGAGCGCGTCCTGCGGAAGCGGGTGGGGTAGTGCGGGCTCGCCTCGACCAGCAATACAGGCTGTTGGGCGGTCGCCCCTTTAGACAATGCAAACCTGTGGGGGTCGCACCAGGGGTGGTGCAGCAATTGGCCTCATCACACCCGCTGAGCGGCCGCCCCCTCGGCCGACAGGCTACCCTACGAGGGTGACCGCCCCGACCCCCTCCAAACGCCGCCGTGCCCTGTTTGCCGCCGTGCCGCTGCTCGTACTCGTGGCCGGGTGGGAGGGCATCGCCCGCGTGGCCGGGGTGTCGGAGTGCAAGCCCATCGCACCCTCCACGGGGTCATGGGCCGAGATGCAGGCCGACCCGCGGTACCTCTGGCGGCTCACGCCTGGCTTCAGCATTTCCTCCCCAGACGGCAGCACCACCACCGTTAGCGAGTTGGGGCTGCGCGACACCTTTGTGTCCCGCGCCAAGGCGGCCAATGAAGTGCGCATCCTCACGACCGGAGACTCCTCCGTGTACGGCTGGGGGGTGCCGGCCGGGCGCACCTTTCAGGAACTGCTCGAAGATCGCCTGGGAAAGACCTGGCCCGGAACACGGTTCGAGGTCGTGAACCTCGGGGTGCCCGGGTACAGCACGGTGCAGTCCTCCCGCCTTTTGGACGACGTGGGTTGGGCGATGGAACCCGACCTCGTGATTGTGGGCAACATCTTCAGCGACTGCAATATCGACACGTTTCAGGACGCCCGTGCGCTGGGACTGATCCACCCCGAGGAGTCCGCGCTACACCGCACGCTGGAATCCTCTCGCACCTACTGTGCAGGTTGGAACGCCTATGCCTCGTGGTACTCCACAAGCAATCAGGAACGAAACCGGGTGCTGATGCCCGGCGTGCCGCGGGACACCCGCTGGCTCGAAAAGGTGGACATTTTTGTGGACCTGTCCCGTGTCCCGCTGGGCGACTACCTTGAGAACTTGGAGTGGATGCGGGCAACGGCGGAGTCACACGGCGCGCGCATTCTCCTTTCGCCGCTGGCCCAAGAGTGGGACGTTGGCCAGTGGACGATCGATAGCCTGCCGCGGCCGACGGCGGGACAAATCCTGCCGTGGCATGTGTACCGCGAGGCGATGGCCACGTTCGCCTCCGAAAGGGGGCTCGGGCTGGTGTCGATGCCCGAAGCGTTCGCGGCGACCGAGGGCGACGCCTCGCGGCTCTTTTCGGACCCCGTGCATCCCAGCTCCACGGGGGCGTGGGTGATGGCCGACGCGCTCTAC
>CANKOI010000151.1 GCA_947484175.1 Deltaproteobacteria bacterium
GCGGCGCCGTTGGGGCGGAGGTCCATTGCCAGCCGGCCCCCTCGGAAGGGACAGCGTGACGAAAGGCCCATGTTGGCGCCGGGGCCTGGCGCTATTGGCCGCCCCTCCGCTCGCCCCGCTGCGGGGCTCGGTCGGCACGACCAACAGAGTCGCCCAGCCCGTCACCGCCCGGTCGAACCGCGGTGCCCAACGAGGAGGGGCCGGGCTGTCAAGAGACTCCGCTGGGCTTGCTGCAGCGGCTCAACACGGGCCGTGTCCGCGCGCGAATCAACATCAGTTGGTATGAGCGCGACTACGGCGTATAGAAGCCGTCGATGCCGGGAAAGGCGCTGCCGTCTACGTAGGTGCCCGGGCTGTAATCGCCCGCGGAGCCCGTGGCGTAGGTGTGGTGAGTCCAGCTGGTGCCGGTGACGTCGGGCGAGCGCACCATGCTTGCTCCTTGGATGGCATCGATGTCGCCGCCGCTGCCCGAGGTGAAGGTCGTGAGCACGCCACCGCTCGGGTCGCGCAGCTCCACTTTGTCGCCTTCGTTGTTCAATGCCAGACCGTGCTTCAGCCCCACATCGAGGTTGGCGACCACGAGGAAGGTGACGTTCGCTGCACTCAGACTGCTGACGTCGCCGCCGCCGAAGAGGACCACGGCCTCGCCCGCGTGCAACAACGTGCCCTGCGCAAAGGTGTGCCGCGGCTCGTCCGTGGAGAGGTCGCCCTCCACGACGACACACCCGCTGAGGTCGACCGTGACGCCCGAAACGTTCACGATCTCGACGAACTCGTCCTCCGTGGGCTCGGCGGCGCCGTCGCCGTTGGGATCGCCCTCGACCGAGCCGTCGGCGAGCACCTCGTTGAACACGAGGTCGGCATTCGTGGCGGCCACGACCGTTACCGTGAGGGTGCCCGAGAGGTCCAGCCCGCCGAAGGAGGCACCGAGGGTGGTGGCCCCCGCGTTGATCGGCTGCACCTGCCCTGCCACGTACACCTTCGCCACGTTCGGGTCGCTGCTCGACCAGGCGGCCGCGGCGCTCACGTCGGCGGTAGACCCGTCATCGTAGGTCGCGGTGACGACGACGGAGAGTGGCCCACGGGTGGAGATGGTCGGGTCGGCGAAGTCCCAGGTGATGCCGGTCAGCTCGTTCATGGCGGTGTCGCTGGTGTCGCCGCTGTCGTCGAGCAACGAGTCGGTGTCCGACTTGTCGCTGCTGTCACCGTCTGTGGGGCAGCCGAGGAGAACGAGGGGGAGGAAGAACAGGGAGGTGCGCATCTTGAGTTCCGAGGGACAGAGGGGAGGTCACCGAATTTTGCGCGGCATTACACGTTCCTGTCAATTCGACAACCGGCCTCAACTCGATCGCAGCCGGTCGCCGAGGCGGCGAACGCCCACCACGTTCATGCGCCCTCCGCCCTCCTCTACCGCCCCCATCGGCACCCACGCCCGGCGGAGGCCGTGCCGCTCGGCCTCTCGCAGTCGGGCGGTCGGCATGCCCACTCCGCGCACCTCGCCCACGAGCCCCACTTCCCCGAACACGAGCAGGTCGGCAGGCAGCGGCTCGCCGCGCGCGCTCGATGCGATCGCCAGCGCCACCGCCAAGTCGGCCGCCGGCTCTTCGACAGAAAGACCGCCCGCCACGCTCACGAACACGTCGCGATCAGAGAGATCGAGCCCCTCCCTCCCCATCACCGCGAGCAGCATCGACAGCCGGCCGCGCTCGTAGCCGAGCACCGTTCGCGCGGGGTTTCCCTGCGTGGGGCGGCCGACCAGCGCCTGCACCTCCACCAACACCGGCCTCGACCCCACCATCGCGCAGGTCACCACGGTGCCGGCGGCGTCGGGCAGCCGTTCGCGTAACAAGCGGGCCGAGGCGTCGGGCACCTCCACGAGCCCCTCCTCGCGCATCTCGAAGAGCCCGATCTCACCGGTGCTGCCGAAGCGGTTCTTGGTGGCGCGCACCACGCGGAGGGCCGTGGCGCCATCGCCCTCGACGTACAGCACGGTATCGACCATGTGCTCCAACGTGCGCGGGCCGGCGAGGTTTCCATCCTTGGTGACATGGCCCACGAGGAACGTGGCGATGTCCTTCGATTTGGCGAGGGTCATGGCCCGGTGGCCAACCTCGCGCACCTGACCGATGCTCCCCGGCACGCCGTTGAGCTCAGGGTCCATCAGCGTCTGGACGGAGTCGAGCACGAGGATGCGCGGCTTCACCTCGTCGATCGCCTCGAGTACCGCGGCGATCGATGTTTCGGCCAGCAGGTACAGCTCGTCGCTGAGCACGCCGAGTCGCTCGGCGCGAAGGCGCACCTGCCGCGCGGATTCCTCGGCGCTCACGTACAACACGCGGATGCCGCGTCGTGCGAACTGGTGCGCGGTGGTGAGCAGGATCGTGCTCTTGCCCACGCCCGGGTCGCCCCCCACCAGCGTGAGCGAGCCGGTAACGAGGCCGCCGCCAAGCACGCGGTCGAGCTCGCCGATGCCGATGCGCAAGCGCACCTCGCCGCCGGCCTCCGCGCCGAGGTCGGTGATCGGTCGCGCCCGGGAAGGCCCGCGGGGGTTGGGGCGGGGAGCCGCACGCGGCCCCTGCGCCACCTCTTCCACGAGCGAGTTCCACGCCCCGCAAGACGGGCAGCGACCCAGCCAGGTTTGGCCGCTGTTTCCGCAGGCTTGGCAGACGAAGAGGGAGCGTGACTTTGCCATCGACAGCGCCTATCCGGGGAGCCTGCCAGAATTTGGCGCGGGGCGTAGATGCGGCCTCGCGATAGCGGGCGGCAAGGGAGCGGGATGATCCACCTCTGTCGCTGGGGCCGCGCCGATTACGAACAGGGCTCCCTCGACGGGCTCCCAGCCGGCACCGTGCTGGTCGACGACCCGGCCGACGCCGAGATCGTGGTGGTGCCGAGCTCCCGCCGCGTGTCGCCGGCCAACGTCCCCCGCGCCCGCCTCGTGATCACCACCACCAGCGGCTACGAACACCTCGACGTGGCCGCGCTCCGCGCCGCCGGCGTGCGCTGCTCCCGCCTGCCGCTCGTGCGGTGCGATGCCGTCGTGGAGTCTACGCTCGGCATGATCCTCGCCCTCACGCGACGCCTCGGCCCCTTCCGCGAGGCGGGCCACCAAGGCCTCTGGGATCGCGCCAACCTCCACCGTTACGACGCTCGGCTCTTGGGGCGAGTGGCCGTCGTGGGGATGGGCGTGATCGGGTGCAAGATGGCTCACGTGCTCCGCGCGTTGGGCGCCGAAGTGGTGGAGGTGCGAAGCGGCCAGGCGATTCCTTCCGACGTCGGCGTGGTCACGCTCCACGCCAGTCTCACCCACGCCAGCCGCGATCTGGTGAGTGCCGAGGTGATTGCGTCGTTCGCGCCGGGCTGCGTGGTGGTGAACACCGCTCGCGGCAAGCTCCTCGATGTGGGCGCGGCCTACGCCGCCTTACAATCGGGCCACCTCGGCGGTCTCGGCGTGGACGTGTTTCCCGAGGAGCCTGCGCCCCTCGAACGCTACGTGCACCCGCAGATGATCGTCACGCCGCACGCCGCGGGGTGGCACCCCCGGTTGGGCGCGAACATCGCAGAAGGGGTGGCGGAGGCGGTGGGGGCCTTGCTTGCGGGGGAGCCGGTGCCGTGGTCGCTGTGAGGCGCCGGAGTCAGAGCCGCGCCCCCAACCTCCGCAGACACGCCTCATGGTCGAGGCAGCGCTCCACAAATCGTTCGATGCGCGCCCGTTCCGCCGCTTGCCTCGCCTCCCAACCGGCGTGCAGCCCGAAGTAGTCCCAATACTGCGCGAGGACTCTGCGATCGAGGTTGTAGGTTCCGCCTGCCACCGCGCGCCAGGAGGTGTACGCGAAGGGGAGGGGATTGCCGCCGCGCCCGGCGTCGTCACCCGCCCAGTTGCGCCAGCCGTCCGGGGCCAGCGCGGCCGTTACGCCCTCCGGTCGCTGGGTGCGATCGCGGAACGTCTGCCAGAACGGCGTGTCGCGCCGACGCCCGAGGTAGTGCAGATGTACGAAGTCCGCGCCCCGTTGCATCAGCGTGCCAAACCAGCCGTTGAACGCGGTGCGGGCGTGCTCGTCGGCGATGGGAAGCTCACGGCGGAACAGCTCGTTGAGCGAGGCGACGGCGAACCAGATCGACGTGGCCTCCAGCGGCTCCAGGAAGCCGGAGGCGAGCCCCACCGCCACACAGTTGTGAACCCACGGACGCCGAAACCAACCCGGGCTGAAGTCGATCGTGCGGACAGGGCGCACCGCCGTTCCGAACCGTTCTTGGAGCTCCGCGAGGCACGTGTCGGCGTCGGCCATGCGTGAGTCGAAGACGTAGCCGCAGCCGAGGCGGCCCTGCACCGGAATCGTCCACAGCCACCCGTGCCTCATCGCCCGGCTCTCGCTGTAGACCGGGAGGGGCCCCGAGTGCTCCACGAAGAAGGGGAGGGCTCGGTCGCAGGGGAGCGCGGTGGAGGCGTCGTGCCAGGGGGTTTCGTACAGCTTTCCGATCACGGCGCGGGCCAGACCGGTGCAGTCGAAGACGAAGTCGCTGTCGAGCAGTTGCCCATCTTCGAGGAAGAGGTGTTCCACGTTGCCGGTGGGGCCCCGGTTGAACGCCGCCACCCGCGCCCGCACCCGGCGGACGCCCCGTTCCTCCGCGACGCGGGCCAGCAGCTCGGCGAGGCGCACGGCGTCGAAGTGGAGGGCGAACACCCCGTGGGCATGGAGGCTGCGGATGGGGTCCGCCCCCTCCTCGTGCTCGAGCCGCGCTTCGAACAGCACCCGGCCCCGCTCGCACGCTCGCGCCGGGAACGAAAACTCCCCGTCCCGCCAGGGAGCTTCGGGGTGCACCGATTCGAGGTTGGTGTTCGGGGTAACGACGTCGTCGAACGGGTGATGGTAGCTCGTGCCGTCGCCGTTCCAGTCGGTGTGCCGAAAGCAGTTCTTGATCGTCGCACCCGCCTCGCGCACGAGCAGCCACACGGGGATGCCCACGACATCGAGGAAGTGGTGCACGAAGTGGGGCGTGGTGCCCTCGCCCACGCCCACGATCCCTGCCGCAGGGTCTTCCACCACGGTGATCTGGGCCTCCGGCAGAAAGTGCCGCGCCATCAGTGCGCTCATCCAGCCGGCCGTTCCTCCGCCGACCACAACGACACGGCGGAGGCCCGCCCGAGCACCTCCTGCAGGCCACGGGGGTGACTTCACGCGACTCTCAGGACCTCCGTCACCGTCGTCACCCCGCTGATGGCGGCCTCCAACCCGGCGAGGTGGATGGGTTTTACCCCTCGCCGGAGGAACTCGGTGGCGAACTCCTGCCGCCCCCCGCCAGCCTTGAGGAGCTTGGCGAGCGGCTCGTCCAACTCCACCATTTCGAAGAGCCCGACCCGCCCGAGGTAGCCGGTGCCATTGCAACGCGGGCAGCCTTTCGGCTCCCACATTTGGGGCGGAGCGGCGTAGGGCAGGAGGGCCCGGCGGTCCGCTTCGCTGGTGGCCACGGGCCTGCGGCAGTGTACGCACAGGCGGCGCACGAGGCGCTGGTTCACGACGGCCCGCAACGCCTCGGCGAGCACGAAACGTTCCACGCCGATGTCGGTGAGGCGCACGAAGGTGTCGGCCACGGAGTTGGTGTGGAGCGAGGAGATCACCATGCGGCCGGTGAGCGCCGCGGTGCAAGCGACCGAGGCCGTTTCGCTGTCCGGCAGCTCGCCCACCATGATCACGTTGGGGTCCTGCCGCAAGATGGCGCGCAGCCCACTGGCGAAGGTGAAGCCCGCGCGCACGTTGGTCTGCCCCTGCGTGACCCCGGTGAACCGGTACTGCACCGGGTCCTCCAGAGTGAAGATGGCGATCTCAGAGCGTTCGAGCTCCCGAAGCATGGCGTACATGGTGGTGGTCTTGCCTGACCCGGTGGGCCCCGTGACCA
>CANKOI010000152.1 GCA_947484175.1 Deltaproteobacteria bacterium
CCACGTCGGCACCCACGACGCGCGGACGTGTCTGATCGCCGTTGCCCGTGGCACCTTTCACCGGCACCGCAGCCGCCTCGCCGGTGGTGATCGTAAACACGTCCTCCGAACCATAGTTCTTCCTCGAGAAAACAAGGCGTTTGCTGTCGGGACCGAACGTCGGCGCGTTCTCCGACTCCTTCGTGCTCGGGAAGGCCAGCGTCACCTTGTTCGTCTGCTGAGAAAACAACATCACGTCGCCAGCGCCGGTTGCGGACGTGGTGAACGCGACCGTGCTGCCGTCGGGGGAGATCGAGGGCCACGCCAGCGCGCCCGGCGCCAAGGAACCATTCACGTACTCGGCGGGCGCGGGATTGCTGGCGCTTAGGAAGTACAGGCGCATGGTGCCGCCCGAATTGGCCCCCGAAAAAAGCAGGATGCTCTGCTTGGGATGCCACACCGGAGCCGCGGCAAAACCGCCGCCACCCGAGAAGCTCGACGACGAGCCAGGGATCACGATCTTGGTGGGCGCGCCGGGCGCTCCCGTGGTGACCTTCACCACGTAGAGATCGACCTTGTCAGAGTTGTTGTTGACTTCGAATGCGAGCCAGTTGCCGTCGGAAGACCACAACGGGTTGGAGCCGTGGCCGCCACCCACCCAAGTGACCTCGACCGCGTGGGCCAACGAGAGGAGTGCGAGGAGTCCGGTGATCATTTCGTTTTGGCCCCTCCGTCACTCGACGGCGCGATGGTGAAGGCCACTTGGGCCCACGGGTACAGGCGCACGAGATCGGTCTGGGCACCGCCCTCCACGCTCACGGCGCCCCGGAGGGCACCCACATCGACGAGCGCGTACGACACGCTCGCTGCTCCGCCGCCGGCCATGATGGACCCGCTGAGCTGCTGGTAGTCGGCGAACGTGGTGTCGCTGAACACCTGCCCATCCGGTCCGGAGCAGGCGGCGCTCTTCACGCAGTTCGGATCGAGTCCAGTCACCGTCCCTACTCCAATGCCCCACAACGGACCCGCGGCGATCCACAGATCATCCAGCCGAATCGAAGCAGCCAGCCAGCCGTAGCCCATGTGAATCGAGTTGGTGCCCACCTCGTAGGCGGCCGGCGCGGAGTCCTCCACGGCCGGAGCCCCGAAAAGGTTGTGGTAGCCCACCTGAGCGATCACCCCGAAGTTCTCGGAAACGCCCATCTCCAACCCCACGCCGAGTCGCGCTCCCGCGCCTCCGAAGGCCTCTGGCTGCAACGCCCCACTCTCGGTGATCACCCCGTCAAAGCTCTCGGCAGGAAAGAGGACCGCCACGCCCAGCTCTGCGCGCGGGCCCACGTATGCGAAGTGGAAGAGGTTCTTCTTGTCCTCCTTCCGCCGCTCCACCTTGGCTACCGCCACCGCGCCACCCACGACTACCGTCACCCTTACGCCCGAGATCGTGTACTCGCCGGCCGGCAACACCCCGTCGAAGTCGTTCTCCGCGATGTAGGTGGCCACCCACCCGATGGCGGCGCGTTGGTCGGGCGCAAAGGGGGGCACGGTCGGCACCAGAGAGCGTTCCCCGGCAAAGTCTGGATCAAAAGTGATTTTCAGTTGACCATAGCTCGCGTCGATTTCGGCCAACCAGTCCACCACTTCCGGCTTCCCGTCGATTCTGGCGGCCTTGAGCAAACGATTGCGGCACCCGGTGATGTTGCCGTTCGCCCGCGCGGCCTCCGCCCCCATCTTGTTCTCATTGTAGGTGAGCACTTCGCCCTTCGCTTCCAGCCCCTCCAACTTCTGGTACTGCGCTTCCACGGCTGTCCAGGCGTTGCGAGAAGCCAGCTTCTTCATTTCCTCGGAGATGCGGACGTGTTCGCCGCGCTCCACGTCGCCCGCCCAAGCGGTGCCCAGAGAAAGCGGCGAGCAGGTGAGCGCGCACAGGAGAAGGGTGCGGATCATGGGGCAGCTCCGAGGTGGTGCCAGGGGTCGAGGAGGGACTTCGTGTAGGGGTGCGTGGCGGGTTCGTTCCGGAGGTCGACAACCTCGATCACCTGCCCTTCAAGCATCACCACGGCGCGGTGACAGTAGGGAAAGGCTGCGTCGAGGTCATGCGTGACCAGAATACATCCAGCGTCGGCCGGTAGGTTGCCAACGAGCGCTTCCAACACTTCGGAGCGACGCTCTGGGTCGAGCCCGGAGGTGGGTTCGTCGGCCACCACGAGGCGCGGCGAGAGCGAGAGTACCCGCGCGAGAGTCACTCGGCGCTGCTCGCCGCCGCTAAGCTCCCTCGGGAGGGCGGCGTGGCGGTGGGAAAGCCCCAAGCGCGCGAGCATCGAAGCCGCGAGAGAGTGGGCCTCCTTCGAAGGCTTTCCAGCGAGAACGTGCAGGGTTTCAGTAATGGCCTCGATCACGGTCTGTTGGGGGTCGAGGGCGGACATCGCATCCTGCGGCACGTACTGGTAATCCAGCCGCTGGGCCTGGCGATCCTTCTCCGCGAGTGTGTCCCAACGTTTGCCTTCGATCCAGATTTCGCCCTCAGACACACCCTCGAGCCCCAGCACCATGCGCGCGAGGGTGGTCTTGCCGCTCCCAGACTGGCCCACGAGCGCCACGACCTCCCCCGAACCTACGGTGAGATCGACCCCTCGCACCGCATGCACCTCGGGCCAGCGACTCCAAGGCCATGCGCCCGGGACTCGGAACCGCTTGTGAACTCCTTTCACTTCGACGATCGCGCTCATGGCTCCACCCCACGTTGGGTGGGCGGGGTGAGGCGTACCACGTGCTCGGCGATGCGTTCGACGGTGTCTTCGTGATGCGAGATGAGCAGGATGCCGCAGTGGTGGGCCTTCCCGACGGAGAGCAGCAACTCCACCACCTGGCGGCGCAGCACGGGATCGAGCCCCGTTTCGGGCTCGTCTGCGATGAGCACCTTGGGGTCGCTGGCCATGGCGATCGCGAGCGCAGCGCGTTGGCACTGCCCCCCTGAGAGTTCGCCCGGCAGCGACGCTGCAGCGCGGGGAGGTAAGCCGACCTCGTGGAGAAGGTCGCGCAGAGCGGTAGACAAAGAAGGCGGCGGCGAAGGCCTGCGGGCCACCGCGATCTCCATCTGTCGGCCGATCGTCCGGCCCGGATTGAGGGCGCTGGACGCCGCCTGAGGCGAGTAGCTGATGTACCCGCCACGCAGGCTCTCGGTTGCACGCTGCAGACGGCCGTGCCCTTGGACACCGGAATTCACGATGCCTTCGTACCAGTCTCGCTGGTCGTGCTCCGGGAAATGAAGGCTTCCCGCCCGGAGGCCGGGCAGCACGTCGATCACCCCCATACAGGCCCGCGCCGTGAGCGACTTCCCGGCGCCCGAAGGCCCGCAGAGCGCCGTCACCTGACCGGCCCACACAGTCACGTCCACGCCGTCCACCAGCACTCGGCCGGGAGCCTCGATCCGCAACCCCCGAAGGCGCACGCGCTCGCTCATCGCGCCCTCACCATCGAGGTGGTGAGCTTCGCCATGGTCGTGACCACAGCCACCAACCCCAGGCCGAGCCAGAGCGCATGACCAGTGGGCATGCCCAAGCCTATCGACGTGTACCCCATATAGAGCAGGTCGGCCCACGACTTCAGGGAGTCGGAATGGGTAAAGCTCGACTGGCTGTCCTGCACGGCAAGGTAGGAGAGGCCGAGCTCCAAGAACGTGACCTGGAGCAGCACCTCTGAGGACTGGCGAACCACCACCGGCCGAAGGTTGAGGAGCACGATGTGGTAGAGGAACACACGAGCCCGCGAGAAGCCGTGGGCCCGCAAGGCCTCGACGAAGCGGGCCCCCCCGAGCCGCTCGGCCACGGCCGCCGCCTCATCTACCGCCCCGGGGGCGGCGAGGATGGCCCAGACGAGGGCCAGCGGCAGGAGGCTTCGTTCGCCGCTGGGAATCAGTAGCGCCGCCACTAGGAGGACCACCATCCGGGGGAGCGCCCCCAGCACCTCGCTGAACCCCTGAATGACCGACTCCACGCGGCGATCGCCTACGCAGCGAACGAGGCCGCCCATCGTGCTCAGCACGCCGACGAGAATCGCCGCCGCGATGGCGGGGCCCAGCACGACGCGGGCGCCTTGCTGTGCGTACTGCAACAGTGGCCGGCCCAGCTGGTCGCCCCCGAACGGGGGGAGCGCGGCGGGGCGGGCGAAGGCCAACTCGCGGTTCCCTTCCGCGAGGTGCTCGGGGGCCGTCAGCGCTAGCACGACGAGCACCGCGAGAGCCACGGCCGCTCCGATTCCGGTGCCCATGCGGCTCATGCGGCCCCCAAGGACGGCGCCCGACGCACATGAAGAGCCACCCCAATCTCCACGAAGGCCTGAAGCACCAGCAGCCCGCCGCTGATCGCGGCGAAGGCGGTCGCGGCCGCCAAAACGACGCCAAAGTCCTGGAGCAGCGTACCCGCCCACAACAGGTCGCCGACGCCCGGCAGCCCAAGCACCACCTCCACCACCACGGCGCCGCTGAGGAGGTGGAGCACCCGGGCTCGAAGCTGCCCCGCGAGCGCAGGCATCACGTTTGGCAACATGTTCTCCAGGGCACGCTCACCACGCAGGAGAGCGATGCTGACGTAGCGCTGATTTCGCTCCGCGTTCACCAGCCCCCGAACGCCGCTCACGGCCGCCGCAAACGCGCCGTCCGCGATCCCCAGCACCGCCGCCCCCGCGAGGAGCCGCCACCGATCGGCCTCGGCATCAAAAGCCGAAGAACCGAAATTCACGACAATGGCGGCGGCACCGATCAACGAGAACACCAGCGCCGGCACCAGACCTACGGCAGCGAACACACCATCCGCCCGGGCCGGAATCAGCCCAGTGGCCGCACCGACCACGCCGAGCACGATGGGCACGAGCGCCAGGCCAACCAGCTTCAAGGTGAGCGGCAGCGACTCCCTCAGCAGGTCCGCTACCGGCATGCCCTGTTCAACCCGCCACGAGCGGCCAAAGTCGTTCGAAAGTGCCGAGCCCACCCACTCTCGGAAGAAGTGCACCGGGCCGGCGTCGAGGTTCCAGCGAGCGGCAAGTTCAGACGTGCCACCACACGTGGAAGGGGGGCAGATGATCTCGGCGGGGTCGCCCGGAAGGGCCCAGATGAGCGCGGTGATGATCGCGGGAACGAGCAGCGGCAGCAAGAACGCCGCAAGCAGGCGGACACCGGGGCGGATCCACCACGCGGTCACCCGTCACCGCCCCGAGCGTGCTGAAACTTCCACCTCACACCGCCGCCTACTGCCGCTTCCAGCCGTCGACTTCGGTCCAATAGTAGAAGGGCGCGATCACGTTGCCACGCACCTCGGTGCGCCAAGCGCTTTTCGTGTCGAGCTTCCAGAGGAACAGGTACGGAAGGTCGGTGGCGAGGGTGGCGTGGAGCTTGTGGTACGCGTCGAAGGCGGCCGTGTCGGTGCGGGCCTGATTGTACTCGACCATCAACTGATCGGCGGCGGGGTTGCTGTAGTTGAAAATGTTGCGCGTGCCCGTGCTGGTGCCGGAGCGCGTCTGGAACAGGTCGTTGACCTCCTCCACGAGGCCGAAGGACCACTTGCCCACCAGCAGGTCGAACTCGGTGGCCTTGCCGGACTCCACCTTCCTCGACCAGTCGTCTGCCGACACCTTGGACTCCTGCCGGTCAAAACCGGCGGCGCTCATCTGGTTGCCGATCTGCGTGAGGAGGTCGGGCGCCTCGTTGTCGAGAGCCGCGAGCATGCCGATATTCAAGGTGACCGGAGCCCCCTTGTAGTGCCATCGGCCACCGATCTGCGTGAGGCCGCCCTCCGTGAGGAGCCGCGCCGCCGCCGCCTTGTCGGACTTCTCGTGGTACGGCACCTGCCGGTTGTAGAACGGCGACGACTGGACGAA
>CANKOI010000153.1 GCA_947484175.1 Deltaproteobacteria bacterium
CGTCCTCGTCCTGATAGGCGGTGTGGTTGTTCTGCGCGAGCTGCGCCGTCACCTGCACCGCGGCCGTCTCCTCGAAGGCGATCAGGCAGTAGGGGCGATCGCAGGGGGTATAGCCCCCGCTCCAAAGGAGATGGTAGTGCCCCTGCCCGTCGACCGGGTCGGTCCCAGGCCGGGAGACCACCGGCGCATAGTCCACACCGTACATCTCGGTGATGATGAACGAACAGTTCGTGACGGCGGTCTCCACCTGCGGCCACGTGATCTCGATGCCTCGCGAACCGCCAGATTCTCCCGTTTCGGCCTGGTAGGGTGGCGGCGCGCATGCCGCGAGCAGAAGTGCAAACGTGAACATGGAGGAAGTGTAACCTTCGGCAGCCCTTGCAGTACGACCCACCGGCCCCCTTCGGTCGACCCTCGCGTGCACGGGTTAGTGCCGGGGATGCCGTTCTTCAAGACCCTCCTCGAAGGCCGCCCCAACGGGCTTCGCGCCCGCCTCCGGGGCACCGCTCCGTCCTCCGCGCCAGCGTCGCCCGTCCCCACCCCGGGCGCCCCTCGCACCGAGGCCGCCGAGAAGGCGCTCGGACTGAGCCACGAAGCCCCCAAGGATGTCACGCCCCCCGATGGCTACGAGGTAGTGCTCCATAAGGATGCGCTCCCCGAGGGGCAGATCATCGAGATCATCATCGGCGGAACGGCGATCGCCGTCGCCAAGTCGGGCGGCCAGCACTACGCCCTCGCCAACACCTGCCCGCACGCCGGCGGTCCGCTCGGCGATGGCAAGCTCGCCGGTGCAGTCGTGGCGTGCCCGTACCATGGGTGGAAGTACGACGTGACCACCGGCGCGTGCCTCACCCAGCCCTCGGTGACGGTGCGCACCTACAAGGTGCAGATCGTGGGCACCGCGGTGTGCGTGGAGCTGTAGCCCCACGAACGGCTCAGCCGGTGACGAGGCCCTGTTCGCGCAGGAACTGGCCGAGCGTCATCTTACGGAGGGTACGCATGGCGCTCGTCGACACCTTCAGCGTGACGAACCGCTCCTCTTCCGCCCACCACAGCCGCTTGACCTGGAGGTTGGGAAGCTGACGCTTCTTCGTCTTGATGTTGGAGTGCGAAACATTGTTCGCTACGTTCGGGCGTTTTCCGGTGAGGTCGCAACGGCGGGCCATGACAGTCCTCTCAAATCGATGGGGCGCCGCGTTTACCCGCCTGTGCGCTTCGGCGCAAGTTTCTCGTTGATCGCCTCGCAGGATAAGGCGGCGCCGATGCAACCCCACTACCATCGGCTGCCGGTGTTCGACGCAGGCGGGATGGAGCTCCACCTCCCCATCGTCGACCTCGGCCCCGGCCCCCCGAAGCTCGTCGTCGTGGCGGGCATCCACGGCGACGAGCCCTCGCCGCTGGTGATCGTCGACCGCCTGGTGATCGCCCTCCGCCAGCGCGAGCTCCGCGCGGGCATCCGGATCGTGGCGGCCGCCAACGTGCCTGCCCTGCTGCAGCGAGCCCGTTGGAGCACGTGGGACGACGAGGACATGAACCGCATCGGCGACGGCGACGGCGGTCCGGCGCTCACCCGCCGGCTCGCCGCAGCGGTCGTCGGCGCGTGTGAAGGGGCCGAGGTGGTGGTCAACCTCCACAACTTCGTGATGCGCACCCCTCTCTTGGCGATCCAGCCCCCCGTGGCCTCGCCGGCGCATCGCGCCCGCCACGAGCAACTGCTCGCTGCCCTCGACCCCCACGTGGTGTGGGTCTTCGGCAACACCCCCAACGACGAGCGGCTCTACGCCGGCAGCCTCGACGCCGCGATCGAACGTCGCGGCCCCCACGTGCTCGCGGTAGAGATGTCCGACCTCCCGGAGCTCGACGAGCCGCTGCTCGCTCGCGCGCTGGCGGGCCTCCTGCGTCTGGCAGCACTCCTCGACTGCCTCGACGACGTGGAGCGGCCGGCCCGCCGCAACCGTGTCGATGTGCGGCGCCACCTCATCCGGGCACCCGGCGCCGGCATCTTCGAGCCCCTCGCCGGCTTAGGCGGAAGCGTCGTGGGTGGCGACATCGTGGGCGAGCTCATCCCCTTAGAGCGCCCCGGCGAACGCATCGCGATCCGCGCTCCCGACGCCGGCTGGCTCATCCAGCGGCTCGGCCGGCGATTCGTGCGCCCCGGCGACATGATTTTCACGATCGGCGAACCCGTTTAGGGGCGGGGCCAGACCGGTTCAAATCGTAAAGTCGATCTCCGCCACGCCGCGCTCTTCATGCGGCTCGCGCTGGGGACGCAGCGACTCTTCTTCGGGCGGCGGCAGCGGAATCTCCACCCGCAGCGGCGTGAAGGATCCCTTCGCGGCTTCGCGCTCGCGGCGGATGCGGTCGATGATGAAGGCGTCGAACAAAATCAACCTGTACAGCTTGTCGGAATCATAGCCACAGCTCTTGACGGCGGCACACAATCTTCTAGGGACTTCAACCCCGGAGGGCCAAAATTCTTTCCGTGAGGAAGTCGTACACCGGCAACAGCGACGGAGGGAGCGCGGACCGGTGGGCCTCCACGGTGTTCAGGTCGCCGCGTGCGGCCGGGCCCGTGATCGCCTCCGCTCCGCGCGCAGCCACGTTCTCGAGGCTCGCGTGACAGAGCGACAGCAGCGCTTCTGCCGCCGCGGCCTCACCCATCCCGGTCGAAGCCGTGAGGAGCTGTACGGCATCAAGGAACAGCGCGCCAGCATGGCCCGACACTAGGGAAGCCGCGGCGTGGTAGCGGACCCGGTCGTTCACTGGCCCGAGAACTGTCCAGCCGAGCGCAGAGGCGAGGACGGTGGCGAGGCGGCAGGCTTCAGGCTCGCCGTCGAGGGTGGCAAACACTCGCGCACCGGCCGGTGGGGGAAAGGTCATGAGCGGGTGGAGGACAGCAGCGCGCTCGCCGAGCACCGTGGCCTCCAAAGCACCCGCGCTGTGCAGGCGGCAGCCGGCGGGAGCCGCTGCGGACGCTGCTGCAACCGCACCGTCGGGCACCGTGAACCACGTGACGGCGGCGGGTGGGATCCCCTCCCCCTTCCCCACGAGCGTGACTGGATATCCGGCGCACCGGAGCCCCTCGGCGACATGGCGCCCGAGCCGCCCGGGCCCCACGATCACCACCGAGAAGATCGCTGCCATGGGTCGGGCCTATCCCGCCACGCCGTTACACTCCGCGAGATGAGCGACGTGCGACCGATCCTGCGTGTGCTTGTGGCCGACCGCGGCGAAGTGGGGGCTCGCCTCGTCCGGGCCGTGGCGGCCGCCGGACTGGAGAGCGTCGCGGTGTTCTCCGACGCCGACTCCGACGCCGCCTACCTCGATGAAGCGGCCTTCGCGGTCCACATCCCCAGCACCGGCCCCGGCGACCCTTACCTCGACGCCGAAGGGCTCGTGACCGCCGCGCTGGACAGCGGCGCCGACGCCGTTCACCCCGGCTTCCGGGGGCTCGCCCGCAGCGAAGTTTTCGCCCGCACGGTGCACAGCGTCGGGCTCGCCTGGCTCGGCCCCCGAATCGACGACCTCGCCTGGACGCTGGACCGCTCCCGCGCCCGCGCCCGCGCCCGAGACGCCGGCTTGGAGTTGCTGCCCTCCAGCCCGCTGCTGCACGCCGAGGCCGACCTGCCCAATTGGTGCGATCGATTCGGCTTTCCCGTGGTGATTCGCCCTGGGGTGCGCGGAGCCGCGCGCTCGGTGGTCGCTCACGATCTGGCCACGGCCCGAAGGGCCCTCGCAGCAGCGGGAATGGTCGGAGCGTTCGTGGAGCGCGCCCTGCCCGAGGCACGCCACGTGGCGGTGATCGTCGTCGGCGACGGCGCCGGCAACGCCATCCACCTCGGCGAGCACGAGGACTCCATCATGGGGCCGGCCGGGGTGCGCCTACGCGAGTGCCCTTCTTCCGGCGTGGACGCCGAGCTGCGGGAGAAGATCGGGATGGGGGCCGCCGACTTCGTCGCGGCTTGGCGGTTCTTCGGCGCGGCGTCCGTACACTTCCTGATCGGTCCCGACAACGTTCCTTGGTTCCTCGACGTAGACCCCGGCCTGCCCGAGGGCTTCGGGCTTCACGACCTCGTCTACGGAACCGACCTCGTGGGCGCCCAAGTGGCTCTTGCGGCCGGCGAGGAGCTCGGCTGGGATCAGGAAGACATCCGCTGCAAAGGCGCCGCCGCCGAGGTCTCCATCGCTTTGAAGGGGCGAGGGCGGCTCAAGTCCTTCCACTTTGCGAACCGCGACGCCGTGGATGCCATCGTTTCCGAAGGCCAGCGGGTCGATCCCGTGCACCACGCAATCCTCGCCCGCGTTCACGTCCACGCGCCTACGCGCCACGCCGCCCTCGTACACCTCCGCGCGATCCTCGATGGCGCCACCATCGACGGGGTGCAGAGCGATCTCGCGGAGTGCGTAGAGATGCTCGCGGACCGATCCCTGTGGGAGGGGCGTACCGCCCGCCGGGTCGTGCAGCGCGGAAAACACGGGTAGGGTTCCCCGCGCCCGGTTCGTGGTACCATCCGTGCAGCGTGGCCTACCGGCTTGAAACCCTGTTCGATGTGGAGATGCCCACCGGCGATGCGGTGGCCATCGGCCGGCGTCATTTCAGCGGCGGCTCTGGCCCCACGGTGGCGTTGCTCGCGGGGATACGCGGCGACACCCCCGAGGGTACCCGCGTGCTTCACGAGGTGGGCAAGCACCTCACCCGAGTGTCGGACGAGCTGACCGGGACGGTTCACGTGTACCCCTGCCTGAACCCGCTGGCCGCCGACCAGGGGGTTCGCCACTGGCCCGGCCTCGATCTCGATCTCGCACGCCGCTTTCCCGGTCGTCCAGACGGTCACGCGCCCGACCGGCTCGCGCACGTGCTCCTCGAAGAACTACGCTGTGCCGACGTAGTGGTGGAGCTGCGCGGTGCGCATCCCGCGTTCCGTCAGGTGCCCCAGGCCCGGGTTCGCGCCTCGTCCGCGCGCGCCGCGGAGCTGGCGGCCAGCGCCAATGTACGCTGCCTACGCATCCAAACGTCGCCCGGCCCCACCGGCTCCTTGGAGGAGGCCCTCCCCGAGCTGATCATGCTCGAAGGCGGCTCAGGCAACCGGCTGACGGAGGCCGTGGGCCTCGAACTCTCCGACGGCGTCCTGAACCTGCTCACGTTGCTCGGCGTTTTCCCGGAGGGCGAACTGCCCTACCATTGGGCGGCCATTCAGCGACCCGTCGTGTGTGACGACGACGCCCTCCTCGACCTCCGCAGCACCCGCGGCGGCCTGTTCCTTCCGGCGGTAGGCCCATGGGAGGAGGTCGAAGCTGGCGCGCTCCTCGGCGAGATCATCGATCCGATGACCGGCGAAACCCGGGAAACGATCGTGGCGAGTGAGAGCGGGCGCGTCCTCGCGCACCGCGCCGAGCCGGTCGTGTACCCCGGCAATCTGGTGGCCCGATTGGTGCGAGGATGAGCGTGGTGTTTCGGCTCGAGTCGCCATACCGCGGCGAATACCGTCTCCATCGCCTCACTTTCGGAAGCGGGGGCCCGGTGACGGCGCTGGTGGCCGGAATCCACGGGAACGAGGTGAACGGCATCTACGCCTTGAACCTCTTGGCGGGGATGCTGCGGCTGGAGCGCACCGCCGGAACCGTGCACCTCCTGCCGTGTGTGAACCTTTTCGGCGCCGCGGAGGGCCGCAAGCGCTGGCCGTTCGACGACCGGGACCTCAACGAGGCCTTCCCCGGTGCGGAAGACGGCTCCCCGGTGGAACGCATCGCCCACGCCGTCCTAGATGCGACCGACGCCGATATCTGCGTTGAGCTGCAGACGGGCTCGGCGACGGTGCA
>CANKOI010000154.1 GCA_947484175.1 Deltaproteobacteria bacterium
GGCGCCCGTGCCGGCGCCCGTCGTGGCGGCGCCCGTGCCGGCGCCCGTCGTGGCGGCGCCCGTGCCGGCGCCCGTCGTGGCGGCGCCCGCGCCCGAGCCCGCCGCATCCCCGCGAGGTGCGCCGTTGCTGCGAGCGCCCACGGCGCTGCGCCCCCTTGGCCGCGGCGAGCTGGTCGCCGTCCGGTTTTCCCGCGCGCCTGGCCTGAAGGGGCACCGCCTTCGCCTGCCTGCCGACACCACCCTCGCCGAAGCGGCCCACCGCCTCGTCGGCGAGCTCGTGTCGCTTCGTTGCGCCCCCGACGGCCGCCTCCTCGGCTGGTACCGCATCGGAAACGACCTCGGGCCGCTGCCGCCCGACGGCAAAGTCGGAGACCTGGACGACGACGAGACGTACTGCATGCACTTCGTGGAGAACAGCTTGATCTGGCTGTCGCTCTCGGTACAGGGGCACCAAGTTGCCTGGAACGTCGGGATCGCCGTCCCCGTGGCGAGCCTCATCGACGCCGCCGCCCTTCAGTTTGGCCTGCCCGACGGTACCTGGCATCTCTGGTGCGGCCAGCGCCGGCTCGACGACTTTGACGTGCTGGCCGACTACCCGAACGAACTCGAAGCGGGCCTCCAGCTGCGGACCGGCGCCGGATGAGCCAGGAACGGTGGGACGTCGTCCTCCGGTTCCTCAACGGACCGCTGCAATTCGAGGGCGACGTGGTGATGCGCGGGCCCGTCGTGAGAGTGGGAAGCAATCCGGGCCCTGGCGGGCTCCGGCTCGACGGATACCGCGCGGTGGACGACCGGCACGCCGTGGTGTCTGCCTACGTCGGAGGCACCGTCCAGATCGCGCCCGTGGGCACCAACCAAGTCCGGATGGCACCGCACGAGAACGTGGACTGGAACAGCATCCAGCCGATCCGCGGGCCCGTACTCCTGTCGGATGGCTGCGCCGTACACGTGGGCCCCCCCGGTCGTGGGGCCACGTTCACGTTTGTCGAGTGCCGCCGGCTCGGCGTGTGGCAGCAGGGCTCGCTGATCTCCGAGGCGGGCAGCGACGAGGAGGTGGGCAGCCCGGACGCGTCCACGCGCGTGAAACAACTCGACGTGCAGCGGCGGATCCCCTGGTGGTTCGTTCCTGGCCTCGCCCTCATGGTTTTCGGCACCATGGGCTTTCTGGGCCTCGTGGTCTTGGTCATCGTGCAGAACCGTGTGGAGCCGTTGGGCCCCGAGGAGGCCGGCCCCGACTACTACGACTACGGCGACGTCTTTGCCATCACGGAAGTGGACGCTGGGTTGCGCTCGTCGAACACGGGCGATGGCTTCCGCGACTTCGTCACCTCGATCAACGCGGACCTCGCCGGTGCCAAGGAGCTCGCCGACCCCCTTAAGGCCGATCCCACACTGCTCGACTGGGTCACCCGCGCCGAGCAGATGCACATCCGCGGCTGGAGCTTCTGGCGGAAGCTCGACGACGCCCGAGATCGCTACGCCATGGTGGTTCGAAAGCTCCGGGCCAAGGGGCTGCCGGAGGTGCTGGCAGGAGTGCCCTTCCAAGAGTCGGGGTACAACCCCACGGCCAAAGACCGGCTGCTCTGCGCCTACGGCATGTGGCAGTTCCAACCGGAGATCGCCTTCCGCAACGGGATCAAGGTGACCGGCTGCCACAACAGCAGGTCGGCGGGCGGATTGTGGGAGCCGAAGGAGAAAGCCTTGCCGATCCGGGCCATCGAGAACGCGGAGTACGTGCTCGATGCCCGCTGCACCATCAGCTCGTGCGACGTGGACGAGCGCGACGACCCCGAACGGTCGACCGACGGCGCCGTGGCCAACTTCATGGAGCCTTGGCGCGACCAAGCGTTCAAGGAGTCGGGCGCGATGGTGCAGCTACTCATCGCCACTCACAACGCCGGCTACAACGACTCCAAGTGGCGTTCGAACGGGAAGGTGAGCCGCACGAACATCGGCGTGTCCTACCCGCTCTACCTCAAGACGAACAACGTTCCGAGGGCGCCCGACTTCATCGGGCGCAACATCACGTGCACCAATCCTTCGCAGATGATCAAGGCCGACGTGTACAAGATCAACAGCACGTGCGACGGTTACCTGCCCAGCGTGACGCAGACCTATGTGCCCTACGTCATCGCCCAACACCTGCTCGCTGTCTGCTATTACGGGGCCTACTACGCGGATGAGCCCGCCTTCAGCCCCTATGCGAAGTACACCGTTGGGTACTGCCGAAGCATCAAGGTGCCGACCCCCGACGAGGTTCGCGCACGTGGGGGCGCGAAGTGAGCGGGCGGCTGATCTCGGGCATCGTGGCCCTGTTGGTGCTCTTGCCGGTTTCGGCTGGACTCTTGTTGTCCGAGCAGGTGGCGGTGCGCACCAGCACCGACGCAGCCGCGGCGAAGCCGCTCGACCCTCTCGCCACCCTTCAGTACGTGCCCAGCCTTCGCAGGGAGAACATCCTCAAGATGGGCTTTTCCGAGGCGGAGACGGAGAGCATCCTGACGCGCGTGACCACGCTGGAGAAGAAGCTCAACATCGGCGTAGAGAACGAGGACGTGATCCGGTTCCTCATCGACCAGACCGATGAGCTCACCGTGCTGGAGAACGCCCTCTGCGGACGGACAAACCCCGCGCGCTACACCGCCCTTCAGCTGCTTGTGGAGGAACAGGGCGATGAACTTCGCCTGCGCGACCTCGGCGGACTCCCCAACTTCGAGGTGATGGATTGGTACGCGAAAGATCGCCCCATCAGCCTTGTCCCCACCCTCGAGCAGGTGGCGAATCGTGAACCCGACGCCACTCGAATGGGGCTGGCCGCCGCGTTGGCCCGACAGGTCCCCGCCGCCTTGGCCCGCACCGCACCTTGGGGCCAGTCCCTATGGAACAACTGGTCGTACCCCTCCGTGCTAAAGAAATGGCCGGGGGTGTCCGGAAAGCTGGAGGCCTACGTGGCGACCTTGCATCTCGTGCTGGAGAGTGTCACCGGCGATGGCGGCATGTGCCGCACACAATGACCCCTAGCGCGCTATAGACGGCCGGCCCGTTCCGGATGCAGCATCGCCGTCGATTCAAGTTCCTCAAAGAGCTCGCGCAAGGCGGGTTCGGGAAGGTGTACCTCGCCGAGATGATCACCGGAGAGAACTTCTCGTCCATCGTGGCCATCAAGCTCCTGCACGGCAAGTGGCTCGGAAACGACGAGATCGTGATGCGCTCGCGCGACGAGGCCCGGCTGCTCGGGCGCCTGCGTCACCGCAACATCGTACGGGTGGAAGACCTCACGTCGATCGGCGGGCAGTGTGCCATCGTGATGGAGTACCTACAGGGGGTCGACCTCAAGACGATCGCCACCTCGCTTCGTGAGCAGGGCCGACGCTTCCCCCGACGCTCTGTTTTCGAAGCCACGGGCGCCATCGCGTCCGCTCTGGATGCAGCGTACTCCCACCGACCGCTGCAGGGTGGCGAGCCGCTGCAAGTCATCCATCGGGACATCAAGCCCAGCAACGCGATGATCACGATCGAAGGCGACGTGAAGGTGCTCGACTTCGGCACCGCACGAGCCTCCTTCGAAGAACGGGAAGCGAAAACGCAAGTGCTCGCCTTCGGCAGCCAGGCCTACATGGCGCCCGAGCGGATGCTGGGCGAAGCCGACGCACCGTCCGGCGACATCTACAGCCTCGGCATCACCCTGTACGAGTGCCTGTCCCTCGACAGTTTCGGCAAGACACCGCTGCGGCAGGAACGGTTCGAGCCCACCATCCGCGCGCGCGTCGCCGAGCTTGACCTTTCCGACATTTCGGCCGCCTTGCAAGAGCGCACGCGCGAGTGCATGCTGAGCCTGCTGGCCTACGAACCCGAAGCTCGGCCTACCGCAGTGCAGGTCATCGAAGAGATGGAGGGCCTCGCCGACCTCGCTCTGGACGCCGGCCTGAAACGGTTCTCCCGCGAGTCGGTGAAGCAGATCTACGAGTCGTGGGTGCCCGAACAGGACCCGAGCGACCCCTACAGCGGCGCGGTGCTGGAGGAAGACGCCAGCGGGGCCACCTCGCGCTCCAGCGACGGCGAATTCCGTGTTCCGCGCGAGTTCGACGACCTGCCCGTCGACCTGCCAAGCGGCAGCCCATCGGCCGAAGCTGAGGGTCCGGCAGCCTTCGCCAGTCCGCCACCACCACCAGCCGTCTCCAGTCGCACCCCCTCCTTCGCCGCAGGCGTCGCGGAAGGAGACGCAGAAGACCCGCGCCCGAACACAGCGTGGCCGCCACCTTCGGGGAGCGACACCGGGCAGCGGTCCGCACCGCGAAAGCGTCCGCCCGGACATGTCACCGGCTCCACCACGTCTCCGACACTCGCCCAAGGGAACGTTGAGGCCGAGCCCGCCAGCCGGGCAGGCGCGGCCTTCGGGAAGATCTTCCTCGCGCTGGTGCTGATGGGTGCGGCGGGCCTCGTGGCCGCAGTGGCGCTGTACGCAGTAGCGTTCAACCCCACCAACAACTCACCACCCATCGCGGAAGTCCCATCGATCCCGGTGGTGAACCTTCCCACGGGTACCTCCACGGAGGACTGGAGCGCGAACGCCTCCGGCAAAGGGGGCGCCATCCTCCGCGTGCCCGGCGGCGCCAGTGAGGTGGTCATCACCGCCAGCACCGGCTTCCGGCAAGAGTGGGACGGCACCATGAATTTGCGTCTGCGCGACCTCGATCCCGGCAGCCTCCGGGCCAAGGTCAAGCTCACTTCGGGGGGCACGCACCTCACTGACTTCACGGTGGCGGCCGGCACCACCTGCCTGTTCACGCTACGATCCGAAGCGTGGGAGAAGGGTGAATGTCGCTGATCCTCGCGTTGGTCGTTGCCGCTCACGCACAGGACTTCGGCTACGTCGCGATCATGGCGCAGGCGCGGCAGGCCCTCATCGCCAAGGACTACAAGACCGCGAAGACCTTGCTCACCGCCGCCGAGGCCGCAGCCCCCACCTCGTCGTCACCCCTCGCCCAGTCCGACATCGCCCAGCTGCCCTTCTATCGGGGGCTGGTGGAGTGGCGTTCGGGAGACCGGGACAAGGCCGCGCTCGACTGGTGGAGGCGGGTGCTCGTCGTTTCCCCGCAGTTCGAGCCCGACATAGAGCTCTTGCCCGAGGCCGACGCACAAGACGTGCTCTACGCCCTGCGGGGTGAGGTGCGGAACTACCAACAATCGCCCACGGGCCTGCCCGACGAGGCCGAGGATGTGCTGGTCTTCATCGACGGAAAGCGCCTCGCTCCCGAAGACATGCTCACCTTTGGCCGCCACCTCGTGCAAGTGCGCTGCACGGACGGAAACTTCGAGGGTGCCTGGTACGAATACGGCAAGCCTCCGGCTGACTATCTGACGGTGTGCAACGGCGGCTCACTTGCCTCTAGTGGCGCAACGGCAGCAGATGCCCGCGCGTCCGCCAAAGTAGCCGCAGCCAAGGCCGCTGCCGATCGGAAGGCCACCGCAGACAAGGCCACCGCAGAGAAGTCAGCGAAAGAAGCGGAGAAGAAGGCCGCGGCGGAGAGGGTGCTCGCCGACAAGGCCGCGGCGGAGAAGTCAGCGAAAGAAGCGGAGAAGGTGCTCGCCGACAAGGCCGCAGCGGAGAAGGTGCTCGCCGACAAGGCCGCAGCCGAGAAGGCTACCGCTGGCAAGGCCGCAGCTGACAAGGTCACAGCTGACAAGGCCGCAGCTGACAAGGTCACAGCCGACAAGGCGGCAGCTGACAAGGCCACCGCTGAAAAGGCAGCAGCCGACAAGGCGGCA
>CANKOI010000155.1 GCA_947484175.1 Deltaproteobacteria bacterium
ACGTCGGCCTCCGCGGTGATCACGCACACCTCATCCACCACCTCGGCCGTCACCACCCCACCGCTGCCCGCGAAACCAGCACATCGCTCCACGTTGCCTGCCAGCGCGTCGAAGTCTTCCCCGCCGAGCTCCAAGAGGCGGCGGATCGCGCTGGGCTCAACCGTGACGCCCCACGGCTTGGCCAGCGCCCGAACGAACTGCGCAGGGTCCATCCCCGCGCCATCGAGCTTCACCACCACGCCGACCTTCTTCGCCGCGTTCAGAATGCGCAGGCCGCGGTCGACACCGCCAGTCGCGGCCGGCATCCTCTCCCCCGACACCAAAAGCACCGTGCTGTCGATCGGCGCAAGCGTGTACGCGAGGAGCGCCTCGAGGGTGGCCACGTTCGCGTCCTGCACCTGCCTCAGCTCCACGAGCCGCCTCGGCGACATCACCGGCACCTGACGACACGACTCTACGAAGTGGACGCAGCCCTCTTCGCCCCCCGTATGGGTGGAGTGGTTGAACGCGGCCATACCGCCCGCCAACACCGCGGTGCGCACGGCATCTACGGCCTCGCGCACCAGCACCGACTCCCCCCCCACACACACGTAGATGGGCCGCGGCGCGGAGAGGGTGAGCTGGAGGTCGTCGAGCGCGGCCACGGGCGCTCGTTATTGCCCCAACGTCAGCCAGGCGACACCTTCCTGAGCCGCCGCGGCCGCCAGCCGCCGAAATCCGTCTGCTCGATCGAGAGCGGCCGCTCCTGCGGTGCCGGGGTCGGGCATGGGGGTGCTCACCGTCACGGTGCGCCGGCGCTCGCCGGACACGAACTCCACAACGAGCGTGGCGTCGTAGATCACGGTGGCGCCGGTGCGGCGGCCCGGGCGCCAGTCGGCGCGCGTCACCCGCAGCGAAAGCGGCTCGGCCCCCATCGCGCGCCCCGCCGCGAGCGCCGTGATGACCGCCCCCCGCACCGCCTCCTCCACTCCCGGCTCCGCCACGACCGCGCTCACCGCCACCAGCTGGTAGCCCGGAGTGGGCGCGGTGCCGACATGCCAGCTGCAGGCGGCGAGGAAGAGGAGGGTTGACAGGCTGTGGGTCCGGTTAGAGGATGGCCGCCCAGTGTACCCCGGGGTTCATATGTTCCTGCTCGTCGCCGCGCCGTTCGCTTTCGCCAACACTCCGGCCGAGCCGTTGCCCACCCAGTTTCGAATGAGCGAAGGCGAGGGCGATCCCGACGCCGCCAGGGCAGCAACGGAGGGAACCACCAAGCGTGCATATCTGATGGAGGTTGGCTTTCGCGGGCGGTACTTGTCCCTACCCGGCTCACTCCTCGACCCCTTTGTTTCGGCTCACTCCGACGACGAATATCCCGAGCGCCCCGAAATCGCGGCCTATGCCCTCGGCTTGGAATTTGTGGTGAAGGAGAAGACGGCCAACGGCATCTTCTACGTGGAATACATGAACCCGTTGCTCGAGTCCGGGTATTGGGACGACGCCGACCGCGGCTCGCCCGATCCCGACGACGGCAGCTGGGTGGAACCCCAGAACTTCGCCCTGATCACGGTGGGCGCCAACTACGCCTACGAGCTGCGCGCCACGAACTGGTTGAGCTTCCTCTTTGGCGCAGGGCTAGGCGCGGGATTCGTGCTGGGTGACCTCTACGAGTGGCAAGCGGGTGAAGACCCGGCCGACCCCAACGGGAACAACGACAATACCAACCCAAGCTGTGGCCCCATGGAGCCGGCCTTCCTCCGGTACGAGAGCTGCCCGCAGGACTCCGACATGGTGGCCGACGGCGACGTTTGGCCTGTGGTGCCGTTCTTCGACGTGAACGTGGGATTCCGCTTCAACATCTCCAACAAGGCGTCCATCCGGCTCGAGGGCGGGGTGCATGACCTGTTCTACGCCGGAAGCGCCGTCAGCGTCGTGTTCTGAGTTCGCTACCTTGCGCAACGAACCGCGCGACGTTAGCCGGCGGGGCCGTTTGGAGTCTGCTTCGTGGTCCTCGTCACCGTACGCGACAATGAACCGTTCGAGAAGGCCTTGCGCCGCTTCCGCCGCAAGGTGGAGCGCGAGGGGATCCGCAAGGACATCAAGAAGAACAGCTTTTACCTGAAGCCGGGTGAGAAGCGCCGCCTGAAGCAGCGCCTCGCGGAGAAGCGCCGCCGGAAGGCCGCTCGTCGCGCGCAGCGGAAGATGCCATCGAAGGCTCCGCCCCCGAACAGCACTCCTATGGGCGGGTAGCGGCGCGGGGCTCGCGCTCGCGCGCGGGCTGCTCACCGAGTATCCGCACCGTTTTCCAGCGCCCACGCCGGGTCAGGAATGAACGCCGGGAGGCTGCCGTCCACGTCGGGAAACGCGGCGAGGGCCTGCTCTCGGTAGAACGTTACGCCGGGGGAGGCCCGCAGGGCAGCGAGGAGGGCCTCGCGCGCCTCGGCGGACTCGCGCCCCTGCAACACCCTCAGCCAGCCCTGAGCCCAAGCCAGCACGGCGGGTTCCTCGGCCATGCCGAGGTCGGTGAGGAGCCCTGTGGCGTCTTCGAGTTCGAGGGCCGCGCCGGGGCCTCGGAGGGCCACAAGTCTGACGATGTGGGCGGCAGCGTACACCCGGCAGGCCGGGGCCGACTGCGCGAGCGGCAGGGTGCGGTCGATCCGATCGCCAGTGGCGATCAGCGCCTGGGCAACCGCAGGCGTGGCCGCCAGGCAGCGCAACGCCAGTTCCCGTCCAACTTCGTGCCAGCGCTCCGCGCGCCCCGGCTCGCTCAGCGCCCGCGACCAGGCCACCCGTGCCTGCCGCCACAGTACCGCGCTCGCAGTAGGCCGCCTGCCTAGGAGAGCGCTGTACGCTCGCTCCGCTTCGTCGAAACCGCCGCTCTGGGCGCGCCGTTCCCACACGGCATCGGCCGCCGCTACGGCTTCGCCGAACGGGTCCGGGCGGCGTTCGGGCGCCTTACATGAGCCCACGCCGACGACCAGCAGCACGAACGCCACTCGCCGGCAACTCCACCCGATCAACGCGCTCACAGCGCTACTTCTTGTAGGCCGCTTCGCTGAGGTCTTCCCAGCCGTCTCGCGAGTAGCCACACGCTTCTTTCTCACGCTCGAGAATGAGCGGAATCTGGCCGTGGTCGATCCGGTCGGTTGGGTAGTCGTGCGGCATCTCGTAGGCCTTCCTCAGCCAGATGCGCCCCTCGGCCTTCGCGCCGGTGTCCTTCTGTTTGTACCCCTTGCACAGGAGCGCCACGCCCAGCTCCTTCATCCCTTCCATCCGGTTCGGGTCGTCTTCCACCATCATGCGGAAGTACTTCACGGACTTGTCGATGTCCCCGCGGGTGCCGCTGATCCACTCCATCGCCTTCCAGTCGGGGCACAGGCGGTAGAATTGACCCAGCGCGTTGTAGACATCGCCAGGAAAGGACGAAATGCCCGAATCCATGCGGTAGCGCGTAGGCTTACTCAGCGCCTTGAGCCAGAGCCTCTCGATGTCGTCGGCCGTGCTGAGCTGGGAAAGGATGCCCGATGCCGTGGCAACCCGCCCCATGGCCACCCCCTCCCAGAGGTAGCCGAAGCCACTCTCGGGGTCGAGCTTTGTAGCCTGAGCCGCTAGCGCCCGGGCGCGGGCATAGACGGGGAGCCGCTGCTTGTCGGGGATCGACTGGGCCAGCAGCTCGCCGCGTTCGTAGAGCGCACGGGAAAGCCGCCACAGCGCCTCGTGATCATTCGGCGTCGTGAGCACGTAGGCCTCGAGGACCCGAACCGTGCCTTCGACATCGCCGCTGTTGGCGAGCCTCTCCGACTCCTCCACCTCGGGGGCAAGCGCGAAGGCCAATCCGGCAGCGAACAATAGCGACATCGCAGCTCCTGTCGGGGAAGCGTTAGCGCGCGGCCTCGCGAGCCGCAATCTTCGGATAGCCTTCAGGGCAACGACATCGTCCGTGCCGGAGCGTCCCCTGCTGTTTGTCCTGCCCTTTGCTCTCGCGCTCACGCCCGTCGCTGTTCGCCCGGTCGACGAAGCGACGTTGGAAAGCCTCCTGCGCGGCGCCCACGAGGGCCCGCTTGTCGTGAACTTCTTCGCCACGTGGTGCGCGCCGTGTGCGGCCGAGCTGCCGATTCTCCAGACGATCGTGGCCGCACACCCCTCGGCGTCGGCGCTGTTCGTCTCGCTCGACAACCTCGGCGAGGGTCCCCGCGTGCAGGCCCTCGTGGACCGGACCGGGCTCCTCGCGCCCGTCGTGCACCTGCAGGCGCGCGACCCAGCCGGAACGATGGCTCGGCTCGTCCCGGGATGGCCCGAACGCATTCCGGTCACGATGGTCTTCCATCCGGACGGAACCGAAGCGGCGCGGTTCGTCGGAGTGGTGAAGGCCCCCGAACTGTCCGCGGCGCTGGGCGCTCCGGGAGGGCTCTTGCGCCCCTGAGCCCGCAGGCCGACAGCTGCACCAGCTGCGGCAGTACTTCGCGGCGGAGATTGCCAAGGCGCACCCGCGACGGTAGGCTCGCGGCCCATGGGAAAAGTGATCGGCATCGACCTCGGGACCACCAATTCGGTGGTGGCCTACATGGACCGCCGGGAGCCGCGCGTGATCATCAACGAGGAGGGCGGGCGCGTGACTCCCTCCGTCGTGGGCTTCTCCAAGACCGGCGAACGATTCGTGGGCGAGATCGCCAAACGGCAGATGCTCATCAATCCGGACGCCACGATCCACAACGTGAAGCGCTTCATGGGAAAGCGCTTCCGTGAGGCGGGTCGGGACATTCCGCTGGTGAACTACGAGGTGGCGGAAAACCGAAACGGCGATGCCGCCGTGAAGGTGGCCGGCCGGCTGTACAGCCCGCAAGAGCTATCCGCGATCATCCTTCAGAAGTTGAAAGGAAGCGCGGAGGATTTTCTGGGGGAGCCCGTAACCGAGGCCATCATCACGGTCCCGGCCCACTTCAACGACCGCCAGCGTCAGGCCACGAAAGACGCCGGCACCATCGCCGGCCTCAACGTGCTCCGGATCATCAACGAGCCCACTGCGGCGGCGTTGGCGTACGTACACGACCGCAGGAAGAACGGCTTGATCGCGGTGTACGACTTCGGCGGCGGCACCTTCGACATCAGCATCGTGCACATCGACCGCGATGTGGGTGAGGTGCGGTCCACGCGAGGCAACAACGCCGTCGGGGGCGCCGATATCGACCGGATGTTGGTCGACTGGCTGGCGGAACAGTTCAAAGACGAAAACGGCGTCGACGTGTCAGGCGACCGAATCGTACGCCAGCGTCTCCGGGACGCCGCCGAGCGAGCCAAGATCGACCTGTCCACCGCCATGGAAACGGAGATCCACCTCCCCTTTCTGGTGGCCGACGCATCGGGGCCCCGCCATCTCCAGATCCGCCTCTCCCGTGCGATGTTTGAGACGCTTGCCGGCCCCTTCTTCGATCAGACGATCGACGAG
>CANKOI010000156.1 GCA_947484175.1 Deltaproteobacteria bacterium
CGACCCCCCTGGACGCAGCCGGACGGCGTGGGCCCGCACCTCGATAGCCCGCGCCGGCCGTCCCCTCCGCTGTTCCTGCACCACCTCGATCGCCCGCTTCAGCGCGATCTGCAACGCTGGCCCAACCTTCTCCTTCGGGCGGCTCTCCGCCTGCACGAGTGCGACGGCATCGATGCCGAGCTGCCCGGCGAGCACCGCGCGCGTGACGTTCACACGCCCCCGGAAGATCGCGAGGTCGTACCCGGTGAGTGTCCACTCCGCCGGCCAGTCGGCATCCCGCGTCCAGAACGCGCCGCGACGCTCCGGAGGGGTCGGCGGCCAGTGTCCGACCGACGCGAGCGCGAGTTGGTCCGCCGCCGAGTATTCGGCGGGGGAAACGACCGGCGCGGGGATGGATGCCTCCACCCGGCGCGCCTGCGCGGGTTTCGGCGCGGACGGGGCGCTCGTCCGCTGATCACGATCACGGACGTTCAACGGCGCCGCCGCGACACGCCTCTCCCCCAGCACCGGCACCGTCGCCATCGGTGCGTTCGCGACCGGCTTCGCCGCCGCCCTCGCTTGCGCCCGCAGGAGCTCCGCCCGCGCCTCAACCTCGGCTGCCTGCGCGTTGGCGAGCCTGATGGCCGCCGCCCTCTCCTCGGCCGCTGCTCGGCCGACAAGCAGGCCGAGAAGGACCTGTCGATCCCGGCCCAGCTCGACGCCTGCCGCCTCGGCGCGAAGCAGCGCGGCTGGGAGGTCGTCGCCGAGTTCGTGGACGCCGCGGAGTCCGCCACCACCGACGACCGCCCGCAGTTCCGCGAGATGATTGCCGCTGCGAAACAGAAGCCCCCGCCGTTCGACTACATCGTCGTCTGGAAGTTCAGCCGCTTCTCCCGCAACCGCGAGGACAGCGTCCTCTACAAGCGGATCCTGGAGCGCAACCGCGTGCGCGTGGTCTCGCTGAACGAGCCCGTCGACGACTCGCCATCCGGTCGGATGCTGGAGGCGATCCTCGAGTCGGTGGACGAGTTCTACAGCCAGAACCTCGCCCATGACATCTGCCGCGGCCTGCGCAAGAACGCCTCGATGGGCTTCCGCAACGGCGGTCCCCCGCCGATCGGCTACCGCAAGCTCGCCACCGGGCCGTCCGAGGGCGCGCCGCGCATCATCCTGGAGCCCGACCCCCTATGGGCGCCGCTGGTGCAGCGCATCTTCCGCATGGCCCTCGCTGGCGAAGGCGTCACGAGCATTGCCGCCGCGCTCCACGCCGAGGGCGTCCTCACGCCGAGGGGCAAGTCGCTGCTCAAGACCAGCATCCACAAGCTGCTGCTGAACGACGTGTACGTCGGGGTGACGACCTGGGGCGTTCACCGGACTGGGCTCCAGAAGCACAAGCCGTCCGACCCGATCAAGAAGGCGGACACCCACGAGGGGCTCGTCAGCAAGGAGGACTTCGAGCAGGTACACCGGATGCTCGCGGCTCGCGCTCCGCAAATCGTCAGCCAGAACACGCTCGCCAGCGACTACCTCCTTTCGGGGCTGATCTTCTGTGCCCAATGCGGGTCGCCCTTCTTCGGCCACAACGCCCGGAGCGGCGAGTATCGCTACTACGTCTGCCAGAAGAAGAAAAAGCTCGGCGCCGAGGCTTGCACGGCGAAGCCGCTGCCGAAGGACGAGACCGAGGCGACGGTCATCGACCTCCTTCAGCGCGAGGTGTTGTCGCCCCGGTACCTGCGGGAACTGCTGGACCTCGTCAACGAAGAGGCCGATGCCGTCGGTCAGGCCGCCCGCGCCGAGGTCGGAGCGGCGACCGCCCAGCTCGCCGACGCCCGCCGCAAGCTCGACAACCTGTACCGGGCCATTGAGGACGGCGGGATCGACCTCTCCATCCTCGCCCCGCGCATTCGCGAGGTGAAGGCCCATGTGGACACCCTGACGGCGAACCACGCGCGCCTCGCGACGGCCTCCACACCGGTCGTCCGCCTCGCCGACGACGCGACCATCGCCCGCTACGTCGAGCGCCTTCGGGCCATCCTCGCGACGGGGACGCCGAACGCTCAGCGGGCCTTCCTTCGCGCTTGGATCGCGCGCATCGAGGCCGACGGCATGAAGCTGACCGTGACCTTCACGCTCCCGGCCGAGCTGGGCCGGATGTCCGCGAACACCGGGGAGAACTCTGGTCGGACCAAAGTTCTGCCCCGGGTTGCGAAAAGTGGAGGCGGCGGGAGTCGAACCCGCGTCCGAAGCATCATCCAACTCTCGAGATACGTGGCCTTCCGCATACCCTGCGGCGGGTGTCATCCCCTTTGGGGACCGTCAGAACTCCCTGTTTGAACTTCGATCGTCCGCCGGTTGTTCAGCCGCGGAGTCACTGCGTGCCTAAATTACACCCGATCAGGGTCGGCCCCTCCTGATCGAATGCCGGGTGCTCGTAATGGCTCCCGGAACTTCAACTAAGCCGCGAGGGCCTGGGAGAAGTTATCGCTGTTGTTGGCAGCTTGGTTTTGGTTCACTCACAGCGGAACCACACTCGCCACGCCCGTCGGTATTCAGACACCTCGTCGAAACCGGTACGCCCCCGGATGGGAAGTGGGCGCGAACGCCCGTCCACGGCCAGTATGCACACCCGGGAGGTCGTCGGCAAGGCGAGGAACGATCATGCCGCGGGAAGCCGGCGATGTGTCATGACGCATCCACACCACGGCTGATGTGTCATCGTGTATCAGCCGGCTGCGGTCGCCTGCCCGATCGCCGCCAGCAGCTCCCGCTCGACAAGCGCTACCGCCTCGGCAATCGGAAGCGCGATCGAGGCCCCCGCCGCCTTCGCGTGCCCACCGCCGGCAGGACTGATGCGCTTCGCCAACGCCGACACATCCACCCCACCGCGAGACCGCAGCGAGAGCTTCGTGCGTTGCGCGCTCTTCTCGATCACCAGCGCCGCCACCTCGATTCCTTCCACGTGTTGGAGTGCGTCGACGATTCCTTCCACATCGCCGTCATCGGCACCGACCTCGGCGGCCACGGCATGGGTGAACACCCCCACCAGCACGCGGCCGTTCGCAAGGAGGCGAGAAGTATCGCACACCCGCGACTGCAAGCGGAGGCCAGCGTGCCGGCGGTCCATCAGCACGCGCTCGCAAATGCGGTGGTGCTCAATGCCCAAGGCGAGAAGCTCCGCGGCAAGGAGGTGGGTATTGGCGTTGGTGTTGCTGTATCGAAAGGCGCCGGTGTCGAAGATGATCCCGGTGTAGAGCTGCTCGGCGAAGCTGCGGTCGAGCGGTACGCCCCACTCCGCGAGCAGCTTCCGGACCATCACGCACGTGCTCTCGGTCGTGGGCTCGAGCCAGGGAATGGTGTACCCGTCAAGATCGCTGGAGCGGTGATGGTCGATGAGCCCCGTCCAGCTCGCCGCGGCGAAGGCTTCCGCCACCTTAGGCGGCAAGCGCTTCCGGTCGCCGTCAAGTACGACCACCCCATCGTAGGTGCCCACCTGCGCGTCCGGCAGCATCTCGCCGGACCCGTCCAGAAAACGGTACCGGTTCCCCGGCGAGCCGGCCACGTGAACCACCACGTCGGGGGCCATCAATCTCAAGGCGCGTTGCAGGGCCAAGCAGGCTCCGATGCTGTCGCCGTCCGGACCCGTGGGGCCGGTGAGGAGCACACGGGAGCTGTTACGAAACGCGGAGAGGAACGACGCGGAGGGGATCAAGCGGGGCCGGGGAAGCGCCGGGCATTATCCGGCGCAGCCACGGGCGCAAGATGGGGTGCTGCGTTAGACGCCCGCTCCTTACACGACGGAAGAACATGACAGATCCCGAGACCACGCCCGAAGGCGCGGCGCCCACGCCGAGCCCGGCGCCCTCGCGCAGCGACTACAAGAGCGACCGTACGTTCGCCGACTTCCCCATCTCCCCCGCCGCGCTTCAGGCGCTGGGCGACATGGGCTACATCAACGCAACGCCCGTACAGGCCGCAACCATCGAGCCCGCATTGGCCGGAAAGGACCTGCTCGTGCGGGCCAAAACCGGTACGGGGAAGACCACCGCCTTCGGCCTGCCGATGATCGAACGGGTGGACGCCGGTGCGCGCGTCACGCAGGCACTCGTGCTCACCCCCACGCGGGAGCTCGCGGTGCAGGTGGCCCAGGAAGTGGCGTTGCTCGCTAAGTATAGCGACCTGCGAATCACGGCCATCTACGGCGGTGTCGGCTTCCCCGCTCAAGAAGACGCCCTCCGTGGCGGAAGCGAGATCGTGGTGGGCACTCCCGGCCGCCTGCTCGACCACATCCGTCGCGGCAACTTGAAGCTCGACCAAACGCGCGTGGTCGTGCTGGACGAAGCCGACGAGATGTTGTCGATGGGCTTCTTCGAGGATGTGCGGAAGATTGTGGGGGCCACGTCGCCCGATCGGCAGACCATGTTGTTTTCCGCCACGCTCGACGAGTCCCTGCGGGGCTTCGCCAACAACTACATGAAGAGCCCGGAAGACCTGCACCTCAGCGCCGACGGCGACAACGTGCACCTCATCCAGCACTACCTGTACGAAACCTCGCCCGACTACCACAAGGCGCGTGCGCTCCTCGACCTGATCGAGCTGGAACGCCCGCACTCCGCGATCATCTTCTGCAACACACGCGAAGATGTATCAACGGTGTACACCTACCTCGATCGGCAGGGTCTCGGGGTCGAGATGCTGTCGGGCGAGCTCGCGCAGAAGCAGCGTGAGCGGGTGATGGCGCGGATCAAGGGCGGCGCCGTGCAGTTCCTCGTCAGCACTGACGTGGCGGCACGCGGCATCGATATCAGCAACCTGTCACACGTGATTCATTACGCGCTACCCGAAGATGCGTCGGTGTATCTGCACCGCTCGGGGCGCACGGGTCGTATCGGCAACGAAGGCACCGTGATCGTGCTGGCCGGTGGGGGCGATTTCTCCACCCGCCTCACCCTCGAACGCCAACACAAGATCAAGTTCGAACTGAAGCTCCTCCCCACCGCCGAAGAGAGCGCCCGCCTGCGAACCGACCGTTTCGTGCGCATGGTGAAGGAAGCGTCGGGAACGATGGTGTACGACGCGATGCTCGACGCCGGGAAGGCCATCAAGCAGCGGCCCGACGCCGACATGCTCATCGCGGTGGCGCTCAAGGCGTTCATGGATTGGGACCGGAAACGGAAGTTCGCAGCGGCCGATGCAGCGGCCGACGAGGCTGGCGAGGAGCGCCCGGAGCGCACCGAGCGCCCGCCGCGGCGCGACGATGGCCCGCGCGACCGTAACGATCGCCCGGGTGGCCGCACCCACGGCAACCGTGACGGCAACCGTGACGGCAACCGCGACGGCAACCGCGACGGCAACCGCGACGGCAACCGCGACGGCAACCGCGGCGGCTTCCGCGATGGCAACCGCGGCGGCAACCGCGACGGCAACCGCGACGGCAACCGCGA
>CANKOI010000157.1 GCA_947484175.1 Deltaproteobacteria bacterium
ACGGCGGTCAAGGCCGCCTGGGAGTTTCGCGAAGACCTGAGCATGTACACGTCGAAACCGTACAAGAGCCCCATCATGTCGCCGGGTGGCGCGCCGATGATTCGCATCACGAATGACTCGCGCGACGACCTGTCGTTGCAGGCCGGCGCGGTGTTCTTCTTGAACGACTACGTGGAGGACCACTTCGTGTACAGCGAGGCCATGGTGGGCGAGGACTGGCTCGCCCGCGTGCAATACGCCTACTCTGGCTGGTACCCGACACTCAGCCTAGGCGTGCTCGCAGGCGAGTTCAAGATCCCGTTCGGCTACCTGCTCGACGACGACGGCGACCTTTCGACGACCGGCGATCAGGGAATTTTCGAGGGGAAGAACCAGCAGTACATCGGGTACCTGTTCACCGGCGTGGACTTCCCGTGGAATCCCCACTGGAATTCCAGCCTGTTCGGTGTTGGCCGCACCTTCGGGTTCAGGCAGACCGGCGATGCCAACTACGCTCCCTACTCGGTGGGCGGCGAGGCGACGTTCACCCAGACCTACTCCAGCTACGGCACGACCTACACCACCAGCGCGAACGTCCGCGGCGGGCGGGTGGTCGACCTCAGCTATGGCCTCGGCTACAGCGACATCATCTACGAGGCGTACGGCGGTCGGTCGGTCGACGACGGCGAGCTGCTCGACGCGTACACCTTCCACAAGGGGGAGCTCCGCTGGGTGGAGCAGATCCCTGTCCCGGCCTGGGGCGGAATCCTCACGGAAGCCAACAAGTATCGCCACACCATCCAGATCGACTTCAACGCGGGCTTGGTCGACCGCAACGTCGACCGCAACGACGAGTTCATCGGTGGCGGCCAGCACCCCTTCGACTGGGGCAGCAACTCGTTGCGTCCCAACACGCTGTTTGCCGGCTACCCTGCCTACAGCGTGAGCGGCGAAACGATGGCGATGGTGAACCTCGCGTACCGATTCCCCATCCGGCGCGAGCTGAACGCGCACATCGGCCCGCTCTACGTCTACGACGTCACCGCGCAGATCATGGGTACGGCAGGCAACATCTGGTCTTTCACTCCGCCCGAAGATGCCGCCAGCTTCTACCGGAACGAGTTTGGCGAGCGGGTCGCGAAGGACCCCGCGGATGTGCGCAGGGAAATCCCCTTCGTGGACATCGCACACAAGAACGGCAACTACCTCCTCTACGACGCCGGCGCGGAGGTGCGGGTGACCAGCACGCTCTTGGACAGCGTAGGGTGGAACAGCTTCCTGCGCGTCACCTACGGGTTCAACCGCCTGCACGGGTACGGCGACGTGGACGGCGACGACGTGTCCGACACCACGGAGTCGGCCGTGGGGGATGAGCTCAGCAATGAGGTGGAGGAGCCGGGCTTCCGGTTCTACGTCGGCCTCGGAACGGGGTGGTAACCATGCTTCTCTTCTTCACCTTGATCTCCTGCGCCCCCGACTACAAGGACGTGCCCGTGAAGGTCGTGGGCGTCGGCTACGACCCGGAGGAGATCGGCCCCTCGCCCACCCCCTACGGTGGCGTGGTGGAGTACTCGTGGGTGAACTTCTCGGGCGCGGGCCTCTCGCTCGCGCTCATGCAGTTGGGGTCGTTCGACGAGGTGGGGCCGAACATGGTGGGCTTTGCGCCCCCGTACGCAGCGGTCTACGGCTTCTCGTACCTGTTCACGGAGAAGCTGGCGGCGGCCGACTCCTTGGGGGGAGTCACCTCCGTTCCGCCGGAGGCCGAGGAGACCTGCTACACCACGTTCGAGGCGTCGGGCCCCATCGGTTCCTTCAAGACCGTGGACGTGGGCGACTACATGGAGTTGGTCACCGAAAGCGGCGAGGGCGGGCTCCGGTTGGAGCGCAATCCCAGCCAGTACGCCAGCGACACCCAGAGCGCCTTCGCCTACTACAGCTCCATCGACCTCTGGACGACCGCGCCCATGTACGCCTTGGTGCCCACCGGCGAGGGCAACCGGACCGACGCCATGGAGAAGGTCCTGGTCCACAAGGCGTCGTTCCCCAGCGGCGAAGCGGTTGCCTTCCGGTTCCCTGGCGGCGTGCCTCCGCAGTACGCGCCGGTGGGGTCGGTACCTGTGCCCTCGGCCGTTGCGGGCACCACCGAACTGAAGGTGCCGGCGTTGCCCGGCGGCGTTCAGCTCGAATGGGATGGTCCGCGGTACGACAACTTCGGCCACGAGGCCGAAGGGGGCGGCGTACAACGTACGTGCCTCGCGTTCGCCGGCCCCGGCGAAGCCGAGCCTCAGGGCCCCGCCGAGTGCGAGTCCGCCATGAACACGTCGGCAGAGTTCGGTCAGATGTACACCGGCCCTTGGGACACCTCTGACGGCAAGGTGTTGTTCCGCTGGGAGCCCGGCGACGACCCCGACGAGTACGTGAGCCTGTCCGTTCGGTTCCTCGGCCCGGTCGACCGCAGCGACCCCAACTTTGCTCGGGAGATCGTGTACGAAGAGGCCTCGCGCTCCATCGGCCTGGAGTGGAAGGGGCTCACCGGTGAGACCATTCCCGAGCTCGACGTGCCCCTTGGCGCCCGTGCGCCTACCGCCTGTGAGGAGGAGGGCGCCTACGAGTTCGACCCCGTCTACACCACCGACAGCGGCGACCTCATCCCGGCGATGCGGGGCGACCCGTTCCACAACATGGCCGAGGTCACCTGCCGGATGGCCGACGACGGGGAATTCGCCCTCACCAACAGCATCGTGGCCGACGCGCTCACCTACGCCCGGGCCCACGGCAGCGAAGGAGTGGTGTTCTACTTCGGGCGGTCGAACGAGGCCGAGGTGGAGATTCCCGACGCCATGGACAACTATGGCAATCGTAAGTCCATTTCCCCGATCAAGGTGGCCTCCCGCGCCATCGACATCGGGCGTTTCTGGTTTGAGGGGAACTGACGATGCGGCCCATGCTCACCCTCCCGCTGCTGCTCTGCCTCGCCGCCTGCGACGCCTTTGAGTCCCCCGCCGGCTACTACGACGGGCGGTGGAACCCGCCGACCATCACATCGCTCTCGCAGGACGAGCAGGCGGGAAACGTCGGAGGCCAAACCCTCACCATCTCCGGTTCCGGCTTCGGGGAAGATCCGAACAAGGTGCTGGTGCAGATTGGCTCCCACAACGCGGTGGTGACCGGCGTGGATGACGACGAGCTCGTCGTTACCGTGCCGGCCGGCACGGTCGGCGGCGGAACCCTGCCTCTCACGGTCGCCACCTACACCGGGTATGTCACCGCCGAGTACACCTACGACTTGGGCGTGCCGGTGGTGAAGGGAGAAGGGGACATCACGCCCGACGCCGTGGGGTACGTGCTCGTCAGCAACTACTGGGAGAGCTGTTTCGGGGGGCTCTCGTCGCGGCTCAACGAAGAGTACGGCGTGACAGACTGCGAGAAGTTTGCCTATCTGGGCTACACCGGCTTGGCGGGGTCGGCGGAGGCGCTCGAATTCGGCCTGGCGAGGTTGCACGCGGGCTCGCAGGGCTGGTCCGGCGCCTCAGACATGGCCGACGGCGAGTGGCGTGTGGAGCGGCCCTCCGAAACCCCCTACGTGGGTGGCTTGGAGGACTTCCGGATCGACCTCGGGGAGGTCACGCTCACGAACGAGTATTGGTCGGACGAGGACGGCTACTGCGTGGATCTCTCGGAAACCGCTTCCTACCGATACGGTGGCGGCTCAGAGGAGTACCCGGCCGCGGTGGCGCTGACCGGCGATGGGCTGCCGGCGGTGAGCAAGCCCGACGGCGGCGACTGCGAGAGCGGCGAGACGTTCTACGCTCCCGACGAACTGCACTTCTGCCCTCGAAACACAGCCGAGAGCGTGCCCGACCACGTGTACGCGGCAGACTGGCCCATCGTGGAGAACTTCTTCGAGTCCCACGCATCCAAGCTCCAAGAAGCAGACGTCGCCCTCACGATGTCCGCAGTGGGGGTGGCAGACCTGCAACTCACGCTGCCGCCGCCGCTCGTGGTCTACAACACCGAAGGCTACGACGACATCCTTACCGATGGCAGCGCTCCTGGCGCCCGCGACCTGTGGGCCACCTACGGCGTGATGCAACATTGTTTCGCCGACAAGAGCGACAGCGAGCGGCTCGACGACGTTGCCTTGGGCTTCGAGTGGGAGGTGGCCGACACCGAGCTCACGTCCAGCGACGACGACCCTCGTGTGCTCGGCGCGCGCACCTACGTGCGCATGTCCATCACGCAGCTCACGTTGGGCTGGTTTGGCGGAATCAACTACCCCGTGCGCGCGACGATCACGGTGGCGGACGAAAACGACACCTACCAGGGTACGGGCAGCGACGGAAGGAAGGCTACGCTCTCCACGTTGAACGTGCCGTCGAGCGTGATGTACCAGCTGCCGACGATCAACTTCCCCGCCGGTGGGGGCATCGGAGGCACCGGTCTGGTGTCCGCGACGGATGGCCGCCACCTTGGCTACATGTTCCTCGAGTTCCAGCGGGTGACGGAGTATACGGTCGCCACCGACGTGGGCCCGGTCGTGTTTGCCTACGTCACCGGCGACTTCGGCTTCACCGAGTGGACGAACCCCACCGACGACGCCTGCCACGACTGCGCCGACGGCGACCGCGACGGCTGGATCGACGACGACGACCCCGACTGCGAGAGCGGCATCGAGGAGCTGGGCGCCGGTGGTACCGCGTGCAACGACGGTCGCGACAACGATGGCGACGGCGATGAGGATGGCGATGACGAGGACTGCGCCCACGCGGCTGACAACGACGAGACCAACTGCGGGAATAAGCTCGACGACGATGCCGACGGCTTCGAGGACGGCGATGATGCCGACTGCGCCGACGGCCGTAACGAGGAGCTGCCCGACGGCTGCGTGGATGCCGTAGACAACGACGGGGACGGCTGGACTGACAGCGGGGATCCCGATTGTCTCGCCGGCGTCGCTGAGGTCGGTTTCGGAACCGGCGAATGCAACGACGGAATCGACAACGACCTCGATGCGCTGTTCGACGCCGACGATCTCGAATGCGCCACCGCCGCGGGGGCTTCCGAGGCGCCCTGAATTCACCGCTCGCCTTGACGAGAGAGCAGGCAGGGATAGAACGCCGGGCCGCCGCGAAGGCGACGGCGACACCGACCCGTCGGGAACTTCCTTGACGGAGCGGGCCCCGTCGCATAACGCCGCGGGGCTTCAGCACGGTCTTTGAAAAATTGGTAGCAGCTTCAAAAGTTCAAATAGAGTTTAGTCTGGCTCTCGTTTAGTCACGAGGGGCGGACCAGGATACAAAACTGGAGAGTTTGATCCTGGCTCAGAGCGAACGCTAGCGGCGGGCCTAACACA
>CANKOI010000158.1 GCA_947484175.1 Deltaproteobacteria bacterium
CGCGGCCGACGCCACCACCTGGTACATCGACTACGACAGCGACGGGTACGGCAGCACGCGCTTCACCCAGACCGCATGCGACGCGCCCAGCGCCTATGTCGACAACGCCGACGACTGTGACGACACCGACGCCGACGTGTCGCCGGTGGGTGTCGAGGTGTGCAACGGAGTCGACGACGATTGCGACGGCACGGTGGACGGCGGCACCGCGAGCGGCACCACCTGGTACGCCGACGGCGACGGCGACGGGTACGGCGACGCGGCTTCGTCCTCGGTCGCTTGTGATGCGCCCGCCGGCTCGGTGGCCGACGACACCGACTGCGACGACGGCGACGCGGCCATCTCCCCCGGCGCATCCGAGGAGTGCAACAGCGTGGATGACGACTGCGACGGCTCGGTCGACGAGTCCTCCACCACCGGAACGACCTGGTATGTCGACAGCGACGCCGACGGCTACGGCGGAACCACCACGACCACGTCCTACACCTGCTCCGCCCCAACTGGCGCCAGCGCGACCGGCGGGGACTGCGACGACACCGACAGCGCGATTTCTCCCGCGGACACCGAGGTCTGCAACGGGCAAGACGATGACTGCGACGGGGTCGTGGACTCCACCGCGGCGTGCGGGTGCTCGGTTGCCACCTACTCCGGCAACTCAAACACCTACATGTTCTGCACCACGGGGAGCTACTGGGCCGCCGCCTCGTCAAGCTGCGCGGCTGTCGGCTACCACCTCGCCACGATGGGCGACGCCGCCGAGAACAGCTGGGTCACCGGTCAAGCGAACACCTACATCACCGGCTCCGACCCCTGGATCGGCTTCAACGACGTCGCGTCGGAAGGGTCGTGGGTCTGGGAGACCGGTGAATCGGTCGCCTACACCAACTGGGGTGGCGGCGAACCGAACAACTCAAGCAACGAAGACTGCGCGCACCTGTACGACTCGGGTGTGTGGAACGACCACCAGTGCTCGGGGCTCTCTACAGGGTACATCTGCGAGAGCGGATAGCCTCTCAACTCAGAACCCCGCCTGCGCGTGCAGGCCCACGCCGTGCTCGACCGCCGCGCCTTCGGCTTCGTACATGGTGCGCTGGTACATGAAGGCCAACGAGACCTTCTCGGCGAAGTCGTGGCTGAGGCCGGCGAAGAGCTTGTCGTAGCCGTCGGCGTCCACCGCGGTGTCGGGGTCGAAGTGGTCGTAGCGCAGCACCACGCGCCCGTACTTGGGCATTCCCGGGAGGGCGGCCACGCTGTAGCCCATCTCGCCGTGATCGCCTTCGCTGACGCCGAGGTACTCCCCGGAGAACCAGATGAAGCGCTGCTTGAAGCCCAGCGCCGCCGCGTAGGTGACGCGCGCGTCCGCGTTCTGGTGCATGTTGTAGTCGACATAGGCCGTGATCGGAAGCTCCATCTTGCCCTGCGCGGCGATGGGATCGACCGTGACGCGCGCCTGGAGCGCCTTGCCGGAGTCGACTTCGAGTTTGCTGTAGCCCTCGCCGTTGAGGACCGCCGCCGTCCACGAGAACAGGCCCTTGCCGTGCTCGCCGCCGATGCTGACGCCCAGATCGGCGGTGCTCAGGAGCTTCTGTTCGTCACCGAGGCCCTTGGCGAGGTAACGATGCCCCCAGAAGGTGTCCTGCTGCGGCTGGTAGGGCGTGTCGATCATGCCCGCCCGCACCTTGACTCCGGGCGCGACATCCTTGAACTCCACGTAGGCGTGCTTGAGGTAGAGCCGGTACTTGGTGTCGAAGGTCAGGTCCCCGGCGGGGGTGGTCACCGCCTTGAAGTGATCGGCGTCCAGCGTGATTCGCGCCGCGATCTTCGGCGCCATCTTGGCCTTGAGCGTGGCGTAGGCGCGGTCGACGCCGAATTCGTTGTAGTTGTCCGCGCCGTCGGTCATGTCGAGTTGCCAGGAGGCGAAGACCATGCCGCCGGCCTCGACCGAAGGCTTGAAGTCGCCGTCATTGGCCAGGGCGGGGGATAGGAGCGAGAGGAGGGAAGGGATGCAGAGCTGAATCATGATTGTTGCTCGTGGGTGCATCCGTCACGTAGCCGTCACCATGTGGCGATGAGGTGACGAGTTTGGGGCTGGTTGGAAACGTGGAGCTCGAGGCCAGCGTCAGGGCAGTTGATGGCGGCTGCCCTTGCGGGCACCAGGCTCTCGTTCCGGGCCGGCGGCCCTCCGCTCGCTCCTTGCCGCGCTGCCTCGGCGGACAAAGTTGGAGTAGCCTGTGCTCATGCGGACTCGGCTCGCGATGTCGGCGCTGGCGCTCGCGGGCGCGGCCATTGTTTTCCTCCTGCTGAGCCGCTCGCCGCCGCCGACGGCGCGAGGGTTGCCGAGCGGGGAGGAGTCGGCGAGGGGGCCGAAGGGTGTGGAATCGGGGGTCGCCGCCCCGTCCGGCGCGTCGCCGCCTCCGGAGACGTCGTGGGGGGACGCGGCTTCCTTTTACGCGGAAAGCCTCGCGACCCGGGCATGGGAGAGCGTCGAACCGTACGAGATCGTTCACACGGTGGTAGGAACCCGAGAAATGGAGTGCGTCAACGCGCCGACGGCGAAGCGCGTTGTCGCCCATGTAGAGCGCGCGCTGGCTGAGGGAACGGTGCCGGAGAACCAGCGAGAACTGTACGAGTACATCATCCGCCGCTCCGGCCGGATGTTGGAGGAGCCCTGGTACGCGGAATGTGCGGAGCGGTAGGCCGAATTCGGATAACGCCGACGGTACGCATGAGAAGGCTAGCGGCTGATCGTGGGGTCGCCCGGTGGCTGTTGGTTGCGCTCGCCCGCCATCCTGTCACAGCGCAACCGTCGCCTCCGGCTGGAGCGCTCTGAGGATGTTGCCGTCGCCGGTGGCGAGCTTCCACTTGCGCTGAAGGGCGTGGGCCGCGATGAGGCGATCGAATGGATCTCGGGTGAAGGTGAGCGTTGCCGCGGTCAGAAACCATGGTGCAGCGGAGATATTGTCCACGCGGACCGTCGGATGGTCGGCCAGAGCGCTGAGGAAGTCGGGCCGGCTGGGGCGAAGCCGACCCACCTCGGCCAAATAGGCCAGCTCAAGAACGGATGCGGGCGAAAGCGCGAAGGGGCCAGCCCCGAGCGGGTCGGCGCGCGGGTGACCGGCTTCGAGCCAAATGAACGCGTTGGTGTCGAGAAGGATCACCCCGACCCCAGGGTGAAGGAGCCCTCGGCGTCGAAGTGCCACTGCCCGTCGAGCAACGATTCATCCACGGTAAACAGGGGTTTTCGAGGACCGCAGGGCTCCGGCTCGCTGAGCAGTTCGAGCTTGAACGTGCGCCCGTGGCGCTCCACGAAAACCGACTCGCCGGCCTCTGCCGCGTCCAGAAGGGCCGAAAGGTGTTTCCGTGCGGTCGTGGCGGTGTGTCGCATCATTTATACAATGTACATTTGTACAAAGGCGAGGACAAGGGAAGATGTTACTCCCGCGCCCCATGACGCTGCCCGAACTGGTCCGTCTCACCCTGGCCGAGGACGTCGGCATGGGCGACGTCACGACGCTGGCGACGGTGTCGCCGCTGGCTCGCGGTCGCGCTCGCGTCTACGCGAAAGAGCCCATCGTCGTGAGCGGTCAGGCCGCCGCGGCGGAGGTGTTTGCCCAATTGGGCTGCGAGTACGCCATGGTCGTGGCAGACGGCGGGCGCGCGGACCCGGCGCAGGGGGAGGGGACGCTCGCGTGGGTCGAAGGACCGCTGCAAGGCCTGCTCACCGGCGAGCGCGCGGCGCTCAACTTCCTGATGCGCCTGTCGGGCGTCGCGACGCACGTCAGTCGCGTCGTCGCCTTGGCGCCCAACCTGCGCATCGTGGACACCCGCAAGACGACGCCACTGTTGCGTGCGCTCGAGAAGGCAGCCGTGCGCGATGGGGGCGGTGGGAACCATCGCTTCGGACTCTTCGACGGGGTGATGATCAAGGACAATCACATCGTGGCGGCGGGGGGCATCGCCGCAGCGGTGGCGCGGGCCCGCGCCACCATCCAGCCGCTACTACGGGTGGAGGTCGAGGTGGAGTCGATCGACGAGCTGCGGGAGGCGATCGCCGCCGGCGCCGACGACGTCCTGCTCGACAACATGGACGATGGCATGCTCGAGGAGGCGGTGCGCGTGGCCGCCGGGCGCGTCCGGCTCGAGGTCAGCGGGGGGGTCACGCCGGAGCGGCTGCCTCGCCTGGCCGCGCTAGGCGTCGATCGCGTGAGCATGGGCGGGCTGATCCACCAGGCGCGTTGGGTCGACCTGAGCCTGCGGATACAGCCGCGGTGATCCGGTCGTTGCTCACCCGACCGGCGCCCGCGTTCGAGATGGAGCCCTCTGCGGGTCGGGTGCGGTTCACCTTCCTCGGCACCGCCGGGTTTGTCGTCGCCAGCCAGGCGCGCACGTTCGTGCTCGATCCCTACGTTTCGCGAGCCGGCCTCCTGCGCACCGCGTTCGGCCGCTTGCCGATCGACGCCGAGCGGGTCCGTCGCTATCTGCCCGTCGCCGACGAGGTCCTGGTGGGGCACAGCCACTACGACCATGCCCTCGATGCGCCTGCGGTCGCGACCCAGACGGGCGCCCGCCTCGTCGGTAGCGCCGACACCGCCAACCTCGCCCGCGCCGCTGGTTTTGCGATGGACCGCTATGTCGAGGTCACCGCTGGTCAGGCGGTTCCCTGCGGCCTCGCCGTCGCGACTCCGTGGCGGTCGCGACACGGGAAGGCGCTCTTCGGTCGGGTGCCGCTCCCCGGTGCGATCGCCGCCCCCCCACCCTGGCCTCCGCGCGTCTTCGACCTCCGCCACGGCGCCGTCTTCCACTGGCAGATGCAGCTCGAAGGGCTGTCGGTGCTCCACATCGACTCCGCCGACTTCTACGAGGACGATCTGGCTCCGGCGGATGTGCTGCTGTTGTGCGCGGTCGGCCGGCAGTATCGCCAGGACTACACGCGGATTCTGTTGGAGAGGGTACGGCCCAAGGTGGTGATTCCCTGCCACTGGGACGACTTCAGCGTGCCGATCGAGGCGCCGCCCCGGCAGCTCCCCGGCGTCGATGTGGAGGGTTTTGTAGAGGAGGTCCGCGCGCGTGGGGCACGACCCGTGGTTTTGGCGCCGCTGCAGTCGTGGTGGATGTGACGAGGTGGCGATGATCCTGCTTTTGTCAGCGTGCCTCTGGGGGGAGCCGGCCCTCGCTCCCGCGCAGGCAGCGCCCCCGGCTCGCGCACCGACCGCGGCGGCCGCGC
>CANKOI010000159.1 GCA_947484175.1 Deltaproteobacteria bacterium
GGCCAATAGCGCCAGGCCCCGGCGCCAACATGGGCCTTTCGTCACGCTGTCCCTTCCGAGGGGGCCGGCTGGCAATGGACCTCCGCCCCAACGGCGCCGCGTCCTGCGCGGCGATCCGTATCGAGGTCAATCGGTATCAGGGGTGCAGTTGCCCTTCCTCGAAGCCCTCCGGCTCCACCTGGATCGTGCAGTGGTCCAGGCCGAACTCGTCGCGCAGCCGGCTGATCGCCGCGCGGAGCACAGCGTGCGAGTCGGCGTCGGCGCTCACGACGAGGTGGCCGCTCATCGACACGGTGCCGCTGGTGATGGTCCAGACGTGTAGATCGTGGGCCGCGCTCACCCCCGGAAGGTCGAGGAGCCGCTCGCGGAGGTGGGCGCTGTCGATGTGCGCCGGGGTGCTCTCCATGAGCACGCCCACACAGTCCGCGAGCAGGTACCACGCAGAGCGGAGGACGAGCAGCGCGATCACGAGGCTGGCGAGAGGGTCGGCCCAGTTCCATCCCATCGTGAGCACGAGGACGCCCGCGACGATGGCGCCCACGCTCCCGAGCAGGTCGCTGAGCACATGCAGCCACGCGCCGCGCATGTTCAGCCCCGTACGGTCGGCCCCGTGGAGGATGCCCAGCGAGATGAAGTTGACGACGAGACCGCCGGCGGCGATGGCCACCATCGGACCGCCCTGAATCTCCGCGGGCGTGCCGAAGCGACGAAGCGCCTCCACAAGCACGCCCGCCCCGATGGCCAGCAGCGCCGCGCCGTTGGTGACCGCCGCCAGCACTTCGGCCCGCTGGTAGCCCCACGTGCGGCGCGGGTCGGAAGGGAGACGAGCGAGGCGGAGCGCCAGCACCGTGACAACGAGCGCGGCCGAATCCCCCAGCATGTGCCCGGCGTCGGCGAGCAACGCCAGCGACCCGAACCACCAGCCACCGACCGCCTCCACGGCCATGTACACCCCGGCTAGCGCGAGGGTGGCGAGCAGCCGGCGTTCGTCGCCGGCGCGAGCGGGGCCGGGGGCGTGCCCGTGACCGTGGTCGTGCGCGTGGTGGTGCGCGGCGTGGTGCCCGTGGTCGTGACCGGCCTGCTGCGGGGGGGGGAGCACGGGGCCTTGCTAACGCGCCTCAGACCTCCACCACCGTAAACGCGTCCCCCCCCGCATTGATCTCCGCCGGCCGAAACCCGCGCACACCTGGCGCCCCGGGCAGCCAGCTCCGAAGCCACGCCTTGAGCACGCCGGTGCCGTGGCCGTGCAGCAGGTATCCGTGCGGCTCGCCAGCGCCCTTCAGTCGGCTGATGAAACCCAGCACCGCCTCCTCGGCCTCCGCGAGCCGCATCCCGCGCAGATCGCAGGTGTTGCTGGGGAGGCGAAGCCCGCCCGGCGGCTCCATCGGCGTGGGAGCCACGAAGGGCGGAGGAACCCGCGCGGGGGGGGCGCCGTCGCGGGCGGGGCCGAGCTTGCCGCGCGGCACCCGAAGCCGCATCGCCTTCACCTGAACGTCGATGTGGGCTCCCGCGATCGCGAGCACCTCGCCGTGCTGGCCCACGGTTCCCACCCACACCCGGTCGCCGATTCCCGGCTGGAGGGCCGCGCCGGCCACTTCGGCATCCACCTCGTCGAGCCCCGACCGCTCCGAACGCACCTCCGCGAGGGCGTCGTTGAGGGCGTGCAGACTTCCGGCTTGGTGCACCTCCTGCACGCGCTCGCGCAAGCGGAGCTCGAGGGCCTTCAAGCGTTCGCGCGTGGCATCCACCAGTCGAGCCCTCTCCCCGGCGAGGAGCTTCTCCAACTTCGCTGTTCGCACCTGCAGCTCCGCTTCGCGCGCTGCGAGCCCCGCCTCGCGCCCCTCCTGCTGCCGCGCGGTGCGCGCCACCGCTTCGCGCTCGCCGTGCAGCTGCTCGGCGAGGCGTGCGAGCTGCTGCGCACCGGCGTCGAGGAGAGTGTGGGCGCGCTCGATCACCGTGGCGGGCAACCCCATGCGCTGCGCGATGGCCAGCCCCTGGCTCCCCGAGGCGGTTCCCGCCACGAGCCGGTAGGTGGGGCGGCCCTCCGAGAACTCCATCCCCGCGAGGGCGATTCGTGGATCGCCCGGAGCCTTCAGCTCCGGGTAGTGCGTGGTGATCACCACGCGCGCACCTCGCTCCACGAGCGCTTCGAGTACCGCCGCTGCCAGCGCCGCCCCCTGCGCCGGGTCGGTCCCCACCGCCACCTCGTCCACGAGGATGAGCGCACCCGGCGAGGCCACGACCAAGGCTTCACGCAGAACGGCGAGGTGCCCGCTGAAGGTGGAGACATCGGCCGCGACACTCTGGAGGTCCCCGATGTCGGCGAGGAGCGGCTCGAAGAAGTCGAGGCGGCTGCCCTCGGCGGCGGGGATGGGCAACGCGGCGCGCACACACAGCGCGCACAGCCCGATCGTCTTCAGAGCCACCGTTTTGCCGCCCGCGTTGGGGCCCGTGATCACGAGGCCGCGCCGCTCGTCGTCGAGGTTCAGGTCGTTGCCGACCACGGCTACGCCCCGCAGGGCGAGTATCGGGTGACGGGCGGCGCGCAGACGCACCACGCCCCCCTCCTGCACCTCAGGAATGCAACCCGCCCAGCGTAAGCCCAGCTCCGTGCGCGCCAGCGCGAGGTCGATTTCGCCCACGGCCTCGAGCGCAGCCATCACCGGCGCGGCGATCCTCCCCACCATGTCGGAGAGGTCCGCGAGGATGCGGAGCATCTCCTGCTCGAGCGCATCGCTCGCTTCGCGGAGGTCGTTCTGGAGCTCCACGGTTTGGCCCGGCTCCACGAACGCGGTTTCGCCGCTCGCGCTGGTGCCGTGCACGATGCCGAGGCCCCGGCGGGAGGCGATGCGAACGGGAAGCACCAGGCGCCCGTTTCGTTCGGTCACGTAGCGGTCCATCAAGAGGTCGCCCCAGCCCTCGTCGGCGAGGAGGCCCGCGAGGGTGTCGTGTACCCGCACGCGCAGCTGCTGCACCCGCTCCCGGAGCGCCCGCAGCGCGGGGAACGCACGATCCGAGAGCGTGCCGTCGCCGTCGAACGCCGCCCGCAGCTGAGCCGCCGCCTGCCGGTTCACCTCGGTGACCGCGACGTACGTGAGCAACCGCGGCCGCGCCTGCGCCCGGAGCCAATCGTGCACCTCGAGAATCCCGGCCAGTCCTCGCCCCACCTCGATGAGTGCCCACGCCTCCAACACCATGCCCCGCGCGGCGCGGCCCACCTCCGACCGCACATCGCCCACGGCGCTCACCGGCGGGCCGTCGCCCAGCCGCCGCGCGTCGGTCACCTCCGCGACAAGGGCGTAGGCTTCGGTCACCTCGCGGCGGCTGGCGAGCGGGCCGCTGGCGCGGGCACGTTCGGCCCCCATCGGGGTGCGGGCCGCCTCCACGAGTGCGTCGCGCACGACCTCCCAGTCAAGGGTGCTGAGGGTGCGGGCAGCGAGGTCCATGACGAGGGGGCGTTATCCGAGCGCGGTGGGGCGCGCGTGCAGCTCCTCGCAGCGGGTGACCCACGCTGCGAGCGCGCTCTCATCGGTGTCGCGCACGCGGGCGCAGCGGAGAAGACGGTTCTTGGGGGTGTGGCCCGCGTCCACGAACTCCACGACGTCCACCGACCACCCCTGCGCCTCCAGCCAATCCACGCGCATGGCATCGGTGAGCGTGGCCGCGTGTTCCCGCAACAGGTTGCCGTGGCGAAAGGCCGGGGTGGGACCGGAGCGCGCCCTGCGAATCTGTGTGGCCAACTCGGCCTGACAGCAGGGGACGATGAACATGGAGACCGCGCCGAGCTCGTGTGCGCACCGGATCGCCTCGTCGGTGGCGCGGTCGCAGGCGTGCAGCGCGAGCACGAGGTCGGGGGTGCCGCCGAGGGGGTCGGCGAGGTTTCCGGCTTCCGCGATCGTGGACAGCGAGAACGACAGCCCCGGCAGCCCGAAGGCCTCGGCGCGTTCGCGGCACCGCAGGACGAGGTCGTCACGGGCGTCGACCCCGTGCAGGCGAAAGGGCACTCCCGCGGCCCGGAGTGCGTCTGCGAGTACAAAACTCAGGTAGGCGTTGCCACACGCGAGGTCGAGCACCCGCAGCGGCGCCTCCTCGCTCACTCCGCGGGCGATGGCGGTGACCCAGGCGGGGCGCAGCAGCTCCACGAGGTGGCTGGCCTGCTTGTACTTCTTCGCGTTCTGCGCGGAGATCGTGCCGTCGGCGTTCGCGATGCCCAACAGCCGGAGCAGCGGGCCGTTGTCGTCGGGGCGGAGGCCTCTCGCTTTGCCCGCCATCCGTTTGTCCTCTGACACCGCGGGAATCTCACGCGCGCCACCGTGCCTCGCGTCGAGGACCACGCGGGCCCCGTCGGCCCGCAGCACCGTCACCTTCACAAAACCGTCTCGCACCGCCGCGGTTGCCGCAGCGACGAGAGCATCGGCAGCGCCCTCTCCGGCTGCGGCCTCGTCCACCTCCAGCACCCGGTCGCCCCCGCCCGCGGTCTTCGCCACCACCACGCGCACGAAGGGCTCGGCGAGCGCGGCACGCAGGTTCTGCTTGAGGCGGGACAACGATCGCAAAGGGCACCTCCAAAGGGCGGCGGGGCCTATCAAGGCCGACGAGGATCGCCCTGCCAGGAGGCCTCAACACCAAAGACGGGCAGGGTCACAAACCCCCACGCCAGCTCGGAGATCGGCAGGTCTGCAAAACCCGTCACCACGCGCTCCGGAACGCGGTGGTTGGTGACATTCTGCACATCGAGCCAGGCATCGAGGCGCCACGTGCGGAAGACCCAACGCTTGCTCACCTTGAGGTCGAGGCTCACGAAGGCGTCGGTGCGGCTGTCGGTGGTGTGTACGGTAACAAAGGCCGCCCGGAGCGCATCGAACACCTCCAC
>CANKOI010000160.1 GCA_947484175.1 Deltaproteobacteria bacterium
CGACGTTACCGACATGCTCCTGCTCGATGTCACGCCGCTGTCGCTGGGCATTGAAACGCTGGGCGGCGTGATGACGGTGCTCATTCCTCGGAACACGACGATTCCGGTGAGCAAAAGCGAGACCTTCTCCACAGCGGCCGACGGACAAACTGCCGTTGACGTGCAGGTGTCTCAGGGCGAACGCCCGCTCGCTAGGGACAACCGGTCGTTGGCGAACTTCCGCCTCGATGGGCTCGCGCCCGCGCCGCGTGGCGTTCCGCAGGTCGACGTCACCTTCGACATCGACGCGAACGGCATCGTGAATGTGAAGGCGAAAGACAAGGCCACCGGCCGGGAGCAGAAGGTGACCATCCAGACCTCCGGCGGGCTGTCGAAAGAAGAGGTGGAGCGCCTCGTGCAGGAGGCCGCCGCCAACGAGTCGGCGGACAAGGTCCGCCGCGAAACGATCGAAGCGCGGAACAATCTCGACAACCTCGTCTACCAGGTGGACAAGCTCCTGCGGGAGAGCAAGGACAAGCTCCCCGCCGCAGAGGTCACCACCGTGGAAGCAGCGCTCGGCGAGGCCCGGAGCGCGCTGGACAGCGACTCGGTCGAGCGCCTGAAGGAAGCCTTCGACAAACTTCAGCAGGTGAGCATGAAGCTCGGAGAGGCGGCCTACGCGTCGGGCGGCGCCCCGGGATCCGACGGAGCGGCACCTCAGCCGGAGAATGGCGCAGCCCCACCGCCCAAGCGCGACGACGTCATCGACGCCGACTTCGAAGAAGCCTAAGCGGCGGCGACGGAGGCAAGCGGGATGGCGAAACGCGACTACTATGAGGTTCTCGGCCTTGCCCGCGAAGCTTCGCAGGCGGAGATCAAGAAGGCGTTTCGTGCGCTGGCGATGAAGCTTCACCCGGACAAGAACCCGGGGGACGCCCAAGCGGAGGCCAAGTTCAAAGAAGTCGCCGAAGCGTACGACTGCCTCGGCGACGAGCAGAAGCGCCAGATGTACGACCGTTTCGGCCACGATGGCCTTCGCGGCGCCGGCATGAATTCCGGCTTCCAAAGCTCCGACGAAGTGTTCACTCACTTCGCGGACATCTTCGGCGACCTCTTCGGGTTCAGCGGCCGCAACGGTCCGCGTGGCCCCAAGCGCGGCGCCGACCTCGAGTACCCGATTCAGCTGGAGTTTCTCGAGGCCGTGACGGGCGTGGAGCGCGAGATCACGGTGCCCAAACACACCGCCTGCGAGCAATGCAAGGGCAGCGGCGCCAAGGCGGGCTCACAACCCACGGGCTGCGGGACCTGCCGGGGCAGCGGCGAAGTGGTGCAGACCGCGCAGATGTTCCTCCGAATCCGCACGGTCTGCCCCGCGTGCAACGGGCGCGGAAAGGTGGTCCGGGATCCCTGCGGCGGCTGCTCGGGCAGTGGCCGCAAGCGCATCAGCGAGAAGCTGAAGGTCACGATTCCCGCCGGTGTCGACGATGAGATGCAGCTTCGCCTCAGCGGCAAGGGAGAGGCCGGTGAGCCGGGCGGGCCTGCCGGCGACCTGTACGTGACCATCCGGGTGAAAGAACACGACGTCTTCAAACGAGATGGCACAAACATCGTGATGCGGCGGCCCGTTCCGTTCACGCTGGCGGCGCTCGGCGGCGAGCTCATGGTGCCCACTGTGGACGGCGAGGAGGCCGTGATGGTGGAGCCCGGCACCCCTTCGGGCAAGGTGATCACGATTCGGCAGAAGGGAGTCGCCGCGCTCAACGGGCGCGGCCGGGGCGACCAGCTCGTGCAGTTGGTCGTGGAAGTGCCGAAAAACCTCTCCCCGCGGGAGGACGAACTGCTTCGCGAGCTGGCCAAGGTTCAGGGCGTGAAGGTGAAGGACCGGAGCTTCTGGTCGAACGTATTCAAAGGCTTTCCGTCGTAAACCGAGGTGGTCGTGAACGAGACAGTGCCGGTCGGCCCTCCCCCCGCGGAAGCTCTCACGCGCGCCGCTGCTGAGCTCGCCGAGGTGCGCGGCGAAGTGGCGCGAGTGCTGGTGGGGCAGCGCTACATGGTCGACCGCATGCTCGCGGCGCTCCTTGCCGACGGCCACCTGCTGGTCGAGGGGGTGCCGGGGCTCGCCAAGACCACGGCGATCAAGGGGCTCGCGGGGGCGATCTCCGGCTCGTTCTCCCGCATCCAATTCACGCCAGATCTGCTCCCAGCCGACGTGGTCGGCACGCAGATCTACAATCCTCGCGACATGAGCTTCTCCACTCGGAAGGGGCCCATCTTCGCGAACATCGTTCTGGCCGACGAGATCAACCGGGCGCCGGCAAAGGTGCAGTCAGCCCTGCTCGAAGCGATGCAGGAGCGGCAGGTCACCCTGGCGGACCACACCCATCCGCTCCCACGCCCGTTCCTTGTGCTCGCCACGCAGAACCCGATCGAGCAGGAGGGTACGTACCCCCTCCCCGAAGCTCAGGTCGACCGCTTCATGATGAAGCTGGTCGTCGGATACCCCTCCGCCGATGAAGAGCGCTTGATCCTGGAACGCAGCGCGCTTCCCGCAGCCAAGCCCACTGCGGTCCTCTCTCCGGAACGACTGATCGAGCTGCAGGATCTCTGCCGACAGATCACGCTCAAGCCCGTACTTCAGGCCTACATCGTCAGCCTGGTGCATGCGACGAGGCAGCCGGGAACGGTGTCGCAGCGCCTGTCGCGGTTCGTGCAGTTCGGCGCCTCCCCGCGGGCAACGATCTCTCTGGCCGCCGCTGCGCGAGCCACCGCGCTGCTCGATGGACGCGACTTCGCCACGCCCGACGACGTGAAGGAGATCGCACCCGACGTGCTCCGCCACCGGCTGCTGCTCACCTACGAGGCCGAAGCCGAAGGCCTCACCGCGGATGCCGTGGTGCGCGAGATTCTCGCCTCCGTGCGCACCCCCTAGGTCTGCATGCTCACCCCCGAAGAGCTGCGCCAGATCGGTCGGGTGCACGTGCAGGTCGGACGAGGCGTGGACGCCCTGCTCGCGGGCGAGTACCGCAGCGCGTTCCGGGGCTCCGGAATGGAGTTTGAGGAGGTGCGAGCGTACTCGCCAGGCGACGACGTCCGGCGGATCGACTGGAACGTGACGGCGCGCAGCCAAGAGCCCTTCCTGAAGGTGTTTCGCGAAGAGCGGGAGCTGACCATGCTGCTCATCGTCGACCGTTCGGGCTCCGTGCGCTTCGGCAGCGGCGGCAGCGACGGTCGCACGGACAAGCGGCTGCAGATCGCCCGGGTCGCCGGCGCCCTCGCCTACGCCGCCCTCCGCAGCAACGACCGGGTCGGGCTCCTCACCTTCGCGGACGGCGTGGAACGCTTCGTCCCGCCCCGCCGCAGTCGGGGGCACGCCTGGCAGGTGATCCGCACGGCCTTCGAGGAAGTGGGCACCGACCGCGGCACCGACCTCGCGGGTGCGCTCACCCACGCGCAGAAAGTGCTCAAACGTCGGGCGGCGGTGATCGTGCTCTCCGATTTTCTGGGAGGCGGGGCCTGGACCGACGCATGCCAGCTGCTGATGCGGCGCCATCGGGTTCACGCGTTCCTCTTCCACGACCACCTCGAAGCGCGGCTCCCCGACCTCGGTCTCGTCACCGTCCAGGACGCAGAGTCGGGTGCCACCCGCGTCGTGGACGCGAACTCCTTCGTAGCGGCCGCCCCCGTGGAGCGGCGCCTCAGCGACCTGCGCCGAATCGGCCTTCGCGCCAGCTCCGTCGGCACCCACGACGACGCCTTCCGGAAGCTCCACGCCCACTTCCGGAGCGCGGGATGATGTTCTTTTTGGCCTGCGCCGAAGCACCTCCCCCGCCTGCTCCGGCCGCCGCGGTGTGGATGTCCGCACGGCACGTGGAGAGCGGCGAGAGCGTGGTCTTGCACACACCCCCCGGAGCCGGGGTGGCGGGAACGAAGAACCTCGTCGTGGTGGCCAGTACCCCGGAGACGTGGGCCCTCTCTGGAGCAGATGGCAGCTACATCGTAACGGTAACGGAGGCCGGCACGGCCGCGCCCACCCGGCTCTTCCTCGACATCGGGGTGAAGGGCCCGACCGGCGGGGAGATGGACGATCTCCTCTCGCCGCCACCACCACCGCCCCCCCTGTGGCCCTGGGTCGTGGCCGGCACCGCCGCCCTCGCGCTCGTCGTGGCGGGCTCCGTCTGGGCGCTCCGCCGCTTCGCCCCCCCCCCCCCCCCCCCCCCCCCCCCCCCCCCCCCCCCC
>CANKOI010000161.1 GCA_947484175.1 Deltaproteobacteria bacterium
GAGCACAAGCTCGCCAGCGAGCGCCCAGAGAGGCAAACATGCAACCTGACCCAAGGAACGCCGTCCGTAAATCGACGAGAGAGTGGGCGCCGCACCTTGACACAACGGGCCGCCTCATAGAAGCGCCACCCACGGCGCGCTATCGGCGCGACGGGGGCCGCAGGCCGGAAAGCGTAGCTTGGAGGCCGCAGGGAATGGCGCGGTAGGCGGAGAGGGCGACGAGCCCTCTCCCCCGTTTTCATGATAGGTACGCATGCCGCCCTTCGGGACGCGCCGGCTCATGGGCGCTGCGGCGACGCGTAGTCGCCTCGAAAAGCACGCCGCCGACGCGGAGTCCCCTCGAAAAGCACAATTGGCGCGCCGTCGGCGGTCTGGCGACGAACCAACGCCGACAATTCGCGCTCACCACGGCGCGATCAGCCGCAAAACTGCTTTTCGAGCTGGCTACGCCTCGGAAAACTGCTTTTGGAGGCGACGACGCTGCCTCCGCGGCGGCCACACCCTCCGCGGCGAGCCCGCCTCGGCGCCGCTTCGGGAACCCCGCCGCCGCCGCGTGGTCAACCTGCCCATGGTGACCCTCCTCGCCGCGGCGCTCATCGACGACCCCGCGCTCACCGACCCGTTCACGGCCTTCCTCGACGCGCCGTACCCCGTCGCCGCCGGGTTCTCGTCGCCGTTGGGCAGCGGCTGGCGGTCGTGCGGTGACACCTGCTGGGAGAGCGAACGCGAGCGTCCCATCGTCGCGATGGCCAGCGGACGCGTCGGCGTGATCGATGGAAGCCTGCTCGTCGAGCACGCCTGGTACGAGAACCACGAGCGGCGCGAGGTGGCGATGGTCCTGTCCGGGGTCAACTTCGTCGTGAGCGACGGCTCGCTCGTGGCGCGCGGGGCCGCGGTCGCAACCGGTCGCCGGGTGCAGCTGCAGCTTCTCGGCACCGAGGAGCCCCTCGCCGCGTTCGTGCACGCCCGAAAGGAGCTTCCCGTCCCGCTTGCAGAGGAGAGCCTTGCGCTGGTGAGTCACGACGCCGACGAGCTGCGCCTGTACCGGAATGGGCTGGAGGTGGCTCGCTACCAGGTCGGCTTCGGTCAACAGGAGGGCGCGAAGGTGCGGCAGGGCGACAACCGCACCCCCAAAGGCGTCTACTACATCAGCCAGAAGTCGACGGGACCCTTCGGCGGATCGCTCGGCTACGTGTTCGGCGGGTACTGGATGCGGGTGACCTACCCCAACGCCTTCGACGCCGCGCGGGCGGTGGATCAGGGCTGGATCAGCGTCGAACAGCAGGCGTCGATCAGTCGCGACTGGCGCGCGCGCAGGGAGACCACCAAAAAGACCCCCCTCGGCGGCGGCATCGGCGTGCACGCGTGGCCGTGGGAGTGGAGCGACACCGACCCCCGCGGCATGAGCTGGGGCTGCGTCGTCATGCACCCCTCCGACGCCGCCGCCATCTACGCGGAGATGCGCGTCGGCACGATGGTGGTGCTGTTTTGAACGCCGCGATGCGCGGCTACAGCGGACTAGTCTGCCCTTGCATTCTCCCTGACGAGCGCGGCGAGTGCCGAACGGAGGTCGCGCCCCCGTGCGGAACCACGCTGGGTGATGAGCTCGGCCGCCTGCTCGCAGCGCTGGAGCTCGGCCACGTCCGCGTCGCGGATGAGCGCGCGCCGGGGCGTCCACGCCGCCCGGGGCCTCGGCAAAGCGGTGCACCGGGCAAGTGTAGGTGACCGTGTCGTCGTCAAAGCCGTTGCAAAGCTCGGCGGCTGCCGGACTGACATCGGCGCGCGCATCGTTGCAGTCCTTGTTCACCTCGGCGAAGCCGTCGCCATCGTCGTCATAGAGGTCCTCAGCGCTCCGTCGGCGCGACCTTGGGCGCCGGCTCCGGAGGCGCCACCGGCGGACCCGGCACCCAAAGGTCGAACGAGGCCGCCCAGCCAATGGCGGCCAGAGCGACAAGCAGAACCACGACCGCGGCATAGGCGTTCGCCAACGACTCAGCGCGCTCCGCTCTCGAAAACGCGGCGGCGAGGCTGGTCCGCAGCCTCGCGGCCTCGCGCTCCGCCAAGTCGAGGTGGGCGTGCAAATCGACAATGCCGCGCTCCGCCAGGATCGCCTCCGCCGTGGGGCGCCCCGGCGCCTCCACCCCGCGCGCCGCCAGCCACTGCACGAGATCGGCCGCCATCGGGTGCCGAGGATGGTGCGAGAGCGCCTTGGCAGTGGACGCGGCGTCTTCGGCCACGACGCCATCGAACAGATCGAGTGTGCCGGGACGCTCGCGCACCCCTTCGAACGCGTCCAGAAGCCGTTGGGTGTCCTCGTTCATCCGCGGCTCCCGACAACCCGGACCCCGGGCCAGAGGGTTGCGATCGCCGAACGCGTCGGCGGCGGCAGCTCGGCGGAAAGCGCGTCGTTGACGACCAACGCCTCGCGAGCGAAGCCGGCGGGCGGCTCGTAGCGGAGCGCGTCGAGATCGTGTTGGTCCCCACAGGGACAGGCCAGGCTGCGGGCGCCGCCAGCCCGCCACGCTTCGATTGCGACGCGGAAGGGCCCGGTGAGCGAGCGCCCGTCGAGCGGACAGCCGACCCTGAAGCCGCCCTGGCCATTGGCGAAGAAGCGCTCCCGGCCGCTCCAGGCTTCGGTCCCGGTCCCGAGGCTGCCCACCGCGACGAGCACCTGAGCAGCGGGCGTGGCGTCGTCGGCGCCTGGGAGCACGAAGAGCCGCAGGCGGGAGCTGGCACGCGGCGGCATCGCCCGACCTATCCCCGTCAGAACCACTCGGGAATGCGCACTTCGACCCGGCCAAGCACCTGCGCCTGGCAGGCCAGCCGATCGCCGCGCCCCTCCGCCGACATGCCCAGGACGAGTTTTTCCATGGGTTCGGCGCGACTGAGGTTCTCGGCTCCGTTGAGTACCTCAACCCGACAAGTGCCACAAGAGCAGTTGCCACCGCAGTAGGAGCGCATGTCGACGCCAGCCTGCGTCGCGACGTCGAGCAGCGTGGCGCCTTCGGTTGCCGGCACGACACGGCCGTCGAACACCACCTCGAGCGGTCCGGAGGGCGCCCGGCGAAACGAAGGGAGCGTCGCGGGGCCCAACGCGGCGCCGTTGCGGAGCACCCGATCCACGACCGACGCCGACGCTTTGCTGGCGGCCCGCAGACTGGCGCGCAAAAGTCGGAACGGGATCGCCGGCTGGTCGGACATCGGAGGCATCGTCGCCGGCCGGGGAGCCAAGAGCAACACCCGATCCTGACACACGTAGTCGGGCGCACCTGACGGGACGCGGGTACGCTGCCGCGGGGAGCGTGCGTGCGAGGCGACGGACACGACAGAGGCGCGGCGAAGCCGTGGGGCTGGCGCTGGTCGGGCCCCGCGGCGGGGTCGTCTTTGGTGCATGTGGCGCTGTTGTTGGGGCTCGCCAGTTTGGACGCGGTCGCGAAGAGTACGGCCGAGGTGCCGGCCGAGGCGGAGCCGACGCAGGTCACCATCGCGGCTGAACTCGATGCTGCCGAGGTAGCCGCGCCGGAGGAAGGGCCGACCCGCGAAGAGCTCGACGCTGACGCTGTCGCAGCGGCGGAGGCCGCGGCAGAGGAGGAGAAGAAGAACGCTCCGGCTGCTGACGAGCGGGAGGCGGAGCGGGAGGCGGAGCGGGAGGCGGAGCGGGAGGCGGAGGCGGAGGCGGAGGCGGAGCGGGAGCCGGCGGCCGCGGAGCGGGAGCGCAGGGCCGCCGCGGAGCGGGAGCCGGCGGCCGCGGAGCGGGAGCGTGCGGCCGCCGCGGAGCGGGAGCGTGCGGCCGCCGCGGA
>CANKOI010000162.1 GCA_947484175.1 Deltaproteobacteria bacterium
GCTGGGTGCTCGGCGACCGGGAGGACGCCCCGGCGCGGCTGAAGCAGGCCCGGGCCGTGATGGCGCTCGCCGCCCTCGGCTGGTGCGGACCCTGGCCCGATGCGGAGGCCGCCGCCGAACTGGTGGCCCTCACGAGGCGTGCGGCCCTCGATCTCGCAGTCGGTCCGGCCGACACGGTCGGACCGCTCTTCCGCCCGGGCGCCCCCCCTGAGCTCGCCTCGGTCCACGTGCGCCTCACCGACGGCGCTCGCCCGCGGCACACCACCCTCGGCCTGAGCGACACCCCCGGCGCGCCCGAGTTCGTTACCGACGGCGGGCCGCTTCGCCTGCGCCTATCCGTGCTGCACTGGCTGGAGGCGGGCTCGGTTCCGGCTACGCTCGCCGTCGACGGGGAGGTGCTGCGCTTCCGCTCGAAACCCATGCCGCTCCCGCACGCCACCAGCGCCCTGGTGCACGTGAGCGCCGGATGAAGCCTTCCAGTCGCGAGGTGCTCTTCGCCACGACGGTGCTGGCGCTCGCTTCGGGGCTGCCGATGGGGGTGCTGAGCGAGCTTTTGCCGGTGTACTTGCGGGATGCGGGCGCGAGCCTCGCCGTGGTCGGCGCGCTGACAGGGCTCCTGACACCTTACACCTTCAAGGCGCTGTGGGCGCCGCTGGTGGAGCGGGTCGGATCGCTGCGGCTGTGGGCGATGCTCACGCTCGCGGGGGTGGGAGCGGTGGTGGCCGTGGGGGGCGCGTGGGGCCCCTGGCTCCTTCCGGCGTTCACGTTCGCAGCGGTGCTGAGCGCCACCCAAGACGTAGCCGTGGACGGTTGGGTGGTGGGCATGGTGCCGCCCGAGCATCAGGGTCGGGCGAGCGGTCTACGGGTGGCGGGCTACCGCGGTGCGATGGCGCTCAGCGGTGGCGGCGCGGTGTGGTTGGCGGGCCGAACTTCGTGGCCCGTGGCCTTTGCGGCGGTGGCGCTGCTCGCGCTGGTGCTGGTGCTCACCATGCCGGCGCTGCCTGCGCCGCAGCCCCCTTCGCGCAGTGGCGGGGCGGCGTGGTGGGGTGAGCTGCTGCGGTGGCTCACGGAGCGCGGCGCCCTGACCGCGCTCGCGTTCGCCCTGCTCTACAAGCTCGGCGACGCAGCGATGGCGCCGATGGTGAAGCCGTTCTGGCTCGACCACGGGCTGTCGCTCGAGGATGTGGGCCTCTACAGCGTGCTGGTGGGCTCCTTGCTCACGGCGGGCGGAGCCCTGCTGGGTGGCGAGATCTTCAGCCGGGTGGGGCAAGTGCGGGGCGTTCTCCTCTTGGGTGGGTTTCAGATGGTGAGCAATCTCGGGTATGCGTGGGTGGCGCTCGCCCCCTTTCGCGGGGGAATCCTCGCCGCCGGCGTTTTCGAGTCGCTCTGCCAAGGGCTCGGCACCGCGCCGCTCTTTGCGGTGATGATGGCTGCGTGTGGTCGCTCCCAGCCGACCGTGCGCTACGCCATCCTCACGGCCGCCGCCGCGCTGAGCCGCGTGCTCGCGGGCTTGGTTTCGGGCGTGGCCACCGAGTCGTGGGGCTACGCCGCCTGGTTCGCGTTCACGGCGCTGCTGGCGTTGCCGGCGCTCTTGCTCGCGCCGCTGCTCGCAGCCCCGCGCGCCGAACGTTAGCGACGCGCGCGATGTTCTCGCCTCCAGCGGATGCCCTTCAGCAGCGCGCCCACGACGATGCCGTTGCGCACGGGCTGGCCGGCTACATCGACCCTTACTCCGGCCTCTTCGTGATGACGGCCTCGGGGCTGCGTCGGCAGGGGGCCTGCTGCGGCCGCGGCTGCCGCCACTGTCCCTGGCCGCCGGAAGAGCAGCGCCGCGCCGGAAGGCCGGGGGCGTGAGGGGGGGCGTTCAGCCCACTGCCGGCCGAGCCAACGCGAGCAGGGACTTCACCTCGTGCCGGAGCCGCACCACCTCCTCGCTGTAGAAGCTGTACGCCACCTTGCTGGCGTTGCGAGCTTGGTGTTTCCGCAGCGCGAGGCGGGTGAGGGCCTGAACGTACTGTCCCTGGGGAATGCCCGCAGGCACCCACCCCGGCCGGGACCGGCGCAACCAACTACCGGCGTTTCGGGCATGGTTCAGCGGCAGGAGCTGCCGTTGCACCTCGTCGGCCAACTCGCGTCGGATGGTGGCTCGTTCCTCCCACAGCGCGAGCTGGAACACCGCGACGAGCACGACGAATTCGAGCAGGAAGAGCCCGAGGTTGGCGAACATGTAGGCCTCGTTGCCGACGATGTCTCCCACCGTGAGCATGCCGTTCCACACGGCGTGGATGCCCACCGCAAACCCAAAGCCGATCGGAAGCGCCGCGATCTTCCAGCCCAGCCCGCGGAATCGTGCAAATCCGAGCATCGCCCCCACGCAGCTGGTGGCGCAGGCATGCATCACCGCCGAGAAGAACGTGCGGATGAACACCGTCAGCACCCACCCCATCACGTCGCCCGAGGCCGCCACGTTCACGAAGTAGAAGAAGTTCTCGGTCATGCCGAAGCCCAAGCCGGCCGCGGCGCCGTACACGAACCCGTCGGTGGCGTTGTCGAAGTGGCGGGAGAACATCACGGCGAACAACACCAGCGCCTTCATCGGCTCCTCGACCAGCGGAGCGACGATCAGGGCGGCGAAGGTGTTGGCGCGGGCCTCTCCGACCAGAAAGCCGAGCACTCCCACGAGGGTTTCGTTGCCGATCAGCGCGAAGCTGACGGCTCCGCAGGCCCCCCAAAGGAAGGTGAGCAAGAAGAGCCAGAGCGGCTCGCGGTCGTGGCGGTCCATGAACCACACCAGCATCAGGAAGGCCAGCATCGGTAGGGAGGCGCACAGAACGCTCAACAGCGAGAGCAGGAGGAACACGGTCAGGCTCCGGGCCCCCCCCAGTAGCCCGGCAGCCGCTACTCCAGCATCGTACGGAGGTCGCCCGACTCGTGAAGCTGCTTGAGGATGTCGGCCCCGCCCACAAACTCGCCGTCGATGAAGATCTGCGGGATCGTGGGCCAGTTGCTGAACGACTTCACGCCCTCGCGCACATCGCCGTCGGCCAGCACGTTGAAGGTGAACACGGGCTTGCCGTAGCCGCGGAGGATGCCGATGGAGCCAGCCGAAAATCCGCACGCGGGGGCGTCGGGCGTGCCCTTCATGAACATCACCACCTTGTTTCCCTTCACCAGCTCGGCGATGTACTCGGCCACGGGCTGGTTTCCGCGGGGAGAGAGCGGCTCGGCTTCCACTTCCTCGCGGGCGGGAGGGCGGTACTGAGGCACAGGAACTGGCTTGCGGGGAGGAGGGGAGCCGCCCACGATCGGGAGGCGGCGCTTGATGCGGTCGAAGAGGCCCATGGGTGCTCCGAATGGGTGTGAGGTTCGGTTATCATGGCGGCATGCGATCTCTCCTGCCCGTCGCGGCACTCCTGTTCCTCTCCTGCTCGCCCGCCAGCGACGATTCAGCGTCGGATGCCACGGCCGTCACGCTCAACGTGAAGAGCCCGAAGGCCGGCGCCGCCTATGAATGGGGCGACACGATCGATCTCGAGGTGGTGGTGAAGGAGGGGGGCAGCGCCGTGAGCCCCCGGTCGGTAGTGTGGACGGTGGGCGAGCTCACCGAGCGCGGCGAAGTGAGCTTCGTAGAGGCGTCGCAACTCGATGAGGGCGACGTGGAGGTGTCGGTGGATGTGCAGTACGGCGGCAACCAGTACAACGAACGGGTGACGATCACCATCGATGATGGCAAAGGAGGCCACGACACGGGGGGAGACACGGGGA
>CANKOI010000163.1 GCA_947484175.1 Deltaproteobacteria bacterium
AGTGGTGCCCGGTCTCGTGGCGCAACTGTGTGCGGAGCGCGATGCGCTCGGGCTCCGGGAGAGGGTGGTCTTCGAGGGCAAGGTTTCCGAGGCCGCCATGTTCGAGGCCGTTCGCACCGCCGATCTCGGCCTCTGGCCGGCCGAGTACGAGAGCTTCGGCATCTCGGTGGTGGAGACGATGGCCGCGGGTCTGGTACCCGTACTCAACGACAACCGCGCCTTCCGCTACTTCGTGGAAGGCAAGAGCGGCGTGCTCACTTCGTTCGCAGACCCCTCCCGGGCCGCTGCCGACATCGCGCGGGCGAGGGATTTCACCGACAGGGGCGCCTGGGAGACGGCCGCGGCCACCAAGGCGGGGCAGTACGGCTGGGACGGTGTCATCGGCGAGATCGAGGGGGTGTATCGGAGGGTGTGCGGGTAGGCGCCTATCCGCGCTACATTGCTCCCCGTCGACGGGTTTCCAATGCTGAGCTGGGTGTTGTCGTCTGCGCTGGCGGGTCCGGTCTTCGAGAGTGTCGCGGCTGAGTCGGACATCGGCATGGGCGGCAACTGGGCGCGCTTCCACGCCGGGAGCGAAGGCTGGTGGTTCTTCCAGATGTCCGGGGGCAACTACTGGGTGGAAGACGTGGCTCCGGACTTCAGCGGCTACAACGACCGCGACCGCATCCAGCTCTCGGATCACGGCACGCTACAAGACGCCCAAGTCGATCGTTGTCCCGATGGCGGCTGGCTGGTGCTGGGCTCCGCCAGTGTCACCACCCCGAACGACAGCGGGTACGCATTCCGGGCCGATGCTGACTTCGTTTTCGAGGGGTCCGTGACCATCGAGGAGGGCGTGAGCGACGTGTACCACAACGACATGGTGCCGCTGTGCACCGACGTGGCCACGGGCGCCTCGTTCACCACGGGCGACTTCGGGCACTCGGCATCGGTGTTCTTCGACCTCGACGGTGTCGTCGTGGGAGAGCGCCACGACGTTCCGGTGCCCGGCACCGGCAGCTCGCTGGCGATCCGACCTTCGGACCAACGGATCGTGGCGGGCTGGTTCGGGGGTGCAGGAAGCCGCGACCTCCGCTTCACGGTGTTCGACCCGGACTGGTCGGTGGTGGAGGAATACTCCACGACGCTGCCCGAGCACTACGCCCTGTGGACGCAGCGCCTCATTCCTTTGGGCGACGGCTGGCTCCTCGCACACGTTCTGCGCCCCACCGAGTTTGACCAGCCGGAGGGAGAAATCTGGATTCAGGCCCTCGACGCCGAGTTCACCATCGTCGACAGCATCCGGGTCTCGCCGGAAGGGAGCACCACCAACAACCGGCCGTGGATCGCGCGCCGCGACAACATCCTCGCTGTGTCCTACGATCGCGAGGTGCAGCCTCGCATGACCTACGTGACGCTCGCCTCCGCCGCCGTTCCCGAAGGCGACGACGGCGTGCAGGACACGGCCGCGCCGGCCGGGGATGGCGACACAGGTGGCGCCGACGAGCCCTGCGGGTGCGCCACTCCGGGGGGGGCTGCTTCGGGCATGGTGGGGATGGTGTTGGCCGGCCTGTTGGCGCGGCGGGCCCAGCGGCCGCTCAGCTCCCCCGATAGGTCGAATAGCTGAAAGGAGAAACCAGTAGCGGAACGTGATGGTGACGGGTGAGGTCCGTCACCTCAAACACCAGCTCCGCTTCAGGAAAGAAGCTGTCCTGACCGTGCTTGGCGAAGTAGCCCTCCACGTCGAAGCGGAGGCGCCAACGCCCCCCGGTGAGCGCGCCGGGTGCGAGGAGATCAGGCACACGGCCGTCGGCATTGGTCGTGCGCTCGGCGATCGTCGTCCACCGCTGTCCATCCTTGCGCGCGAGACGGACCGCCATCCCCGCCGCTGGCACGCCGTGGGCGGTGTCGAGGACATGCGTGGTCAGGGGGGAGGACACTAGAATTCTTCGTCGCAGGAGTCGTTGGCCTGCCCCGGCGTTCCGGTTTCCCCGCTGGTGGACATCACCGTCACTTGTTGGCACCAGTGCGTGACGTCGTCGTTGTCGCCGGAGCGCTGCCAACTCGGGTCTACGCCAATCGCAAAGCCCTTCTCGTACCAGTTCTCGTCGTAGTGCAGGCCGTCGATAGCCGTCCCGTCGGGGCGGGACAGCACCACCTCGTCGGGCCCGTTGGCCAAGGCGAGGCCGTTGCCGTTGGAATCGCGGAAGAACCCCGCGTCGCAAGGGACGCCGCCGTTCAGCGCGGCGTCGGGCTCGGCGCAGAGCACCACGTAGTCCCCGGGGAGGACGAGAATCTCTCCCTCCAGCGTCCACCGGTCTACATCTTCGTCGTGGAAGCTGTACCCGCCGATGTTGAGGGTGCTGCCGCTGTCGTTGTAGAGCTCCACCCATTCGCCCAGCGTGTCGTCCACGGCCACGGGGTCGATCATCATCTCGGAGAACACGAGGTCGCCGGGCTCGGCCTCCACCGGCACGTCCTCCACCGTTACGGTGATGCTGTCCTGGCCCAACTCTCCGTCGGCGTCCTCGGCGAACAGCGTGACGGTGTGCACGCCGCCAGGGAGGGTGGCCAGCACGATCGAGGCGCCGTCTTGGGAGATGGCGCCCGCAAGCTCCACGCCGTCGGCCTCCCAGTGCATCACGAGGTCACTGGCCGGGGTCGTGACGTCGCTTGCCGAGCCCTGGAAGGTGATGGTGTCTTCGAGGCCGAAGACGGAAGCGTCGAGGGGGAGCAGGATTTCCACGGTGGGGGCGCCGCGCGGACCCGCGAGCGTGAAGCTCACCGAAGCGGTTGCGGAGTCGCCGTCGGTGTCGGTGACGGTGACCGTGAGCGTGTGCTCGCCCAGATCAGTGTCGGTGAGCGGCAGTTCCCAGTCGGCCACGCCGGTGCTGTACGCATCGGCCGTCCCACGGTTCGCACCTACCGTCCACTCGATTTCCAACTCTCCCACGGGCGTGAACGAGTCAGAGACGGTGGCGCTGGCCATCAGGGGACCTTCGCCCGCGCGCAGAATCGCGCCGAGGCTGGGGGTGGTGATGGCAACGTCGGGGTCCTTCCTCACGCGGTTGAGGTCGGAGTCGTTTTCGCAGGCTATTAGGAGGAAGGTCAGCACGGGCGCGGTGTAGCACGCGACCGGCGGATCTGCTCATTCGAGCCCGACGAGCCTGCCGTTTGCCAGCCCCACCACGATGCGACCCCCCACGATCGCAGGCTGGCCGGTGACTGGCGAGCCGAGGTTGGCGGCCCAGGCACGGCCCCCATCGTAGGTGTCGATGCGGCTGAGCCGACCGTCGCTGTTGCCCACGTAGATGCTCCCCGGCGTGACCAGTGGCTGCGTCGTGAACTCGCCGTAGCCCTCAGACTTCCAGCGGAGCTCGCCCGTGAACACGTCGAGGGCGTAGACGTTGCCGTCCTTATCGGGGGAATACACCTTGGCTGTGTCGACACCCACCGCTGCGAGGGGTTGGAACTCGCTCGAGAAGCGCCAACGCTCCTTGCCGAGCATCGGCCCCCAGCGAGCGATCGCGATGACCCCGCCGGGCTTTCCGGCCGCCGCGGCGAAGCTCACGTACACGTTGTCCTCGTCCAGGGCGGGGCCGTCGATGGGCGGGGCGGGGAGGGGAGCCTC
>CANKOI010000164.1 GCA_947484175.1 Deltaproteobacteria bacterium
CGAACTCCGCTGGCGTGGGAAACGCGCCGCGCTCGGCTTCGCCGAAGAACTGCTGCCACTCACGCTCCTCCACGGGCGTGTACCGCCGGAGCAGCTCGCCGAGCTGCATCACGACGTCGAGGGTGTCTTCGGGCGGAAGCGGGCCGTCGGTGACGGCGCAGATTTCGGGGTCGAACAACATGCCGTCGCCGTTGGGGCGGAGCAGGAAGTTGCTGCGATTGAGCCAGCCGAGCTTCACACCGTTGTAGGAGAGCATGCCCAACATGCCGCAGGCGCGCTGGGCGAACCGGATCACGCGGGAGAGCTGGATCGGCGCCGCCTCGTCGAGCAGGAAGGTCTCGCCGTTGTAGGGCACCACCGAGCACACGAGGTTCGGGTTGGCCTCTGGCCACGCGAAAACGTCGCAAGGCGCGAGGAACGCGGGGTGGGCGATCTGCTTCTGGAAGAACGCGAGGCTCGGGTCGAAGCCGTTTTTGTCCCAGCGGGTGGAGAGGATGAAGCGCCGCACGCTGAGCGAGCCGCCGCAGGACTCGCACAGCGCGGCCGAAGAGGGGTTCTCTTCGTGCCCACACTCCCAGCAACGCCGGGAGGCCCGGTCGGGCCGGTGGTCATTCACCAGGTAGAACATGCGACCTTCGGAAAGGCGCACCAATCCTTCCACCCGGTAATAATCCGAGACGTGGCTCCCCGGAGGGAAGCTGGGAGGGCGGGCACGCGAGCCGCTAGCCATGGGGAAGATCCGTAACCGCTGAGCACTCACCGGGGAAGGATCGAAATCTGGCCGGCGCCGGGCTACGCCCGCGGATGCCCGCCGCCGCTCCGTTCAAGCTCCTGGCCGGAAACCCGGCTGGCGCCCGCGCTGGCGAGCTTTCGCTTGCCCGCGGGCATGTCGTTCGTACCCCTGCATTTATGCCTGTGGGCACGCAGGGAGCGATCCGCACGTTGTCGCCGTTGCACCTTGAAGGCACGGGTTCGCAGATCGTTCTGGCGAACACCTACCACCTCAGCCAGCGGCCTGGCGAAGAGATCGTCAAGAAGGCGGGCGGGCTCGCCCGCTTCATGGCCATCCCGAACCCCACCCTGACCGACAGCGGCGGATTTCAGGTCTTCTCCCTCGAAAACAAGGAGATCAGTGAGGAGGGCGTCCGTTTCCGCTACGAAGTCGACGGCCAGTCCACCTTCCTCTCCCCCGAACGTTCGATGCAGATTCAGCAGGACCTCGGGGCCGACATCGCGATGGTGTTCGACGAGTGCCTGCCCTTCGGGTCCGATCGCGCCTACGCCGAGGCCAGCGTGGAGCGCACCACGCGATGGGAGCGCCGCAGCCGGGCCGCCCACGTTCGTGACGATCAGGCCCTGTTCGGCATCATCCAGGGTGGGTTTTGGGCCGACTTGCGGCGCCGCAGCGCTGCGCAGATCCAGGACATTGGGTTTGACGGGCTCGCCATCGGTGGCCTCTCCGTGGGCGAAGGGCACACAAACATGTGCGAAGTGCTGGACTGGACGCTGCCGCACGTGCGCACTGACCAGGTGCGGTATCTGATGGGGGTGGGCCGCCCGCTGGACCTCGTGGAGGGCGTGGCTCGTGGCGTAGACCTCTTTGACTGCGTGATCGCCACCCGACACGCCCGCGGCGCCGCGCTCTACACCAACCGCGGCCGCATTCGCCTCACCGACGCCCGCTTCCGCAGGGACATGTTTCCCGTCGATACGTCGTGCGGCTGCTACACCTGCAAGAACTTCTCGCGGGCCTACCTGCACCACCTGTTCAAGGTGGGCGAGGTGCTGTCGGCAACGCTGGGCACCCTGCACAACCTGCATTGGTTCGCCACCTTCATGAACACCATGCGCCAGAGCATTCTGGATGGCACGTTCGAGACCTTTCGAGCGTGGGTGCACGAAGTCTACCCGGAGGACACCACGCCGAAGCCGGTGGCGGGCGTCGTGCCCGGGGCGCCGAAGCCGAGCGGAGCGAGGAAGGGACCGCGGCGGAGGTGAGCGCTTACGCCGTGCACCCCCGCTCCAGCGGGCACGACGGGCACACCTCGGCGTCGCGCTTTCCGCGGCAGCGGCCGCTGATGCCGAGGTGAGCGAGGGCGAAGTCGTAGCGGAGCGGGTCGTGGGGGTGCAGCACGCGGAGCGCCGCCGTGATCTCCATGGCGGTGCGCCAGTCGGCGGCTCTGCGGGTGCGCAGGCCGAGGAAGCCCGCCACCCGAAAGATGTGGGTGTCGAGCGGGATCACCAGCTCGGCGGGACGGAGGTGGGTCCACAGGCCGAGGTCGGGAGCGCCGGGGCGCACCATCCAGCGCAGAAACATGCACCAGCGCTTGCAGGCGGAGCCGTCGCGGGGGTGGGGGAACGCGGCGCGCAGGGCGCGCGAAGCGTCGGGGGGAAGGAGCCCGCGCAGGGTGTCGATGCCGGCGCCGAGGGCATCGGGGCCGGGGAAGCAGGCGGCAAGCGAGCCCGTGGCGCGTAGGGCGCGGCCAAACGTGGCGAAGAGCCCCACTAGGTCGGGCTCCTTGAGCCACCGGTAGTAGAGCCCCGCGAACGGGCGGCCGGGCACCTGCCCTTCGGCGAGCGCTCGTGCGAAGGCGGCGGGGCCCCCCCGCTCGTCAGCGGCCGCAAAGAGGTCCCGCAGCACGGGCCCGAACAGCGTCACTCGGCCGAAGGCGAGGCAGGCGGCTACCGCCGCGGCGACCTCCTGATCGGCAGGTGCGGAGTACGCGCGGGCGAAGCGGATGGGGTCGTTGGCGAGGTCGGCCGGGGCGACCCCCGACGCAACGAGGGGGTCGAGGAGGAGCCGCAATGACGCCGCTTCCTTCTGGACCATCGCCGCGCCCACCTACCGCCTGCGCCGACTCGCCGCGAGGCCGCCCACCGCGGCGAGCACCCCCGCCCATCCCCCGCCGCGCCCCGTGGCACACCCGGCCCCGCCCCCGAACTCCCGCTGGGGCACCACCACCTCGACCGAGTCCGGCTCGGACTCGAACACGCCGTCACTCACGACCAACGCGAAACGGAGCGTGCCCGGAGCGTCGACGGTGAACTCGGGCTTCGGGCTGTCTGCGCCCTTGAGGTCTACTTCCGGCCCGCCCGTCTGCTCCCACGCGTACTCGAGTTCCAACCCCTCTGGGTCTCTCGACGCGGTGCCGTTGAGCACGACCACATCGTCCAAAAACGCCACGAGGCCCACTCCGGCGTCGGCTGTGGGGGGCGAGTCGGCGCCGGTGTCGGCGAGCGCGGAAGCGAAAGTGAGCAGGAGCGGCAGCAAGAGGAGCGGCTAACCTGCTGCCCGGAACCCGTGGGGTGGAGACCAGGGCGGTCGCAAAGTCCGCGCGTCCGCTGATCGATGACCGAGGCTCGATTGCCGAAATTCGATGACCGAGATTCGATAACCGAGGTTCGATCGTCGAAACTCGACAACCGACGGCCGGGACTCGATGATCGAGATTCGATGCTCG
>CANKOI010000165.1 GCA_947484175.1 Deltaproteobacteria bacterium
GCTGGACAAGTTGCTCCCGGCCCTGCGCGGCGCCGGTCTGGTCGGCGTTTGAGCTGGGTCGCGACCGTGGCGCTCGCTCTCGCCACGGAGACCGCTCCCGCCTCCGAGGCCGAGCCCGCCGAGCGCCGCTTCACCTGGGTGGCGATTCCCAACTTCGGCTACGACGTAGACGACGGATTCGGAGCCGGCGCCCGCGCCGAGCTGGACTGGTACGCGCCCGGCCACGACCCGTACCAGCTCGCGTTCGTGACTCAGGCCTACCTGACGACCAACGGCTACCACCATCACCGGGTGCGCTTCGACGCGCCGGGGCTTGGCCAACACCACCGGCTGCGCCTTGCTGGCCACTTCGCGTACCGGCAGTGGCTCAACGACGGCTACTGGGGGATGGGAAACGACACCGTCCTCAGCCGCGAGCGGCTCGACGACCCCGACGGCGCCTCGGCCTACCGCTACACCCTCATCCAGCCCTTTGGCCGCCTCACGCTGCGAGGCGAGCTCGGCGGGCCGTGGGCGTGGTTCACCTTCCTCGCGGGCCGGTGGTCGAGCGTCGAAGCGGTCGAGGGCTCGCTCCTCGAGGCCGAGTCACCCGGGGGCATGGACGGGGGCTGGGGAATCCAGCCAGGCGTAGGCCTCCTGTTCGACACCCGCGAGCCGGAGCTCACCCCGAACGAGGGGCTACTCGTGGAGCTCGCGGCGCGGGGCATGCCTCGGCTGCCCGGAGCGGACGGCGAGTGGGGGGCCGTATTTCTCAGCGTCCGCGGCTTTGCGACCCTTGGGCCCAAGGTGGTGTTGGCGAGCCGCGTGATGGGCGAGGCGATGTTCGGCGAGGTGCCGTTCTACGACCTGAACAGCTGGGGAGGGCTCGTACCTACGATGGGGTTCGGCGGGGCCGACTCGATTCGAGGTGTCAACTTCGGACGCTGGCGCGATGTGAACAAGGTCGCAGTGAACAACGAGCTGCGCATCGACGTGTTCACCCACAGCGTGCTGAAGCGGGAGATTCGCTGGCAGGTGGTTCCCTTCGTCGACGCAGGGATGGTGTGGGGCACGGAACCGCTCGGAGACTGGCCCGTTCATCCCGGTGTCGGGCTCGGCCTTCACCCCATCGTGTCGGACACCTTCGTGGGGCGCTTCGATGTTGCGGCGGGGCTCGATCGGTTGGAGGAGGGCGATGGGAGCACCACCACCATCCCCGTTTTGGGGGTGTATGTGGTGTTTGAACACATGTTGTGATTCCTCGAGAACTTGGTGAGGTTTCGCCGCGCAGGACGCGGCGCCGGTGGCGCGAAGGTCTCTTGCCTGCCGACTGTGGAGGTGGGGGCGCGCGGGAGGGAAACACAGCGTTGGTGTTGGGTCCTGCCGCGATTGGCCGTCCCTCCGCTCGCCCCGCAGCGGGGCACGGGAGGAGCGATCACCTCGCCGCCTTCACCGTGTTCGCCATCAGCATCGCGATCGTCATCGGGCCCACGCCGCCAGGAACGGGCGTGATCCAGGCGGCGCGTTCGCGGGCGGGCGCGAACTCCACGTCGCCGGTCAGGGTGCCGTCGGGAAGGCGGTTGATGCCCACGTCGAGCACGATGGCGCCGGGCTTGATCCACTCGCCGCGCACCATGCCGGGAACGCCCACGGCGGCCACCACCACGTCGGCACGGGCCACGTGCTCGGCGAGGTTGCGTGTGCGGCTGTGGGCAACGGTCACGGTGCAGTCGGCGTGTTCGAGGAGGCGAGCAATGGGGCGCCCCACGAGGTCGCTTCGCCCGATCACCACGGCCTCGGCGCCGCGCAGAGACACGCCGGTGCGCGCGAGCAGCTCCATGCAGCCCGCGGGGGTGCAGGGCACGAACCCGTCGCGCTTCTGGGCAAGCAGGCCTGCATTCTCGATGTGGAGCCCGTCTACGTCCTTTCCGGGCGGCAGGCGGTCGACGACGGCGAGGCGCCGGATGCCCTCGGGAACGGGGAACTGCACGAGAATGCCGTCGACATCGGGGTCGGCGGCGAGACGATCCACCTCGTCGAGCAACTCGCGCTCCGAGGTGGAGGCCGGGAGGGTGATCTGCCAATGGCGGAGCCCGATGCGCTCGGCGGTGCGGGTCTTGTTGCGCACATACACGGCGCTCGCGGGGTCATCGCCCACCAGCACCACCGCTAGCCCGGGCTTCCGAGCGAGGCCCGCGACGTGCAGTCGAAGCGCCTCGGTGAGCTCGGCGGCAACCGCCTTGCCGTCGAGGAGGCGCGCGCTCACTTCGTGGTGCTCGGCGCGGCGGCGGGGGCGCTGGCCGGCGCGGCGGCAGGAGCCGCCGCCGGAGCCGCCGCCGCGGCCGCCGCGGGTGCGGCACTGCCAGCAGCGCTCGCCGCTCCGCCCTCCCCCCCGGAGGACGCCTCGGACTTCGCCCCGCCGTCACCCGACTTCAGCCCGTAATGATCGCTGTACCAGCCCCCCCCCTTCAACACGAAGTTCGTCGCGCTGATCAGCTTCTTCACCGACTGGGCGGAACACTTGGGGCACACCGAAATCGGCGGGTCGTCGAACTTCTGCAGGGCGTCGAACTTGTGAGCGCATTCGTTGCAGGCGTATTCGTAGATCGGCATGGCTTCCTCCGGCGGGGCGCGCGCGAGCTATCACGAACGCCCCCCGCTAGTCGACGCCCCCGAGGCCGCGACATATGCGCGCCGGCCATGCTGCCCCTCGCCAGCCGCCGGGTCGTTTTCGTTACCGGCAAGGGTGGCGTGGGAAAGACCACCGTTGCCGCGAGCATCGCGATGGCCTCGGCGCGAAGCGGCAAGCGTGTGTTGCTCTGTGAAACGCAGGGCGCCACGCGTGTGCCCGCCCTCTTCGGCAAGCCCTCCAAAGGCTACGAGGCCACCGGTCTGGCCAACAACCTGTACACGCTGAGCATCACCCCCGAAGAGGCGATCCGGGAGTACGTGATGCTTCAGCTCCACTTCCAGCGCCTGTACCGCATGGTGTTTGAGAACCGAGTGATGGGCCCGTTTGTCGACGCTGTCCCGGGTCTTCACGACCTCGTGCAGCTAGGCAAGGTGTGGTTCGCGGAGCGGGAGACAGAGAACGGCCGCCCCCGGTGGGACCAGATCGTGGTCGACGCGCCGGCCACCGGCCACGGGCTCACCATGTTCGGCGCCCCCCGAGCGATGATGGACCTCACCCGCGCCGGCCCCTTCTACGACAACGCTCAGCGCATCGCTGAGCTGGTGGAGGACCCCTCTCGCACCGTGCTGGTGCTGGTCACCATCCCGGAAGAGATGCCGCTGCGGGAAACGGAGCAGCTCTACGCCCGCCTCGGTCCGATGCAGCAGCAGGTGGCCGGCTTGGTGCTCAACGAGGTGCGCCCTTCCCC
>CANKOI010000166.1 GCA_947484175.1 Deltaproteobacteria bacterium
ATCGAGCTGGTCGACTTCCTGGAGAGCAGCCAGCGGGGCATCTGCCGCTCGGTGGGCGCCCCGGATCAGGCGGACGAGTAGTTCCCGTGCGGGTAGCGCTCTACGGGCTTGGCCGGATGGGAGCGCACCACGCCCGGCACCTCGGCGAGCTGGGTCACAGCGTGGACATCGTCGATCCGGCGCGCGGCTTGGTCGAGCCCCCGGATTCCCCCGACGCGGTTGTCGTGGCCACGCCGACCGGGAGCCACCTCGAGGTTGCGCTCCCCTGGCTGGAGCGAGGGGTGCCGGTGCTGGTGGAGAAGCCGGCCGCTGCGACGCCCGTCGAAGCGGCGCGGCTGGCCCAGTTCCCCCATTGTTCCGTGGGCCACGTGGAGCGTTTCAACCCGGCGTTCGTGGCGCTCGGTAACCCCGCGGCCCGATTCGTTCAGGCCGAGCGGCTCGCGCCGTGGGCCGATCGTGGCCTCGACGTGGACGTGGTTCTCGACCTGATGGTCCACGACCTCGACCTGTTCGGTGCGCTCTGCCCATCGCCGGTGCGGGAAGTGCGCGCGAACGGGCTGTCGATGGTGAGCGGGCGCATCGACATCGTCCACGCGCGGGTGGAGCTCGAGGATGGCGCCGTGGGCCTGTTTACGGCGAGTCGGGTGAGCCGGAGGGCAGCGAGGGTCCTTCGGGTGTTTAGCGCAGGTGGGTACTGGAGCGCCGACCTGAAGGCCCGCACGCTGGTACACGTGGATGGCAACCTCGCGGAGCAGTCCGTTCCGGTCGCCGCTGGGGATGCGCTCCGTGCGGAATTGGTGGCCTTCCTCGACGCCGCCGCGGGCGGGCCGCCCTTCCCGGTTTCGGCCACTGTCGCTCTGCCGGTGATCGAGCTCGCCGAACGGATCCGGTGCGCCTGCTCCTGAGCGCGATCGAGCCGAGCGCCGATCGGCTCGGCGCGGAGCTCGTAGCGGAGCTGCGGCGGCGCGGGGTGCCCCTGACACTCACCGGGCTGGGCGGCCCGTGCCTTCAGGCCGCCGGTCTGGTGCCCCTCGCGCCGTTGGCTCCGCCCGCGATGGGGCTCTGGGAGGTGCTCGCCCACCTGGGGGCGCTCCGTCGGCAGCGGCAAGCGCTCCTGAGGGCCGCCGTGCCCGGGGTGGACACCCTCCTGTGCATCGACGCCCCTGACTTCCATCTACCCGTCGCTGCTGCCGCGCGGCGCCGCGGCGTTCGCACCGTGGGGTGGGTCTCTCCCCAGCTTTGGGCGTGGCGTCCGGGGCGTAAGCATGCCGTCGCTGCCGCGCTCTCGCAGCTCTGGTGCCTCTTCCCGTTCGAGCCGGCGTTGTACGCGGGCACCGACCTCGACGCCCGCTTCTTGGGGCACCCCGCGCTCGACAGGGTGCGCCCACGCGCACCCGAGCCCGGGGTCGTCGCCCTCTTCCCCGGCTCCCGCCCCGCGGAGCTCTCCCGTCACCTTGCCCCGTTCCTCGAAGCCACCCGCGACGCCCACACCGTTCTTGTCGCCGAAGCGCCGGGTAGCGAGCTGCGGAGCCGTCTTCCCGCCGACCCGCGCCTTCACGTGGTGGGCAGCGCCGAGGCGATGGTACGGGCCGAGCGGGCGCTCGCGAAGTCGGGCACGGTCACGCTCGAGCTGGCCCTCCATGGCGTGCCGTTCGTGGTCGCCCACCGGGTCCACTGGCTGACGTACGCGGTGGGGAAGCGACTGGTCGGAGGGATTCGTTTTCTCGCCTTGCCGAACCTGCTGAGCGACCGCGAGGCCGTGCGTGAGTTCGTCCAGCACTTCACGCCGGCCGATCTCCGGTTGGCGCTTGCCGCGGCTACGGCGCCGCCGACAGAGGAACTGGTGGCCTGCGTGGGACCACCGGGCGTGATCGAGCGTGCGGCTGACCTGCTCTTGGCCGGTGGCTGACCCCAATGCGGCTCGCCGCGCAGTGCGCGAGGGTCAGGAGAGCTGCACTCCACCCAGCTTGTCGAGCAGGTGGGCTGCGAAGCGCTTGAGGTAGTTCGCGGTGTCTTCGAGGTTGGTCTTGTCGGTGCTCTTCGCGAGCGCCATGCGCCCCCGGTTTAGCGCCTGCTCGGCCTCGGCGGAGTCCTGCTTGTGGAGCACCGCCTTGTGCTCGCGGAGGAGGGTTTCCAACGCCACGATTTGCTTCTCAACCGCGAATCGAAGGTCTTTCGTTTCGGCGGCCGCCTCGCGGCGCGTGTCGTGGGCCTCTGCCTCCGACTTCGCTTCTTCAATCTCGAGCTTCGACAGCCCAGTCGGTGCGCGGATCGTGACCTGATTCTGCAGACCGCGACCATCGCGGGCGCTCACGTTCACGATTCCAGAAGCGTCGATGGCGAACTTCACCTCGATGCGAGGCACGCCGCGGAGCGCAGGGTCGAGCCCCACGAGCTCAAACTCACCGAGCGATACGTTTTCGCTGGAGAGCGCGCTCTCTCCTTGCAGTACGTGGATCTTCACCGCGCGCTGGTTGTCGATCACCGTGCTGACCAGCTGCACCTTCTGAGCCGGGATGGTGGTGTTTTTCGGGATGAGCTTCGCGAAGCGCCGCCCCTCCACTTCGATGCCGAGCGAGAGGTTCGTGACGTCGAGCAGGGTGACCGACTTCACCTCACCTTCCAGCACCCCCGCTTGGATGGCCGCGCCGATCGCCACCACTTCGTCGGGGTTGAAGGCGTGGTTCAGCGGCCGGTTGAAGAACTCCTTCACCAGCTCCTTCACGCGGGGAATGCGGCTGCTTCCGCCCACCATCACGACTTCGTCGATGTCGGCGGGAGACAGACCCGACTCTTCCATCACCTTGCGGCACTCGTCGATCGTCTGATCGAAGAAGGGGCCGGCAAGCGTCTCAAACATCGCACGGGAGAGGCGGATCTGGAGATGGCGGGGCCCCGATGCGTCGGCCACCAGAAAGGGGAGGTGGATCGCCGTTTCCATGGCGGTGGACAGCTCGATCTTGGCTCGCTCGGCCGCGTCCCGGAGACGCTGGCGTACGATTCGGTCGCCTGACACATCGACGCCGTTTTCGTCTTTGAACTGTTCCGCCAGCCAGTCGACCAAGCAGCGGTCGATATCGGCGCCCCCGAGGGCGTTGTTGCCTCGCGTGGAACGAACCTCCCCCACGTCGCGGTCGATGTGCACGATGCTGATGTCGAAGGTGCCGCCACCGAAGTCGTAGACCGCGATCGTGGCGTTTTTTCGTCGGTCGTGTACGTACGCCAACGCCGCCGCAGTGGGCTCGTTGATGATCCGGAGCACGTTGAGGCCGGCGATGGTGCC
>CANKOI010000167.1 GCA_947484175.1 Deltaproteobacteria bacterium
ACGACGACGCAATGGCGAGCGGCCTGGCCCACGGCACCCACGTGGCCGGCACCATCGCGCAGCGAACCGACAACCTCGAGGGCGTAGCCGGCATCGCTCCCGGTGTGAGCGTCCTGCCGGTGCGGGTGATGCACTACGACGAACCCTCGGGCGCGGTGTGGGGCGACAGCGCCGACATCGCCGACGGGATCATCTGGGCTGCAGACCACGGCGCGCAAGTGATCAACCTCAGCATTGGCAGCACCGTTCGCTCCGACCTCGTGGCCGACGCCTGCGCCTACGCCTTCGAGAACGGCATTTTCATCTCCGCGTCGTCGGGGAACGACGGCGCCCTCGACGGGGTGCTCTACCCGGCCGCCCTCCCCTCGGTGTTCGCGGTGGGTGCGGTAGGGCGCGCCCACACCGTCACGGCCTACTCCAACCAGGGCCCGCAGCTCGACCTCGTGGCGCCGGGCGGCGAATCGCAGGAAGATCGCGATGGCGATGGGCACGACGACGGCGTGGTGCAGGAGAGCATCACGATGAGTGGGTGGCGGTATGTGTTCACGCAGGGCACCTCGATGGCCTCGCCCCACGTGGCGGCGGCAGCGGCCCTGCTGGTGCAGCGCGGGTGGGTACGGCCCGAAGCCATCGCGGAGGTGCTCATCCACACGGCCGACGACCTCGAAAATCCAGGCTACGACTCCTCCAGCGGCTACGGCGAGCTGAACCTCGTGGCCGCACTGGCGCTGCCGCTCGACGAAACAGCATTCGCCGAGTCGGGCCCCGTGACCATCAGCAACGTCCAGGTCGACTACAGCGAGGACGGCCGGGCGTGGCTCTCTTGGAACACCGATGTGGCCTCCACCACCGAGGCCACCGGCGATGGGGTGAACGAGGCCGACCTCCTCGCAACGCACCTGCACCGCGTGCTCGTAAGGGCTGAGCCGGGCAGCGCCCCCGTGGTGACGCTCCTCTCTCGCACGCTGGAATCCGAAGCGGAGGAGACCCTCACGCTGGAGTTCCCGTACCCGGAAGACTCGATCTTCGCAGGCTGCAACAGCAGCGGGGCGAGCGCGCTCTTCGCGGTGCCCGGCCTCTGGCTGGCCGCAAGGCTGCGGCGCCGGCGAAGCTGACGACGCTGCCGGCCCCGGCCCCGGCCCCACCGCGTTATCCGCCGGCCCGATGCCCCCCACAGAATTCCGCGGTCTCACACTCGATCGCTTCCAACTCGACGCCATCGGCGCCCTTGAGACCGGCCACTCCGTGCTCGTGTGCGCCCCCACGGGCACCGGCAAGACCGTGATCGCCGACTGGGCGGTCGACCGCGCGCTCTCTGCCGGCCGTGAGGTGATCTACACCGCGCCCATCAAAGCCCTCTCCAACCAGAAATATCGCGACTACGGTCGGATGTTCGGCCCGGAGCGGATCGGCCTCGTCACGGGCGATCTCGTGATCCGCCGCGACGCCCCGTGTCGGGTGATGACCACCGAAATCCTGCGAAACATGCTCCTCGGCGGGGAAACCCTCGACCAGCTCGACGCCGTGGTGATCGACGAAATCCATTTCCTCGACGACCGGGAGCGCGGCACCGCGTGGGAGGAGCTGCTCATCTACCTGCCCGAGCGGGTGCAGATCGTCGGCCTCAGCGCCACGCTGAGAAACGCTGCCCAATTCGCGGCGTGGTTGGGACACGTGCGCAACCGCCACGTACAGGTGGTTGAAGAGACCCACCGGGCCGTGCCGCTGGACTTTGCGGTGGCCGACGTAAACATCGGGCTCTTTCCGCCCGCCGAGTTTGCCAAGAAAATGGAGCGGTACGCAGGCCAACTTGCACCGGCGGGCGGCCGGGGGCGGGACGCAAGCGGGCGCTCCGGGAGGGACCGAGGCCGCCCCGACCGACATGGCGGTCGTGGCGGCGCGGCGCGAACGCCCATCACGACGCACCACGACGTGTTCGACATGCTGGTGGACCGCGACCACCTCCCCTACCTGTATTTCTGTTTCTCACGTAAGAACGTCGAGAACTTTGCGCGCTCCCTCGGCGAGCGGCTGCGACAGGGCCTCGTACCCAAGGCGCAGCGGGTGGAGTTGGAGGCCCGCCTCGACCAATTCGCAGGCAGCGACGGCGGTAAGGTGCTGGATCCCGCTCTTCGCGCGCTCTACGAGAAGGGAATCGCCTTCCACCACGCCGGACTGCACGTGCAGCTCAAGGCGTTGGTGGAGGAGCTGTACGAAGCACGCCTGATCTACGTACTGTACTGCACAAGCACCTTCGCGCTTGGCATCAACATGCCAGCCCGAAGTGCCGTTTTCGACGGACTTCGTAAGTTCGACGGCCGGATGCTCCGCCCCCTCACCACCCGCGAGTTCATGCAAAAGGCGGGGCGGGCCGGGCGCCGGGGGCTCGACAACGTAGGGCATGTGGTGATCCGCACCGACCCCCAAGAGTGGAGCTACAACGAGCGTTCGCTACAGGCCTACCTCCGAGGTGAACCGGAGCCCGTGCGCTCCAGCTTCGCGCTCTCCTTCAACAGCATCGTGAACCTGCTCGACCGGGCCGGGCCCGACCACATCCGGGAGGTCGTCGAAAAGAGCTTCTTGGCGTTCGCCATGCAGAACGAAGCCCGCCGTCTGGAGCGCGACGCCGCCTCGCTCGCGGCGACCGGAGATCGCCGAAACAACAAGGAAGCCGAACGGATGTCGCGGAAGGCCGAAGCCGCCGAGGGGCGGGTGTGGGACGACGTTCAGCGCCGCATCCAGTTCTTGGAGTACGCCGGCTACGTGGGCCCGAACGCGGAGCTCAGGGCGGGCGCGAAGGTGCTGCGTCACGTACAGATAGAGGAGATTTTTGTGACCGAACTGATCCTCGCTGGTGTGCTCGAGGAGGTTGACACAGCCCGGCTCTTCGGGGTGCTCTGCGCCGTGAACAAGGAGTTCGGGCGCGACGTTCGGCCGCGCATCAAGATTCGCGGCGACGACATGGGGATCATCCGCGCCGTGGAGAGCGTGCGGCGCTCGGAGATCGTGCGCGGGTCGGAGCAGATCACCGGCAACGAGGTGTGCTGGTGCCCGGAGATGGTGCCGTACGGACGGCTCTGGGCCGAAGGCCGGCCGCTCTCCGAGCTGCTCGACCAGCTC